>CAJTUD010000086.1 GCA_910579725.1 uncultured Oscillospiraceae bacterium | reverse complement strand
ATTTTCCTACATCAGGGGGCTTTTGTCTATTGTCCGTTTTTACGGGGGCGGTTCATGCAGAAGCGGGAAATTGGATGCGTCAGTACAGGCTCTTGCAAGTACCTGCCGGTCAGTTTTCAGCCCCGAAGAACTTATCATGGACCGCCCGCACAGCGGCGGAGGCGTTCTCCTCGTCAATGAGCACAGAGACCCGGATTTCGCTGGTGTTGATCATCTGGATGTTGATGTTGGCGTCGTACAGAGCCTCGAACATTTTGGCGGCCACGCCGGGGGTGGTCATCATTCCGGCGCCTACGATGGATACCTTGGCAATTTTGTCCTCCACCGTCAGGTGGTCAAAGCCCAGCGTAACCTTCTCCTCTTCCAGCACCCGCATGGCCTCCTCCACGTCGGCTCTGGGCAGAGTAAAGCTGATGTCCTTGCTGGTACCCCGTCCAATGGACTGAATGATGGCGTCCACGTTGATATTGGCCCTGCCCAGCAGAGAGAACACCCGGAAAGCGACTCCGGGGTTATGATCCAGCCCCACCACCGCGATCCGCGCGATGCTTGTATCCTTCGCCACGCCGGCGATGTTTGTCTTTTCCATTTTGACGACCTCCTTGACTTTCGTGCCGGGCTTCCGCTCCAGACTGGACACGACTTCCATATTCACCCGGTATTTTTTCGCCAGCTCCACGCTGCGGTTGTGAAGCACCTGGGCTCCCTGACTGGCCAGCTCCAGCATCTCGTCATAGGTGATTTCCTCCAGCTTCACTGCGCCGCCGGCTACTCTGGGATCGGTGGTGTACACGCCGTCCACGTCGGTGTAGATCTGGCACAGATCCGCTCCAAAGGCAGCAGCCAGCGCCACGGCGCTGGTGTCAGATCCACCCCGGCCCAGGGTAGTCACGTCGCCCACCCGGTTCACACCCTGGAATCCTGCCACCAGGACAATCTTGTTTTTGTCCAGCTCCCGCTGGATGCGCTCGGGATCAATGCGCTGGATGCGCGCGTCGGAATAAGTGCTGGTGGTATGAACGCCCACCTGCCAGGCGGTGAGACTCACCACCGGCAGGCCCATGCCCTCCAGGGCCATGGCGCACAGAGCGATGGAGATCTGCTCGCCGGTGCTCAGCAGCATATCCATCTCTCTCTTGGAGGCCCGGGGATTGATTTCCCGCGCCTTTTCGATCAGGTCGTCAGTGGTGTCGCCCTGAGCGGACAGGACGGCCATCACCTGATTTCCCGCTCTATAAGTATCGGCAATAATGCCCGCCACATTCCGGATGCGCTGGGCGTCCCGGACAGAACTGCCGCCAAATTTCTGTACAATCAAACTCATAAGGATGCTTCCTCTCTGTTGGCAAATTGGGTGACACTCCATTATAGTGTCCCGAGGACAAAAAGGTTATCCCAGAACCGGCAGCAGCGCCGCTGCGCCCAGTTTTTCTGCCAGGGTTCTGGCCTCGCCGGCATGCAGAACGCCGGTGATAATCCCGCCGCCGGACAGGGTTTCGCACCCCGCCGGGACCGGGAAGTCTCCCCGCAGATACCAGCGCATGGACAGCTGGTCCGGTCCCGCCAGCTCTGCACTCTCGCTCCAGCCCAGGTTTCTGCGTCTGACCCGGTGCTGCAAGGCGTCTATCACGTCGCCCATGACGGCGGAGGCGGTGGGCAGATCTCCGGCTCCCCGGCCGTAGAACATCACCTCGCCCACAGCGTTGCCGCGGATCATGATGGCGTTGAATACATCGTCCACCGCCGCGATGGGGCAGTCCTCCGGTACCAGATGGGGGGCCACATAGGCCGCCTGCTTCCCGCCGTCCAGCTTTACCGCCCGACCAAGCAGCTTCACCCGGTATCCCCCGGCGCTGGCAATGGCCACGTCCTTCAGATCCAGGCCGCTGATGCCCTGCACGCTGATGTTCTCCGGCAGGACCTCCTTGCCCCAGGCCAGATTGGAGAGAATACAGATCTTCCGTCCTGCATCCAGTCCTTCCACGTCGGCGGCGGGATTCTGCTCGGCGTAACCCTTGGATTGAGCCTCCTTCAGCGCCTCGGCAAAGGGGACGCCGCTTTTTACCATCCGAGTGAGAATATAGTTGGTGGTGCCGTTAAGGATGCCCACTACCTCCTCGATCCGGTTCCCCGCAAGACACTGGAACAGAGGGCGCAGTACCGGGATGCCTCCGCCTACGCTGGCTTCAAAGAGGTAATTGACGTTTTTCTCTCTGGCAATCGCAAGAAGCTCCCTCCCATGGGAAGCCACCAGCTCCTTGTTAGAGGTGACAACGTGCTTGCCGGCCATAAGGGCCCGGCGGGTGAAGTCCAGCGCCACCTTGGCGCCGCCGATGGACTCCACCACCACGTCCAGCTCAGCGTCGTTCTCCAACACAGAGAAGTCCTTTACCGCGATGTCCGCGTAAGGCGTGGCGGATAAGTCGCGCACGTCCAGAATATATTTCAGATGGAGGGGTTCCCCCAGTTTTTCCGCGATGGACGCGCCGTTCATGCGCAGTACCTCCGCCACGCCGCTGCCAACCGTACCAAACCCCATTACCGCAAAATTTGCCATAGCAATTCTCCTCTCCTTCGCTGCCGCCCGGAGGCGGAAAGAAAGCGCTCCGAGTCATTTCGGAATGTTCACGCTTAAAAAATTATCCCGCCAGAATTTCAAAGCGCACCACGCCCTCCAGGGCGGCGGCCTGGCTGATCAGCTCCTCCAGCGTAATTTCCATGTCGCTGGTTTCAGCGGAAACCGTCACGGCGGCGCAGCCGTTGGTGGGAATGGACTGGTTGATGGTAAGAATATTCGCCCCGCTCCCGGCAAAAATAGCAAGGACATTGCTCAGTACGCCGGGATTATCTTTCAGCATGGCGTAGAAAGTGATAATGTGCCCCGTCTTCATGTCGTTGAAGGGCTGAACGGCGTCCTTGTATTTGTAAAAGGCGCTGCGGCTGATGCCCACCTGCCGGGTGGCCTCGCCCACAGTATCAGCCTCGCCGGTCTGCATCATCCGCTTTGCCTCCGCCACCTTAATGAAAATCTCCGGCAGAGCGGCGGCGGCCACAATATAGTATTTGGTCTTTGCTCCCATTTTGTATCCCCCTTGCGGTCACATGTCCTCGAATGTTGCTAGTGTACCACAGCTCCGCCGCTTTTACAACCCGGAATCTGATGGAAAAATCCACAATCTTTCCTGCCTGGCAGGAGGAAAAGAGGTACAGATTGTCTATATGTCACAATTAAGTGTCTTTTTACAAAAGACAATCACTGCTCTGCTCTGGCTGGGCGGCGCGGTGATCTTTTTCAAATGGCTGTTGGCGCCGCTGCTGCCGTTTCTGCTGGCTCTGGCCCTGAGCGCCATGGTGGAGCCGTCGGTACAGAAACTGCGGCGGCGGATGAAGGTGCGGCGGGCTTTCGCCGCCGGTCTGGTGACGACGCTGCTTCTGGTGGTGGCGGGGGGCGGCGTAGTGATGGTGCTGGCGCGGCTGACGGTGGAGCTGCGGCAATGGTCCGACCGTCTGCCGGAGCTGATGGAGAGATTCCCAGCGGTGTGGAACGGGATGCTGGATCAGATTGAGCGCTGGTATGCCTCCAGCCCGGCTTTTCTGCGTTCCGCCCTGGATCTGCTGGCGGGACAGCTGATGGAGGAAGGGCCCGGTCTGGCGGGTGCGGCGGGAACGCGTCTGATGGGTGCGGCGTCCTCGCTGCTCTCCGCCCTGCCGGATGCGGGACTGTTTCTGGTGACGACGGTACTGGCGGTGTATTTTACCAGCCTGAGCTATCCGTCTATTCTGGCCTTTCTCAAGCGGCAGCTGCCTCCGGCGTGGCAGGGGAGGTGCCGGGAAGCGGCCCACTGTTTCCGTTCCACCATTCTCAAATGGCTGAGAGCGGAGCTGCTGCTGATTCTGGCCACGTTCGGTATTCTGCTGGCGGGGTTTGTGTGGATGAGGCTGGATTATGCCCTGCTGGCGGCGGTCTTTACCGCTCTGGTAGACGCGCTGCCGGTGCTGGGAACGGGGACGGTGCTGTTTCCCTGGGCGCTGGGCTGCTTTCTGATGGGGAGCACAGAGCGGGGATTGTCTTTGCTGGTATTGTACGCCGTGGGACTGATTGTCCACACGCTGCTGGAACCCCGGCTGCTGGCGGGACAGGCGGACCTGCCGCCGATTACCGCGCTGCTGGCCATGTATGTGGGGTTCCGGTTCATGGGAGTGGGCGGGATGATTCTGCTGCCCATTGTTCTGCTGCTGCTCAAGCAGTTCCAGGACGCGGGAGTGATCCGTTTATGGAAGTAGTGGAAGCGATTCAGAAAATGATCATTACGGCACCTGCCGGAGTCAGTTTCAAAATGCTGTTCAGGAAAGGTATTCATGCAAACCGTATTGCAGCAGGGAAGAATGGGAAAGAAGATGCCGCCGGAGACTGGATTGCGCTTCCAGAGGGGCTTTCCGGCGTCTTCTTGCTCCATCTGCGGCGGTGCAAAACATAGCCCAAACCATAGAAAATCCGCAGGATATCCCGGAGCTGGGGATATCCTGCGGATTTCTGTACGGCTGGTTTCCTGCGGAGAATTGCCTGTAAAGAGGGGTGACTGCGCATGTCCGCATGAGCTGCCATATGCAGTGATTTTTCATATAAAGCAAAAAATTTTACTGGTAATCCTGAAGCAGAAACATGGGCTTGATGCAGACTACCTCGTCGTATTCCTCCTGCTCCACCTGGACGGAGGAGTTGAGGGCCTTCAGGTCCTTCTTGAGAACTTCCAGGGCCTCGCCGGAGGTCTGCGCCCGGCCCTCCCGGAGGATACGGATCATTCGCTCCAGGACTATGGGATGTGCGTAATGGCCAGGAACCGGAAATTTTCCGCCTGCCAGCTCCTTCATGGCGGATTTGGCTTCCTCCCACTCCCGGGCTACAGCTTTTTTGTTGTTCCGGGCTGTGGGCAGCACATTGGCGCCGGAGAAGAAAAAGATGGCTGCCAGTCCGAAGAGAAGAAAATAAACCCCTGTGCTGTTCTTTTGCAGCCAGGACCACACGCCGTATGCCAGCGCCGCCGCTCCCAGAATCACAATGGTCAGGGCAACCCACTTGTAAGCAGGGTTGGACCGGTCGCTGTTGCGCTTGGCCCGGGCGGCCCGGGCCAGACGGTTGGAACGGGCAGGGTCCTCTGCCAGCTTTGCTTTGGCCCGCTCCAGCTCGTCCCAGGATTTCTGTGCCTGCGGAGTCAGCTCCTTCAGGTAGCGCCGGGCTTCTCTGGCCGCTTTTTCTGCCAGACGGCGCTCACCCTCCTCGCTGAGCCGGGGAACCTCCGGGCAGACTTGGGCAAAATACTCCAGCAGGCGGTCCACGTCGTCCTCTCGTTTGAAATTGCATTGCTTCTGCTTGCCGCCGTCGTATTCCACCACCAGATAGGGAATGGAGGCGAACATGCCCTTGCCGGTGAATCCACCCTTGCTCATGGCCACCCGCTTGAAAATCCGGCGGACGGAGGAGAGGGCGACATAGAAGCACCGGTCAATATAGAAGCTGTTGAGGTACAGGGCCTGCCTGCCCACACCGCAGGGGCCGAAGCGCTTGCAGGATTTTTTGTCTGCGGCCAGGGTGTCGCTGTCCAGGCCGGTCAGGCTCAATTGTCTCGGTTTGAAGATCATGGACGCCTCCTGAATAAACGGCGGCGGAGGGGCGGTATTCCGGCCCCTCCGCCCCATTCTGGCTGTTGGGAATGAAGGTTACTTCTTCAGGGTATCATACCGGGGGCTGACGTTCCGCTTCTTGATGGAGAAGAGGAAGATTCCAAGGAACAGCGCGGCCACCGCGATGCCGATGGGATAGGCCACCAAGGTGTTATAGGAAACCAGCTTGCCGTCGGCGTAGGTGTTCACCAGCTTGCCCAGGCACTCGGGGGCCAGGACAAAGTATGTAGCAGATACGGCGCTCATGAAGGTGGCGGGAACGGCGGTGATCCAATAGTTCTTCTTGTCGTAGAACAGATACATGGACGCAGCCCACAGCACGATCATGGCCAGAGTCTGGTTGGTCCAGCTGAAATAACGCCAGATGACGGTATAGTCGATAAACTTCAGGCAATTGCCGATGCCCAGGAAAGCGCCCACGCCCAGTACGGGGATGCAGAGGATCAGACGGTTTCTGTAGCTGCCCTGATCCAGCTTCAGCCAGTCGGCCAGTACCAGACGGGCGGAGCGGAAGGCGGTATCACCGGAGGTGATGGGGCAGGCGATGACGCCCAGCATGGCCAGCGCGATGCCGATGCCGCCCATGGTCTTGGCGCACACGTCATAGATGGCGGCAGACTGGCCGTTGGCAAGCACCGCCTGAAGGCCGGTATTCAGCCCGCCGGTGACTTCATAGAGGGAACAGCCGGCGGCGGCCCAGATCAGGGCGATGACACCCTCGCAGACCATGGCGCCGTAGAACACAAAATGACCCTGGCGCTCGCTCTTCATGCAGCGGGCCATCAAGGGAGACTGAGTGGCGTGGAAACCGGAGATGGCGCCGCAGGCCACAGTGATGAACATGAACGACCAGATGGGGGTGCTGGCGGGATGCATGCTGCGGAAGTTGCTCCAGATCTCAGGGATGGTGTAGTCGGGATTGACGAAAATGCCGATGGCAACGCCTACCGCCATGACAATCAGGCAGATACCGAAGATGGGGTACACCTTACCGATGATCTTGTCAATGGAGAGGAACGTGGCGATAAAGTAGTAGATCAGGATGACGATGAGCCAGAACAGAGTGGTGGCCAGAATTCCCTCCACGCCGTTCTGCTGGAACAGCGTGACGATCAGTCCGGCAGGACCCACGGCGAACACGGTGCCCACCATCACCAGCAGCACCACGCTGAACACGCGCATGACGTTCTTCATGGCGCCGCCCAGATAGATGCCGGCAATCTCGGAGATGGACTCGCCGTTGTTGCGCTCGCTCATCATGCCGGAGAAGAAGTCGTGGACGCCGCCGGCCAGAAGAGTGCCGAAGGTGATCCACAAGAATACGATGGGTCCCCACAAAGCGCCCTGAAGCGCGCCGAAAATGGGGCCCAGGCCTGCGATGTTCAGCAGCTGCACCAGAAACAGCTTCCACTGGGGAAGCACCACGTAGTCCACGCCGTCGTTGATCTTGACGGCGGGGGTCTCGCGGTCATCGGGAGCGAAGGTGTTTTCCACGACCTTGCCGTAGGTGAAGTATCCTCCGACGAGAAGCGCGAGACAGATGATGAAACTGATCACAAAAATACCTCCTCACACAAATAACCGGTGGATTTTGGTGCTAATGACGGATAAGCACACAAAAATACCGGTCAGTTTGGCGCTATTATACCACTGCGCTGGGAAAATGTCCAGCATTTTTCGAGCGGCTTTTTGCAAACTGTCTGATTTCACAAAAGTCACAAAAATTTTTCGTGAAATATTCCGCTTCTACTCCTTGCAAACGGAAAGAATTTGGGGTATAGTGTATTTAGTTAAAATTGTGTCAATATGACGATGGAGGAAGACTCAATCATGGGACATTTTGATCACGACCATTCCCACGCCCACGGCGAGCACGTCCATGAGCACGCCCACACCGATGAAAACGGGCAGACCTTCACCCATACCCACCAGCATACCCATCAGGGGGAGCATCACCACGCCCACGGCGGAGAGCAGACGATGGCGGTGCTGCGCTACATGCTGGAGCACAACATCCACCATGCCAAGGAGCTGGGCGATATGGCGGAGCAGTTCGACGGGGAGGTCCGTCACCAGCTGCTTCACGCGGTGGAGTCGTTCGACCAGGCCAACGGATACCTCTCCGCCGCGCTGGAGGAGCTGAAAAAGTAAAGCTTATTCTGAATGACAAGGAGTGATTCCCATGTGCCTTTCCACAGTTTATAGAAATGAGAAGCAGGAAGACAACATCCTCTGCAAGTTTGTGGCCAGCATCAACGTGGATGGAGACAAGCTGATCTTTGAGGACGTGATGGGGGAGAGGATGACCGTCACCGGCCGTCTGGTCAGTGCGGATCTGACGGCGGGCAGCGTCATCGTGGCGGCGGAGTGAAGCAGTTATGAGAGAGTACGAGCTCTGCTGCGAGATTTTCAATCAGTGCAGTAACAACCAGATGCGGGACGTGGATTTTCAGGAGGTGTCCGTGGAGGATACGGACGCCTACATCCGCGCCCTGGAGCCCCGGGCGGAGATCGAGCGGGAAGACCTTTCCGACGGCGCGGTGGTCTACCACACCAACACCGCCGGCCTGCTGAAGCGGTACAGCTTTACGCCGCTCTGATAACAGCGGCGCGAAGGCCCCGGCCTGCTTGTGCAAAACAGCTTTCAGCTGCGACAGGAAAGCAGGAACCCCAAGGAAGCCGTTCTTGCTGAAATCACAAAACAAGACCAGATTCGGAAGAGGATTCAGAAGGTGGATCCATAATTTAGCGCCCCATGCGGCGGAGCCGCTGAAAAATATATTTTACACATGGAGGACTATTCATCATGAGCGTAGCCGACATTTTTGAAGAGAGATCAGCATTTTCCTTTGAAGTGTTCCCCCCCAAGACCGACGTGGGCATGGAAAAGCTGTGCGGCGAGGGCGGCGTGCTGGAGCAGCTGTACACCCTGAACCCTGATTACATCTCCTGCACCTATGGTGCCGGCGGCACCAACGTGGGCAAGAATCTGGAAGTTCTGGACAAGATTCAGAAGGATGGCAAATGCACTCCCGTCACCCACTTCACCTGCATCGGCAACACCCGCGAGGGTATCAAGGAGCAGCTGGAGAACTACCTCTCTCACGGCATCAACCACATGCTGGCCCTCCGCGGCGATCTGCCTTTCGGCTGGACCGGCACCGGCGGCGATCTGCACTACGCCACCGAGCTTGTGAAGTTCGTGCGCAAGGAGTTCGGCGATAAGTTCACCATCGCCGTGGCCGGCTCC
>CAJTUD010000085.1 GCA_910579725.1 uncultured Oscillospiraceae bacterium | reverse complement strand
TATCGCGCCGCCGCACCAGGGCGGGCTTGCATATTCCCGTGCCGGGGGAGAGCAGCAGGGCGGTCATGCCGCCCGATAATACGGCACACATTTTTTAGAAAGGGTATTCAAAGGGAACCCGCGCCGGTCACTTCCTCACAGAAAGAGGACACAACCAGGACCGGCGCGGTTCTTCCCGCCCGACAGCCGGATGAAAGACCCGGAGCCATAGGCAGACTGTGGCCCCAGGTGTTCCATCCGGCATGAATGGATGATAATGCGGCTTATGGCCGGGGAGGTGAGAATATTGCTTGTTCCTATCAGCGAGATCACGGTCAACCCCGGACGGCGGGAGGCCAGAGCGGAAGATATACGGGAACTGGCAGGCAGCATATCAGAAGTGGGCTTGCTCAATCCGATTACCATTGACTGCGGCCATGTTCTGATTGCCGGTCTGCACCGGCTGGAAGCGGCAAAGCTGCTGGGTTGGTCGGAAATTGAGTGTACGGTCAGCGATTTGGAGGGGCTGCAAGCGGAACTGGCAGAGATTGATGAAAATTTTGTGCGCAAGGACTTGTCTGACATTGAATTTCGGGAGTTGCTTTTGCGCAGGAAGGAAGTTTACGAGGGTTTGCACCCGGAGACAAAGGCCGGTATTGCACAAGCCGCCGGAATGAACCGTGCGCTTGGAAACAACGTGAGCGCGCCCGGCGCGCCCACGTTAAAATCTTTCACTTCTGATACCGCCGAAAAACTAGGGGTTTCAAAGCGAGTAATCGAAGAAAATCTTCAAATCGAACAAAATTTAACGCCAGAGGCAAAGCAAATCGTCCAGAACGCAACTGAGAAAGTCAAGAAAAAGGACTTGCTAAAACTATCTCGGCTGGCACCAGAACAGCAAAGTGAGGCGGCTAATCGGTTGACATCTGGCGGTACTCACTCCTCAACAGGCCCGGAGCCAGTAGCGGAGGCCCCGCCGCCCTCCGTTCCCTATTCGTCCAGCGGCAGGCACTATGCCTCCTTTGAGGAATCCATAGCCGATTTGAAAAACCACGATAAGGATTGCAGCTATACCCCGGACGCTCTCCTGGCGGAGCTGGATTCTTTTATTCAGAAATTCCACCGGGAATTTGCGTGGTACAGCGACCCCTTCTGCACAGTCGTTTTCCCCGACATATCCCAGGTGCAATTTGACTACCTACAAAAGCGGTTCGGTACGATCTCCACCGCTATCCACGATTTATTACAACAAATGAAAGGAAGCATAAAAAATGAGAAGTAAAAAGCCCAAGCCGGAGCAGCAGACGCTTTTCCCTCCCGCTGAGGTCGAGTACAGCAATCCGGGCACTATCCGCGCCATGTCTACCAGTCAACTGACCTCCGACCTGCCCTATCAGCGGGGCGTGGAGCAGAAAAACGTGGACAAGCTGATCCGCAACTGGAACAGCCGGGAGCTTTACCCGGTGATCGTCAGCTTTCGGGACGGCAAATTCAACGTGGTTGATGGACAGAACCGGATTGCCGCCATGCGTCAGATGGCGGGCGGCGGGGATGTGATCGTCCCCTGCATGATCTACACCGGTATGACCTATGAGCAGGAGGCCGAATTGTACGCCAAGCTGGATAAGGGAAAGCGGCCCCTGACCCCGCGCCAGCATACCAAGGCCCTGGTGGAATCCGGCTCGGACGCCAAAATCCTGGAAATCAAATGTCTGGTGGAGAATGTTGGCTTTGTGTGGGCGCTGGATGAACCGACCGGCGAACCCTTTGAGATCGCCCCTATTCGTGCCCTTATCAACGCCTACCAGCTTCTCGGCGGCGAGGCGTTCACCCGTATGCTGTCCCTGATGGCCGGGGCGTGGCAGGGTACGCCCAATTCGCTGAAAGCCTCCATGCTCTCCGGCATGGCCCTGTTTGTCAAGACCTATGAGACGGAACTGAGCGACCGGGCCTTTGTCCGGCGAATGGCCCTCGTCAGCCCGGAGGAGATCATTCGCCTGGGCCGCATTGAGACAGATGTTGCCCTGCGCTTCGCCCGTATTATCCTGGATAAGTACAACAGCGGCGGGTTGGAACTGCCCTACCGCTTCAAACGCTGAAGGGGGGCTTGAAGATGGAAACCTACACCAGAGAACAGGTCGAGGCCATGCAGAATGTGGATATTCGGACGGTGGACCCGGACACCCTGCGGGATATCCGGGATGTGGAGGTCAACACCTCCCTGCCCAAGAAGGAGCGGATGCTGGATTTTATCCGGCAGATCGGCAACCCCTACTGCTACCGCCACGGGAAATATGTGGTGAAGGTCAGCTTCACCGACACCGATGTGACGCTGGAGGACAGGATGCTCTCCTACATACGCTCAAAATGCTGACAAAGAAATTTGCAAAACACTCTGGACATTAGCCAAAAGTTATGTTAATGTGATGGCAACAGGACAACCGCGCTCCCCTTGTTGTTAAAGTGTTTTGCTGATTAGACTTTAACGACAAGGAGAGAAGAATATGAAGCAGACCGCTGAACAGGTATGGAATACCTGCGGTTATGTACGTCTGTCCCGCGAGGACGGGGACAAAGACGAAAGCAACAGCATCACGGGACAGAAGGACCTGATCCGTGATTATTTGTCGCACTGCCCGGAACTGCGGGAGTGCGGCATCAAAGTGGATGACGGCTATACCGGCTCCAATTTTGACCGTCCGGCCTTCCAGGAAATGATGGCCGAGGTCAAGGCTGGCAAGATCAATTGCATCGTGGTCAAGGATTTATCCCGTTTTGGCCGCAACCACTTGGGCGTGGGGGAATATCTGGAACAGTTATTTCCCTTCCTGGGTGTGCGGTTTATTGCGATCAACGACCACTATGACAGCCTGCACAGCAATGTGGAATCGGACGAGCTGGTGATCCCCTTCAAAAACCTCATCAACGAGGCATATTGCCGGGATACCTCGGTGAAAACACGGAGCCAGCTTGAAATCAAACGCCAGCGCGGGGATTTCATTGGCTCTTTTGCTGTTTTTGGCTACCGAAAGGACCCGGCGGACCATCACCGCCTGCTGGTAGACGATTACGCTGCTGATGTGGTGCGGGACATTTTCAAGTGGAAATTAGAGGGCGTCAGCGCGGGCGATATTGCCGACCGTCTGACCAAAGACGGCATCCCGACACCGCTGGACTACAAGCGTTCCCAGGGGATGCGCTACTCTACCAGATTCCGTGTAAAAGAGGAATCCGTCTGGAGCGCCGGAATGGTGCTACGGATTCTCAAAAATCCGGTCTATATCGGAGTGCTGGAGCAGGGGCGCGTGACCACGCCCAGCTATAAGGTCAAGCGGCTGGTCACAAAGCCCCGCGAGGAATGGGCAATCGTTGAGAACTGCCATGAGCCGATCATTGACCGCTACGATTTTGAGAGCGTCCAGAAGGTGCTTGCCCTGGATACCCGCACCAGCGTCAGCGGCAAGGCGGTGGAGTTGTTCTCCGGAATGGTCTGCTGTGGTGAGTGCGGCAGCTCCATGATACGAAAGACCGTCCCCTCCGGCAAGAAACGGTATGTGTACTACATCTGCGCCGCCCACAAGAACGAAAAGACCTGCTCCGCCCACTCCCTGCGGATTGAGGCGCTGGACGAAATCGTTCTGACGGCGCTGAAAAAGCACATCCGGGATGTGATCGACCTCTCCGACCTGCTGGAAATGACCGACACCGCCCGATTACAGCAGGCCAGCGTGAAGAAGCTGCAAGAACGACTGGCGAAGAAGCAGGAGGAAATTGACCGCAATCAAGCCCTCCTGCGCTCCTTGTATGAAAGCCTCGCGGACGGCGTGATTGACCGGGAGGAATACCAAGGCTTGAAAAAGACCTATTCCCGCCGCCGTGCCGAAGCGGAGGAACAGGCCGAAACCATTCAAGGGGAAATTGACCAGGAAATGGGCAGCTTCAGCCAGAACCGGGAGTGGATGGAGCAATTCCGCAAGCACCAGGATATTACCAAGCTGGACCGCACCATTGTTGTAACCTTGATTGAGCGTGTCATGGTCTACCGTGACCGCCGGGTGGAAATCGTTTACCGCTGGCACAATGAATTTCGGTGGCTGATGGATTTGCTCTTGCAGGCCCAAGGGCTGCTCCTCGGAAGGGAGGCGGTCTGAGATGGCAAGGCCGAAACGCAAGGTCAATCCCATTCTGCCGGTAGCCGCCCCCGCAGAACCCGTCCAGCGTATTTATCAGGTGGGCGGCTATGTCCGGCTGTCTATGGAGGACAGCGGCAAGCCGGGGACCGACACCATGGAAACCCAGCGGGAATTGATTGAAAATTATATCGAAAGTCAGCCCGATATGCGGCTTTTTGATCTCTATTGTGACAACGGACGGACGGGAACAAATTTTGACCGCCCGGAATTTGAGCGCATGATGGAGGATGTGCGCTCCCGAAAAGTGGACTGCATCGTGGTCAAGGATTTATCCAGATTTGGCCGCAATTATCGGGAGACCGGAAACTATCTGGAGGGGATTTTTCCGCTCCTGGGGATTCGGTTTATCGCAGTCAACGATCATTTTGACACGCTGACCGCCGAACGCACTCAGGACGGCTATATCGTGCCGCTGAAAAATATTATGAACGCGGTTTACAGCAAGGATATATCCAGAAAGATACTTCCTGCTTTGACTACCAAGCGGCAGAACGGTGAATTTATCGGTACATGGGCGGCGTATGGCTACCAAAAATGCGCTGATGATTGCCACCGAATTGAGCCGGACGAGGAAACCGCGCCGGTAGTGCGGGATATGTTTCAGTGGCGGCTTTCCGGCTTGAGCTACCAAAACATCGCCCGGAAGCTGAATGAGCGGGGCATCCCCGCCCCTGCCCGTTACCTTTACTTGAAAGGCTGCACAAAGTCGGAAAGCTATGCCAACTCTATATGGACCGTTGAGGCAGTTAAAAAGATACTGAATAATGAGGTCTATTTGGGCCACATGGTGCAGGGCCGCAAACGCTCCGGGTTCTCCGAGGGAAAGAAGCCCTACCGGGTGCCGGAATCCGAGTGGATCATCGTCCGCAATACCCACGAACCGTTAATAGACGAGGACACATTTCGCGCGGTTCAGCGGATGGCGAAGGAGGCCAACAGCGCCTATCAGGAGCGGTTAGGGCGGCATGACGGGCTGGGGACAATCCCCAACATCCTCCGAGGGCTGGTCTACTGCGCGGACTGCAAAAAAACCATGACGCGGTACAAAAATGTAACGAATAAAGGGAGAAACCTCTTTTATAATTACATTTGCCGGACCCATGCCAGCAATCCCGCCTCCTGCCCGAAGAAGAATCTCCACGAAAGGGAATTGAAGGAAATTCTTTGGGACACTTTACGGCGGGAGATCGCTCTGGCTGAAAATCTGGACAAGCTGGCGCGGCAGTACAGCCAGTCGGCAAAGGCTGTCAGCCAGGAGGCCGCTGTGAAGCGGGAGATCACTACCGTGAAGCAGAGCCTCGAACGTGCTAAAATGCTCTACGACAGCTTGTATCAGAACTACGCCGACAAGCTGATGACCGAGCGGGAATACACGGAAATGAAGGAGCGATACCGCTCCGACATGGAACGTGCCCAGGCTTGCTTGGAGACGCTGGAACAGCAGCAGAAGGACGCCCGCCGCCAGACGGTGGAAAATCCCTGGCTCACCGCCTGCGGCCAGTACCGGCAGGAAACCGAGCTGACAGAGGCTATGGCCCATGCGCTGATTGAGCGAGTGGAGGTTGACGCAGAGAACCATGTGAGTATCACCCTGCGCTATCGTGACGAGTACCGCGCCCTGCTCCAGCTCTTGGAAACCGAGAGAGAGGCGGTGTCGGCATGATCGCTGTCACCGCGAAATATATCCGGCTGTCCTCCGAGGACGATGATTTGGATAAGGGCGGAAAGGTGGAATCCAACAGCGTCACGAACCAGCGCAATTTGCTGGATGCCTTTATCAGCCGCACCCCGGAACTGGCCGGCACCACCGTGATCGAGTTCTGTGACGATGGATGGAGCGGCAAAAACTTTGAGCGTCCCGCCGTCAAGGAATTGATTGAACAGGCAAAGCAGGGGAAAATCCAGTGCATCATTGTCAAGGATTTATCTCGTTTTGGCCGTAACTACTTGACCGTAGGCAATTACATTTCCTGCGTGTTTCCCTTCCTGGGTGTGCGCTTCATCGCCGTCAACGATGGCTTTGACAGCATCCGCCCCGCTGATGTGGACAGCCTGGAAACCTCCTTCAAGAACCTTCTGTACGATCTTTACAGCAGGGACCTGTCCCGAAAGGTGCGAAGTACGAAGAAGTTCCGCGCCCAGCGGGGGGACTTTCTCTCACCATTCGCGCCCTACGGCTACATCAAGGACCCGGCTGACAGGAAACGCCTGATGATTGACCCGGATGCGGCGGAGACAGTGCGGCGTATCTTCCTGCTGGTGACAGAAGGAATGGGGACGAACCAGATTGCGGCTATGCTGAATCGTGAAGCTGTGCCGACACCCATGCTTTACAAGCGGGCGGCTGGCTGTTCCCGTACCAGATGGCCCAGCATTTATGAGGATAACTTCTGGACAGATAAAACCGTATCAAAAATTATCCGGGACGAACGCTATATCGGGAAGAATATTTTCGGAAAGCGGATGCGGGATGTAGTGGGCAGCACGCACACGGTCAAGATGAACCGTGCGGACTGGATCACCGTGGAGGGAACCCATGAGGGCATTGTGACGCGAGAAGAATTTGACCGGGCACAGAAGATGATCCGGGCTTTTATGGAGCGTGACGGCTGGGAAAAGCATGACTGGCCCCTGCGCGGCAAGGTCCGCTGCGGTGTCTGCGGCCACGCAATGTCCTATAACATCGGAAAGCAGATGTACTTTTACTGCCGTACTCCCCGCGTAAACGACATTTATACCTGCGCAGGGCGAACGCCAGAGCATGACATTCTGGATGTTGTTTCGGAGGGGCTTCGCGCCCAGGCGTTGATGGCGGTACGTCTGCACCGGTTATGGGAGGAACAGCACCGGGAGCGGAAAAAGGACGCCGCTGCTATGGCAAAATCGCTGTCAGGGCTGCGGGAAACGCACCAGCGGCTTTGTCAGCAGATCAGCGGAATGTATGAATCATTTGCCCTGGGGGAGATCAATAAAGCAGAGTACCTTGCAACGAAAGCCGCCGCTGTCCGGCAGAGGGATACCGTTGCCGCCCGGATTGCCGAAGTGGAGGCCGCTCTGGAGAACATGGGCGAGGACGGTGGCTTGCAGAACAGCTTTGTTTCCACCTTTGAAAAGTACACAGAGGTCGAGGAAATCACCAACGAAATCGTGACGGAGGTTTTGCAGGAAATCCGCATTTATCCCGATGAACGCTTTGAAATCGTCTGGAATTTCCGCGACGAATTGGAAAAGCTGATGCTTGAAGTGGGCGACCAACAGGACAGCGAATAGCACCGCAAAACGGGGGATTCTCCACTCAGGGACTTGGGTGGAGAATCCCTCAATCTATACGCAAATGAAATAATCGGAGGAATACGATGGATATTAGATTTGATGATACGATAACGGCTGATTATCAGGATCGGGTTTGCAGTATATTGGCGTCACTCTGCCTGATGACGGACGCACGGAAACACATGGGGGACTGCAACGGCAATCTCCGGTGGGTGTATCAACGCGAGATGCGGTATCATTACAGACGGGCGGTGCTGGATGCCCTCCGGCTGCTGGGGATTCTGATTCACGATACCAGCATCACCACCAACGCGAACCTGGATCGCCTTTGTGAGAAAGGCCACGCTGCGTTGGAAGAATTGATTGAAAAGTACCTTTATTGCTTCGATACTGAGGTCGAGTAGCCCCTTGATTGGGCAAAGCCAGCGATATTCGGAGTTTGCTTCTTCTTTTCGACGTTATTCACAATTTGTTTACAAAATTTCTTTAGACCCTGCTTGACATTAGCGGATGACGGGCTGACAGGTACAGACACAGCACGGCCAAACTTCAAGCGGCTTGAGGGCTGTATCGTTCGCAAGGAAGTAAATTGCATGATTATCAAGTCACTTGCACGCGGTTTCCGCAATCTTGCAGATCAGCAAAAGTTTCTTGAAGAATTTATCCCAATCAACGGCGCAAGGTTTATCTGCACAGGTACACCATTCATCGACACCTATGCAAATCCACATTCTGCAAGCGGTCTTGAAGTGCCGATCAGGGGAATGTTCAACGAACAGTTTGCCGCTACCACTTCCGAAGAAATCCGAAAGACTTTCAAAATGAAGCGGGAGCGCGGCGAGTTCATCGGGGCATTTGCCACATACGGCTACAAGAAAGACCCCAACGACAAAAACAGCCTCTTGATAGATGAAGAAGCGGCGGAAGTCGTGAGAAGCATTTATCATTGGTTTGTCCATGAGGGGTACAGCAAAATGGGGATTGCCAAAAGGTTGAACAGCATGGGAGAGCCGAACCCCGAAGCCTATAAAAAGAAAAAGGGGTTCAAGTACAATAATCCCAATTCCAGCAAAAACGATGGCTTATGGTCTGCCAGTACGGTTGCAAGGATATTGCAGAATGAAATTTACACCGGCGTGATGGTGCAGGGACGGCATCGCATCATCAGCTACAAAGTACACAAGCAAATCGCTGTCCCCGAAGATGAATGGTTTGTTGTCCCCAACACCCACGAAGCAATCATTGACCGGGAAACCTTTGAAAAGGCACAAGCCCTGCATCAGCGCGACACAAGGACAGCACCGGGCCAGCAGGAAGTCTATCTATTGTCCGGCTTTGTCCGCTGTGCTGACTGCAAAAAGGCTATGCGGCGAAAGACCGCCCGCAATCTCGCCTACTATGCCTGTCGTACCTTTACCGACAAAAAGACTTGCAGTAAACATTCTATCCGGCAGGATAAGTTAGAGGAAGCGGTTTTAGCCGCCCTGCAAGTGCAGATCGCGCTTGTAGACAAACTATCAGAAGAAATTGAACGGATAAACAACGCACCTGTTATCAATCGGGAAAACAAGCGATTGACCCTTGCTTTGAAACAGGCAGAAAAACAGCTCAAGCAATACAATGACGCTTCCGACAGCTTGTACCTTGATTGGAAAAGCGGCGATATTACCAAAGATGAATACCGCCGCTTAAAGGGCAAGATTGCGGAACAGATTGCCCAGCTTGAACAAAACATTTCTTATCTGAAAGAGGAAATGCAAGTGATGGCTGACGGTATCGACACCGACGACCCCTATCTTACTGCTTTTCTAAAGCACAGGAACATTCAAACCCTTAATCGCGGCATCGTGGTGGAATTGGTTGATACGGTTTGGGTGCATGAGAACGGGGAAATAACGGTGGACTTCAATTTTGCCGACGAGTATCAACGCATACTTGATTACATCGAGAACAATCACAACATACTTACGGTGATAGAGCGAAAGCCCGCGATGTAGCAGGCTTAATGCCCCATCACCAAGCAAAAGTTACTGTTGTGCATAAATAAGCGGCCCTGTGGCGCCGGTGGGGCCGGTGGGTCCCGTGGGTCCGGCAGGGCCGGTGGCGCCAGTGGCGCCAACAGCTCCGGTGGGACCGGTGGGACCGGTAGCGCCAGCGGCACCAGTGGC
>CAJTUD010000084.1:4582-9675 GCA_910579725.1 uncultured Oscillospiraceae bacterium | reverse complement strand
TATTGACGGAGCAAAGGGGGCGCGCCCCCTTTGCTGATTTCCTTCTGTCAATCAGCTACACTGTTTTTCAGTCCCGTTCCCGCCTTGAACACGGGGATGGTCTGCGCTGGAATTTCCACGGGTTCTTTTGTCTGCGGGTTGCGCCCCGTTCTCGCCGCCCTGCGCTTCACCTCGAAGGAGCCCAAGCCCACCAGCTTGACCGCCTCTCCTGCTTGCAGGGCTTCCGTGACGGCGGACAGAAAACCGTCCAGGGCAGTACCGCAGTCCTTCTTTGTCAAGCCGGTCTTTCCGGCCATGCGTTCAATGAGTTCTTGTTTGTTCATTGTTCCTCCCATTCCGGCAGAGGGGATCCCCTTGCCGATTCTTTCCTGTCCCGGCTGACCGGGCGTGTTATTCCGTATGCACCATAGCAAAAATTTCAGCTTTGGGCAATAGGTTTTGCACGAGTGGGCGTAAAACCCGCTCGAATGGGCAGTCGGGACGGTTGACAGCCCCCCTTTTGGAATGATACGCTATATTCAGAAACGTGCCGGGAGGACTGGAACATGAAAAATAGATGCGCCTATGGACAGCGATTCTCACCTGACACTGTGCCTGACGCTCGGCGCTCTGTTTTGTAGCGGTTTCTCCTGCTAAAAAGCATAAAAGAAAAGGCGGCAAGGGATTTCTGCTCCCTTGCCGCCAGCGCCACACAGAGGGTCAGCGCAAAAAGAATTGCAAATTTTTCAAGTGGTTTCCTCCCGGTTCTCAATGAAGTTTTTCAACATCTGCGCCACCTGTGCGCGGGTGGCCTGCCCTTGGGGGCCTAACCGCCCGTCTCCGTAGCCGTTCAAGATACCGTTCTCCACGGCCCAGCGCAGGGCCTCCAGCGCAAAGCCGCTGATCTCCGCCTCGTCATTGAAATGCAGCTCCTTGTTGGTAGCGGCGGGACTGCCCGAGTACCGCCAGAGCATGACCGCCAGCTGCTCCCGTGTAATGGGGTCATTGGGGCCGAATGTCCCGTTGCCGTAGCCGCCCACAATGCCTTGGCTGGTGGCCCAGTGGACAGCCTCGGTGTACCACGCCTCGCCAACCACATCGGGGAATGTCAACAGGTAGTTCACTCCCGGTCTGCCCTCCTTGTTGAACAGGATTTGGGCAAGCTGGGCGCGGGACAACTGCGCGTTGGGGGCAAAATTGCTGCCGCCATAGCCGTTCATCAGGCCCCGTTCCTGGACGAACCGCACCGCTTCATAGTACCAATCATCCTCGGACACATCGGCAAAGGGGTTATTCCAGGGTGTCTCTGGCGTTTCAGCCAGTACAAAGACGGCCTCCACCTTGACGGTCCCCGTTGGCATGGTAAAGATATACTTGCCATTTCCCTTCTCCGTCAGGGGTACGGACTTGCCGCCGCTGGTGACGTTGAGCGTGTCCAGGCGATAGCCGTCCTCCGGGACGGCGGTGATGGTCACAACAGCGCCCCGCGCCGCATGGGTGGGACTGACAGTCACTTGCCCATTGGCCGTGTTTGGAGCAGTAACCGTGTATGTGGCAGGCAGGGTGTTCCAGCTGCCTCCGCCGTTAGAGTTGCCGCCGTTATATTTCCAATGAGCGTAAATTGTTGTATCTGCTGCAAACATGGTATTCGTTGTGACTTTTTCGCCGCCGCTGGCCTGTGTGAACCAGCCCTCAAAAGTATAATTGTTTCTGGCTGGGACGGGCAGGCTTTGGAGCTTGCCGCCAGCCGTTTTCATAGTGGCGGGAATTACCATGCCGCCCTGCGCGTCAAACGTTATGGTATATTCAGCGGGCGGCGTAGCGGTGATGGTCCCATGTATGCCTGTTACCGTATCTTCCGCAAGGGTATTGCCTGCGCCTTTGGAGAGGGAAACGGTAAAGGTAAAGCTGCCGTCTGTACCGTTTTCGTCTGTGCCGCTCCCTGCTGTTGCCGCTGCAAAGTCCGTTATTGAAACCGTACAGCTTACACCGCTCAGGCTCATAGCGGCAAGCTGATTTTCGATCCACTTCCTTACAGCATCCCCGGTATTCGCGGTGGATTGCTCCACTGTCCAGTTCCGCGCTTCGATCGTGGCTTTTATCGCCGCAACGTCCGCTCTGTTTTCTCCTGCCGGGTCTGCGGAGACAGATACCTTGATTATATAATTTTCTTTGGTTGTCCTGTCCTCGGCGGTGACGGTAAACGTCCAGGCTGCGCCGTTGTTGACTGTGACAAGATTGGAAACAGTTGCTTTTTCGTCTGCCAGGGTAATGCTGATTGCACTGCTGTCCGTTGGCAGGGACGTTCCAAAAGGCAGGGTGACGGTAATCTGCGTTCCGTTGATGCTTCCGGCTGTCCCGCTTACGGAAACCGCCGTTACCCCCGTTTCTGTTGAGGGCCAGTTGATTGTGCCGCCTGTGACCTTCCCCTCCAGCTTTCCGCCGGGCTCCACAGTAGTCGTGCCGTTGTTGGTAAGGGTCACACCATCGCCTACCGTCAGGGTTTGGCCTTCCTTGATGGTCAACTCCTTGCCGCTGGGGATTTCCGCGTCCGTGGTAAGGGTAATCGGACTGCCATATACCTGCCCCTCGTCCCCCTCAAAAATCACGCCGCTCCAGCCGTCCGTATTATCGTTGTCACCGATGGACGATGCGATAATAAAGGCGTTGCCGCCTGCGGCAAAAGTACCATCTTTGCCGCAGGCGCCGCCGCTGCTTGCGCTGCCGCCTCCGCCGATGCCTGCGCCACCTTCGCTGGTTGCTTTTACTGTGCCGCCACTGATGGTGATATTGCCGCCCGCGCCATAGCCGCCATAGGCAAGACCGCCGCCGATGCCCGCGCCGCCGATGCTGCTGGCCTCCACCGTGCCGCCGTTGATGGTGATCTCGCCGCCTGCGCCCCTGTAGTAGCCGCCGATGCCTGTGCCTTCCAAAGCGCCCGTGGCGGTCAAGCTGCCTTTGCTGTCCTTTGTAATGACCAATACTGCACCACCTGGAACCTGTAACCCGGCACAATTTTTTCCGCTCTTCAGGGTATTCTCTCCGTTCAGTGTGAGATTGACTGCTGCACCATCAGCAATGGAGAAAGCGGCTGTGTCGTTCTGCCCAGATACATCAATATTAACATCCCGCAAGGTAATATCGTGGGTTCCGCTTTCTACCGTGATCGTGTTGGTGGTGCTTGTTCCGGTTCCGGTAATGATATGGCCGAAGCAGCCGGAAACGCAATCTGCAATCGTGACAGGCCCATTTTCTATACTTGATGGCCGCCCGTTGACTGTGCCGCCTACTACATCCCCCTCCAGATTTCCACCGGGTTCCACGTTGATCGTGCCGTTGTTGGCGATCGTGCCGTTGTTGGTAAGGCTCACGCCATCGCCTACCGTCAGGGTTTGGCCGTCCTTAATGGTCAACTCCTTGCCGCTGGGGATTTCCGCGTCCGTGGTAAGGGTAATCGAATCACCATATACCTGCCCCTTGTTCCCCTCAAAAATCACGCCGCTCCAACTGCTGTCTTTGCCTGATTGGTCTGATATACTGTTCGCCACAATAAAGGCGTTGCCGTCTGCGGCAAAAGTACCGCCTGCGCCACCCCTGCCGCCGATACCTGCGCCGTTGCCGCCGCCTGTGGCGATCACTGTACCGCCGGTTATGGTGATTTTGCCGCCTGCGCCCCCGACACCGCCGCCGATGCCTGCGCCGCCGACGTTGTCTGATGGGGAGCCGACGGCTGTGGCGTTCACTGTGCCACTGTTGATGGTGATTGTACCGCCGCTACCACCATTGCCGCCGCCGATGCCTGCGCCAAAGATGCCGCCTGTGGCGTTCAAACTACCGTTGCGGTTCTCCGTAATGACCAATGATGCACCATTTGAAACTTGTAACCCGGCGCAATTCGTTCCGCTTATCAGGGTATTCTCTCCGTCCAGTGTGAGATTGACTGTTGCACCATCAGCAATGGAGAAAGCGGCTACGTTGATCTGCCAAAATACAATATTAACATCCCGCAAGGTAATATCGTGGGTTCCGCTCTCTACCGTGATCGTGTTGGTGCCGCTTGTTCCGGTAATGGTATGGCCGGAGCAGCCGGAACCGCAATCTGCAATCGTGACAGGCCCCTCTTCGATATTGTATTCATCCTGCACCTCAAGAAGATTTACCATACCATTGAAAAAAGCAGACAGGCTGTCAAAAATCTCCGCCCCGGTGATTTCCTCTTTCTGCCCGTCAGTCAGGGCTTCATAAGCGTCATAGGTCGCTTGCAGGGCGTGATAAACCTCACTCTGCTCGTCCTCGCTCATACCGCTCAATTCCTCGGCGGTTGGGAGTGTGTCGATCATGGCCTGCACCGGGCAGACGGGGCAGACATAGCCGCAGGGCGTCCCCTCCGCAGCGGGGGAATAACCGCAATCCTCGTTGTGTTCGTGTTGGCAGGGTACGCCCTCCACCTCCGGGGTATAGGCGCAGTCCCCGCCGTGGACGATCTGGCCGTCCTCGCGTGTTTCGGCGCAGTCCATATCGCAGGGAACTTCCGGTACAGCCTCCACAAAGCCACAGCCCCCGTCATGGATATGGCCGCAGGACTTGCCCTCTACGGCCTCTATGTAACCGCAGTCCTCTGTGTGTTCCTGATGGTGAGGGCATAGGCCCCCGGTGTACGGCTCTGTCTCCGCCGCCAGAGCGGGGAGTGGGAACAAACTGACCAGCATCGCCGCTGTCAGCAGACAGGCCAGCAATCTCTTTTTCATGGTCATAACCTCCATATCAAAGTTCAGAAATTCTCGTCTGCCAGAGGGGATGTTGCTCCGTCAATATTGACGGAGCAACGGGGGCGCGCCCCCGTTGCTGATTTCCTTCTGCTAACTGGCTATATTTTCTTTTAGACCCTTCTGTTCATAGTTCCTCCCATTCCGGCAGAGGGGAATTTTGCCCCGTAGGTTCCCTACGGGGCAAGGGGGTTTACCCCCTTGCCGATTCTTTCCTGTCCCGGCTGACCGGGCGTGTCATTCCGTATGCACCATAGCAAAAATTTCGGTTTTGGGCAATAGGTTTTGCGCGAGTGGGCGAAAAACCTGCTCGAATGGGCAGTCGGGACGGTTGACAGCCCCCCTTTT
>CAJTUD010000084.1:0-4570 GCA_910579725.1 uncultured Oscillospiraceae bacterium | reverse complement strand
GATACGCTATATTCAGAAACGTGCCGGGAGGACTGAAACATGAAAAAATGGACGCGCCTATGGGCGGCGATTCTCACCCTGACACTGTGCCTGATGTTCGGCGGACTGCTTTTGAATTGCATGAAGCCGATGGAGGACCGGGCCTATGACCTGTCCCTGATGTGGGCGGGGGAGGCCATGCCGGAGGACTGGGTCTACGATCAAAAGGGCTGGACCGTGTTCACCCAGGAGGGGGACGCGGTGACGGAGCTGGCCCCGAACGGGTTTGGCGGATTTGACCGCCTGGACGAGCTGGGACAGACCTTCTATTTCTCCCGTGTGCTGTCGGAGGACGTGGACAGCCCCACCCTGCGTTTGGATACGGGAAACAGCGCCGTGACTGTCTTTCTGGATGGGGCGGTCCTCTATACCGACTGCCCGGAGCTGGATAATCGTATTGGAGATTTGCGCCTGCCCATGCTGGAGTGGTATCGGGAGGAGCCGGTGCTGGTGACGCTGCCGCAGAACTATCAGGGCAAGACCCTGACCATCGCTCAATCCACTGATTCTTTTGGCGGAGAATTGCAGGAACCTTCCACAACCGTCTGGCCCTGCGGCGTGACGCTGTACTGTGGCTATGCCTACGAGAGTGCGCTGGTAGCGGAGAGTTTTCAGACCGCCGTACCCGCCGCCCTGTCCTTTGCCGCCGGGACGCTGCTTCTGGCGCTGTTTCTCTGGCAGGCGTTTCAAGGTCGGCTGGCCCTGGACGCGCTGTGCGGCGGGCTGACAGCGTTCTTCTGGCTGGCGGGTCGGCTGTCCCTGACGTTCCTGCCCAATGCCCAGCTTGGCCCGCTGCCTGTGGATGTGGCGATTCTGGCCCGCAATTTGTCTCTGACGCTGCTACTGGTGTTCCTGGCCTCCCGGCTGACGGGGTGGCGGCGGAAGGTGGTTGGATTGTTTGCCGGGGCGCAGGGGGTGGCCGTGGCGGTACACGTCGTTATGCAGATCACGGAACGGCTCACCTTTTCTCAGGCGTTGGCGGTTCCCGCGATTGGCCTTGCAGGTCTGACGGCGGCGTTGGTCTGCGGCGTTCTGGAGTGGAAACGAAACTGGTTTTACCGTTATTTCTGCCCGCTGACAGCGGCGGGGGCTATAGTGTGGGCGGCGCTGGGATATTGGCGGTTTGATGGACACTCGTTGGGGACGCTGCTCTACCCCTTGGCGGGTATCATGACGGCGGCGGCGCTGGTCACAGCCCTGGCGGAAGCGGTCCGCCGTGAGATCACCCGCCGGATGGAGGCCCGTCTCTTGGCCCAGCGGGGTGAGCTGGCTCAAAGCAGCTACGAAGCCCTGCGGCGGCAGAACGAACAGGTGATGATGCTCCGCCACGATATGATGAAGCATTTCCGGGTCCTGCGGCAGACCGTCACCGATGAAAAGGCGGCGGCGTATCTGGATGATCTGATTGGAGAGAATGAAAAAATCCGCCCTGTGGTACAGAGCGGAAATGAAATGCTGGATGTGATTTTGAACAGCAAATTGAGCGCCGCCGCCGATGCTGGGATCGCGGTGGAAATTGCACGGATGAAAGCGCCGGACAAGCTGCCCCTGACGGACGCGGAATTGTGTTCCCTGATGATGAACCTGTTGGACAACGCGCTGGAGGCCGCTTCCGCGCCGGGAGTGAAGCGGCGGTATATCAAGCTGGATATGCACATCCAAAATAAATTATTTCGTGTTCACCTGCGAAAACGGGGCCACACTGGGCTGGATCAACAAAGAAACCGCGCCGGAGCGCGGTTTGGGATTGAAAATCATCCGGCAGATTGTGGAACGGTATGGAAACCTGTTTGATACGGAGTACGGGGATGATTATTATAGAGTAACCATGCCCCTCTCCCTCCGTCAGCCCCGCAAATAGGCTACAAACTGTTTTTGTAAGTCCTCCGCCCGGTATCGGCTGACCGGCAGGACATCCCCGGTGGTCAGCTCCAAATCCCGGCTGCGGATGTAGGCGATATGCTCCAGATTCACCAGATAGGAGCGGTGGCAGGGTTGGAACTGGCGCTCCGGCAGCAGCTCCAACAGGTCGGAGAATTTCAAAGTAACTTCCTCCAGCCGGTCCGTCAGGACCAGCTTTGTCACCCGCTCCATCGCCTCCGCGTACAGAATATTGGCAAGAGGAATCCTGCGCTGGCCCCTGGTGGTTGGCAGCAGGATTTCTTTTTTCTCGCAGAAGGTTTTGTAGCAGTACACCAGGGCCTCCCGGAGCTGTTCCGTCTGGAGGGGCTTTGCCAGATAGCGGGCGGCGGAGACTTCATAGCCCCGCAGGGCCATCTCCCGGTTGGATGAAATGAAGATGATGGCGGTGCTGTCCCCCAGCTTCCGCAGGGCGGCGGCAAGCTCCATCCCGTCCAGACACTCCATCATCACGTCCAGCAGGAGAATGTGGAATTGTGCGCCGCCCTGGATGGCGGCGAGCAGGGCCTCGGCGCTCTCATAGCTGGAGAGGGAGCAGGCCAGCCCCTCCGCTGTCATGATGTCAGTTGTCAGCGTCTCCGCCTGTTGGCGGTCCATGGGTTCATCGTCACAGACGGCGATTTGCAGTTTCAGGTTGAGGTTTTCCGGCATGATATGGTCCTCCCGGATCGTTTTTCTATCTCCATTATACCACAGATTCCCAACGGCGCAAGGCAGATTCGCCTTGCGCTCCTTTTGTCCATCAGATAAAGATAAGTTCAGCATGAACGATTTCCGTTGCTCTGTCACGGATGTTGTTCATACGCCCCACCCATTCCAGTTGATTTTCAATTTTAAGTTGCTCCGTAATACCTTCCTGTTCCGCCAGTTGTTTCACTAACTGAAAAAACATGGTTTCGGCCTAAGTATCCGTCTCAGCCAAATGGCTGTCCAGTTTGCCACTGAGAAGCAAGGCGGTATAGATAGGCTCCCGCTGTACTTTCAGGTAGTGTTTTCTCCGCTGCCCCCAAATGCCAACAGGGACACTTTCTGGAGTGGAGAGGTTGGGTAAGAAATAATCACCTTGTTGTTGGTAAGTTCCGCCCATCTGCATGAAGAATGACTTTTCCATAATTGTAGTCCTCCGATATGTTGAAATTCCCTGCAATTCAATCACATTCGGCTGACTTTACAAAAATGTTGGGAGGAACTTCCTTACGAAGTTCCTCCCAACAATGGGTCCATATTTTCGTTTGTATTCGGAACGCTACTCGCTCACTTATGATAGAGTGAAAGCTTTAAAAAAGTGAGAGAGCAGCGGGCGATAGTATCGCAATAAGGTAGTGCATATTGGTTTCATTACCAAGCGGTAGGCTGCGGGCAGTTATCGTGCGGTCATCAGCAAAATTGACACTTACGATCACACCGAGAATATTACTATCGCATTGTTGGAACTATTCTCAGTTTTAAAGTAATACTACGTTTTTTATAAGAGGAGGGCTGTGTAATGGATAGCTATGATGGTGCATATGCAAAATTGTTGAGGGCAAGCCAAAAGTATGAGCAGCTTTTTGCTTACTGAATGGAGCATAAAGCCGATACTGAAGCAATGGATGTGTTGTCTGTGTGCCATTTTAAAGGTTATGGAACAAAGATGGGTAGTGCAAAGGGCAAAGTTAATCTTGCCTATGACTATTTATATCGCATTGGAACAGAAAAAAGCTATGAGATGGCCCTGGCATCATTAAATGTGCTGATAAAGCAGTATTTGAATAGTCCCTATAAAAAGAAGGGAAAAGCGTAAAAATACAGGCAAAAAGGCAGTGCAGGAAAGAATACCTGTCCAACCAGAGAGATACCTCACCCAAACGGAAACCAGGGCCAGACCTCGGCGGTAGTATAACGCATCCCACACTTGTCTTTGTTGTCAGCAAAGACAAGCTTAATCGTCTCTTTGCTCAAAGCGTAAATCTCCATGCCACGCTCCGTCTTGCGCAGCTGCTCCGTCGGATCCAGATACTCCTGCCAGATGTGGGTGGTCAGAACACGCGCATCTTTTGCGTTAATGCTACAGACCTCCCGAAGGGTTAGTTCCGGCAGTCTTTCGGCGTGCTGTGGCAGAAACGCTTTCCGTCCAGCCCCGTGGTCGATACCATCTTTTCCACCGTCCCGCCGCCCGATAGGCCATCCGTTATCCTCACAATAGTACAGACTCAGCTGCTCATACAGCCAGTCATAGCCCATGACCTTCTCTGCTTTTCGCGGCAGATGATCCTTTGGTACCAAAGCTTCCAAATTAGTCATTACTATATCTCTTCATCCCACTTTTCCCTCATTATACCATTTTTCTGAATTTTGAAGGATTTTTTTGACAGACAGCGCCTCCCTGCAGGGATATCCTGCCGGGAGGCGCTGTGCCATACATTATTCCACAATAAAATCCTGCTAACGTTGTCTGCAAGCTGCCTCCAGCGGTGCAGGGCCTAGGCGGCCATGACTGTCTGACAGCGCGGCGAAAATCTTGAATCAGCAGCAATTCAAAGCGGAGTTAAAGCTCCTTTCAGGAAAAGGAATCAGCGCCGTCCACCGAATCCCCCGCCTCGGGAGCCGCCACCAAAACCGCCGCCCCCTC
>CAJTUD010000083.1 GCA_910579725.1 uncultured Oscillospiraceae bacterium | reverse complement strand
AATTATTTCCTACCAGGGGCCTTTTTGTGCTGTCCGCACAATACGGGGCGGTTCACTCCCAGTCGATTAAGGGGGGATTTCATCTTTTGGTGAAATCCCCCCTGATAAATCTTCTCTCTCTTTCCAAAAAAGGATCATTCATCCTTCAGCAACCATACAAAGCCGTTGGGCCATAGCTGGACTTTCTCAATTCCATCATAGTGGTTCCCATACACCAAATCCGTATAGCCGCCCTCTCTTTTCACCCCGGCAGTAACGAACTCGCCGCTGAAATTAAACAGGCATACCAGCTCCCGCTCCCTCGCCTTCCGGCAGACCGCCAGCACATGAGTGCTGCCGCTGTCCTCCGTCCAGACACCGGCTGAGGCGTCGAAGCAGGACTCCTGCGCTCGAATCTCCTCCAGCCGCCTCAGCTGCCGGAACAGCTTTCCCTGCCAGGCTTCCGGATCCTTCCGGCGCTCTGCCAGCTCCCACCGGAAGCTGCCTCTATGGATATACCGGCTGTCCTCCCGCTTCTCCGGGTTCTCCCGATAGCTCCAGTCGTTGAGCTGTCCCACCTCGTCTCCGCTGTAGATTACGGGGATGCCGCTCTGAGAGAGCATCCACGCATGGAGTGTCAGATCACAGGCGACAGCCCGCTCCAGCTTGAACGGATCGTTCTCATACTCCGCCGCCTCCACGCCGCACAGCGACGCGGTTGTGCCGCACAGCCTGGCGTCCCCCTGCCGGGGATCGTCGTTGTACAGCTCCCCTCTCCCGTCGCTGCCGGGCCACCTGCCAGTGAACCATTCGTTGAGATATTTTTTGTGGGCCACCTCGTTGATGCCAAAATTCCACCCCAGCCAGGGGTAGTCCAGCCCCCAGCCGATATCGTCGTGGCAGCGGAGGTAGTTGAGGAACAGAAAATCCTTGGGCAGAGCGCACACTGCGTCCATCTGCCGCCGGAGCAGGGACACGTCTCCCGTCGCCAGTGTGTGCCACGTAGTTGCCATGGTGGTGACGTTGTAGAGCATATGGCACTCCGGCCGTTCCGGGGAACCGAAATAAGGAGCCACCTTGGCCGGCTCCATCACTACCTCCCCCAGCAGCAGCACGCTGGGGCATACGATTTCGCAGGCCAGACGCAGCATTCTTGCCAGCGTATGTACCTCGGGCAGATTCCGGCAGGAGGTGCCCAGCTCCTTCCAGATATAAGGAACCGCGTCCAGCCGGATGACGTCCACTCCCCGGTTGGCCAGATACAGCATGTTCTCCGTCATATCGTTGAACACCGCCGGGTTTGCGTAATTGAGGTCCCACTGATAGGGATAGAAGTTCGTCATGACAATCCAGCCGTCCTCCAGCTGGGTAAAGCTCCCCGGCGCAGTGGTGGGGAACACCTGGGGCACCGTCTTTTCGAACTCCCTGGGAATATCCCAGCTGTCGTAGAAGAAATACCGCTCCCGATATCCCGGCGCTCCGGCTCGGGCCTTTCGGGCCCACTCATGGTCCTCGCTGGTGTGATTCATGACGAAATCCAGACACACCAGCATCCCGCCCTTCCGGCAGGCATCTGCCAGCGCCTCCAGATCTTCCATCGTCCCCAGCTCCGGCTGCACCGCGCGGAAATCGGAGACGGCATACCCGCCGTCGCTGCGGCCCTTGGGACTTTCCAGCAGGGGCATCAAATGGAGGTAGTTGACCCCGCACTCCTTCAGATAAGGAAGACGCTCCTTCACACCCCGCAGATTCCCCGCGAACGCGTTCACATACAGCATCATACCCAGCATGTCCCGGCGGCGGAACCAGTCGGGATGTTTCTCCCGCCGGAGGTCCTGCTCCCGCAGGACCCGTTTACGCTCCTTCCAACAACGCCGGAGCATTCCAGTGAAATATCCGTAAGCGTCTGCATCGCCGCGGTAGAGTTTCAGATAGAGCGATTGCAGCTCATCCTGGCAGGCCGCCAGCCTGCGGTCAAAGGCAGTTGCCGTCTTTTTCATAAAGACTCCCCCAGAAGGATTATTTTTCCCAATCAGTATACCGTTCAGCCGGCACAAAGTCAAGGAAGACCATTCGGAAACACCGCTCCGCAGGCGGCATCCCTGGGATTTCGCCAATAGCGTTCCTGCCCTTCTCGCCGGAAGCAAGATCGGAGAATAGAATCCATCCGCCCTGCAAATACTCGGGAAGAAAGGAAGTGACTTCATGGCAACTGCCTTCTTCCGCACGATTATTCTCTATTTTATTCTCATGGTTGGTCTCCGATTGATGGGAAAACGCCAGATAGGCGAGCTGGAGCCCAGCGAGCTGGTGCTCACCCTGATTATCTCTGATCTGGCTGCCGTACCCATGCAGGATTTCGGCATTCCGCTGGTCAACGGCCTGTTCCCCATTGTGACGCTTCTGTGCCTGTCTATGCTCCTCAGCTTTTTCAGCCTCAAGTCCATCCGCTTCCGCGGGATGGTCTGCGGGTATCCCACCGTCATCATCCGGGACGGAAAAATTCTTCAGCAGAATATGGCGCGCAACCGCTTCACGGTAGACGAGCTTTTCGAACAGCTGCGCAGTCAGGGATACAGCGACCTTGCCGACGTGAAATACGCCGTTCTGGAAACCAGCGGTCAGATATCCATCCTGCCCTACACCAAGGCCAGCCCCATGACTCCGCAAGTTATGAATCTGGACGTTCCCGACGGCGTGACCCTGCCGGTACTGCTCATCAACGATGGACATATCATGTCCGAAAACCTCTCTGCCAGCGGCTATGACGCAGCGTGGCTGGACAAGCAGCTGCGGGAACGCCGCCTTACCTCTCCCCGGCAGGTTTTCTTCATGACCGTGGACGAGGCCGGCTCCATCACCTGCGTGGCAAAGGAGGCAAGCGCATGAAAGCTTTTTATATTCCCGCCGGCCTGCTGGCCGTGATCCTGGGATTCTCCCTGTGGACCTGCCGGTATGTGGAGCAGAGAACCAGCCATTGGAGCGCCCTGCTGGAGGAAATTGACGGGCTGGCCCGGCAGGAGGAATGGGGACAGGCGGAGGAACGGCTGAAGGCCGCCTACGCCGACTGGGACGCCAGCCAGACCTTTTTTCACACCATCATGGATCACAATGAGCTGGACGAAGCGGAAAACCTGTTCGCCGGCGCCTTTGCCGTATGCCGGGAGGCAGACGGCGCGGACTTCCACATGCTCCTGGCCCAGCTGATGGGCCAGCTGCGCCTGCTGTCGGAAACCCAGAGCGTCAGCATCAAAAACGTCCTGTAGCCTCCCCGTCCCCCTCCCGCCAAGTCACGGAGCGGCCGTCCACACGCACCAATCCCTCCTCTTTCATCTTTTTCAGTTCCCGCATCATGGCGCTGCGGTCCGTACTGATATAATCCGCCAGTGCGCTGAAGGTGAACGGAAGGGTGAACACCTCCGTTCCAGCCTCCAGCCGGCAGATCCGAAAGTAACATTGCAGCTTCTCCCGGATGCTGCGGCGGCTGAGAACCTCCACCCGGCGGCTGAGCCGCCGGGCGTGCTCTGCCACCAGACGGAACATGTTCTGCACCAGCTTGCTGTGGTGGGCACAGGCCCTCTCGCAGCGCTTCATCAAGTGACCGTACTCCATGAACAGCACCTCGCTGCTTCCGCAGCTGACCACCTCCATGCAGTCCCCCAGCTCCGGTGTGAAGGCTAGGACTTCTCCGAAGACGCTTCCGGCCTCCATCTGTTCCAGAATGGTTCGGGTTCCGGTATAGTCAAAGCGCACCAGCGCTGCCTGTCCCCGGAGCAGCACCCCTACCTCGCCGCCGGACTCCCCGTAGGTGCAGATCGTCTGACCGGACTCAAACCCCGCCCGGCGCATTCGGAAGCAGTGAATCATTGCTTCCACCTCGCTGTCGGCGATATCCTGAAAAAGGGCCAGCCTGCTGTATTCCATGCCGCGTCTCCTTTCCTGTGCCGCCCATATATTGTGGCAAAATATGTTTTCTGGCACAAAATATAGATTTTATTAGAAACCGTTGCCTTTGCAACAGCGCATTTCCCTGCTTTTATGATATACTCATTCCACACAAAAGTAAAGCCCCAATTCCCTTGGGACACCATACAGGAGGAACGCGCCATGATGCAAGTAAACGTAACCGGCGGCGATATCAGCCGCCAGGAAAGAGACGCCTATATCGCCCGGGCAAACAGCAAATACGCCATCGGCACTGTGCAGGCTCTGGACATTCATGTGGACGGAGAGTACGTGGATCTCCGCTATCATCTGACGCCCCGGCCCTTCAGCCGCATCCGCCGGATCACCGGTTATCTGGTAGGGGACATGAGCCATTGGAACAACGCCAAGGCCGCGGAGGAGCACGACCGGGTGAAGCACATTTGACGCTGTTTCTCGGAAAAGGCCGGCGCAGAGGACGTTTTCTGTCCCCTGCGCCGCTGTTTTTTGGAAATTCAGAGAATTTCCGCAAAAAGCAGTTGACAATTCCAGGTACCGCTGATATACTGATCAGGCCGCTTTGAATGGGTATAAGTGCGCCCGGAGGTTCTCTTCCCCGCGCCACCTACGACAGCGTGCCCGTAAAGAAGCGCGGTCAGGTGCTTCAGAATAAAGGAAAGTGAGGTGCAAAAGGAATGCACGCAATCATCGTTACCGGCGGTAAGCAGTACAAGGTGGCGGAGGGTGACACCCTGTTCATCGAGAAACTGCCCGCAGAGGCTGACAGCCAGGTGGTTTTTGACCAGGTTCTGGCCATTCTCGACGGCGACAACGCCACCATCGGCACTCCCACCGTAGCCGGCGCCAAGGTGGAGGCCACCGTTCTGAAGAACGGCAAGGGCAAGAAGATCCGCATCTTCAAATACAATCCCAAGAAGGGCTACCGCAAGCGTCAGGGCCACCGTCAGCCCTACACCAAGATCGAGATCAAGAAGATCAGCGCGTAAGGCATGACGACCGTCACGTTCCATACGGAGGGAAGCCGGATCACCGGCTTTGACGCATCCGGCCACAGCGGATATGCCCGTGAGGGCGAAGACATTGTCTGCGCCGCCGTCACCAGTACGGTGCGTCTCATTGAGTGTGTGCTCAATGATGTGATGGGTCTGTGCGCGTCGGTGAAGGTCAACGAGAGGACCGCTCACATCTCCCTTCGTATCCCCGGCTCTCTGGGGCAGACCGCCGAGAGCACCTGTCAGGCCATTCTGACAGGCATGATGGTCTATCTCACAGAGCTTCACAGCGAGTATCCCGGTTATATAGAGGTTCTGGAGGCCGGATAGGTTCCCTATCCTCCCGCATCTTACAGAAAGGATGGCAAAACGAACATGATGAACATTGGTTTGCAGTTCTTCGCCCACAAAAAGGGCGTCGGTTCCACCAAGAACGGCCGTGATTCCGAGAGCAAGCGCCTCGGACCCAAGCGCGCCGACGGCCAGCACGTTCTGGCTGGCAACATCCTCGTCCGCCAGCGCGGCACACACATTCACCCCGGCGTGAACGTCGGCCGCGGCAGCGACGATACGCTGTTTGCCAAAGCCAACGGCGTGGTCCGCTTTGAGCGGCTGGGCAAGGATCGGAAGCAGGTTTCTGTTTACGAGGCTTGATGGACAAGAGAGGTTCCGAGAAATCGGGACCTCTCTTTTTGATGCCATCCCTTCGGTCCAGCTTCTCTTCCGTTCAGTTCCGGCTGTCAAACAGATTCGCGCTTCCTCCGCCGCACCTCTCCTAAACCGACCGGTTGTTTGTGAAAGCATGGGTGGACATGGAACGCTGGGCAGAGACCCCGGATGGGCCTTCCCCCTGTGCCGTCTGCCGGAGGCCGGCAGATATGAACGCGCTGTAAACTTCTTCCTCCGACTATTGACATGTGACAACTTGTCATGTATGATAAACGGCAGCTCACGGCCGGAAAGAATTTTCCAGAGCGGTTCGCCTGGGAGATGCTGGAAAAGGCTGGAGAATAGAGGTGAGACATGCCAACAGCAACCTTTTTCAATCTGCCCCCGCCCAAGCGGGAAAAGCTCCTGCAAGCGGCCATCACGGAGTTTGCCCGCAAGAGCTGCGGCGAGGTGTCCATCAACCGGATCATCCAGGCGGCGGAGATTCCAAGGGGCAGCTTCTATCAGTACTTCGCAGATAAGACGGACCTGTTCCGCTATGTGCTGCGCCGTTATGACGCGCTGCTGGAGGCGGCCATCATGAAGAGTCTGGACCAGTGCGGCAGAAGACCACTGGAACTGCCGCTGGCACTGTACGATCTGGTGCTGGCTTACATTCGGGAGAACTGGGCGCAGTTCGAGCTGTTCATGAGCATCCTGCAAAAGAACATGGGCATGGACGCGGGACAGCTCCTTTCCCTGCCGGAGATCATCCTGAAGGTCATGGACCGTGTGGACTGGCAGGGGCTGGAACACCTGGTGGAGGATGAACGGCTGGCGCTGATGGATCTTCTGTTTTCTATCACAGGCCATGCTCTCATGTCTGTTTTCTGCAAAAAATTATCCGCTGTGGAGAGCCGTCGCCGGCTGGCTCTCAAAACATCCATTATCCGCCGGGGCGCGGAGTCCTGAGCAGTTGGCCGCGCGGCGGCAAAAACGATTAAAACAGGAGATCTTTATGCTGAAATTAGACAACATCGTCAAGGTATATGAAACCGGCGGAGAGACCGTCACAGCCCTGCGCGGCGTATCCCTCAGCTTCCGGGAGAACGAGTTCGTGGCTATTCTGGGTCACTCCGGGTGCGGCAAGACTACTCTGCTGAACATCGTGGGCGGTCTGGACCAGTACACCAGCGGCGACCTTATCATCAACGGCCGCTCCACCAGGGAGTTCCGGGACGAAGACTGGGACTCCTACCGCAACCATTCCATTGGCTTTGTGTTCCAGAGCTACAACCTGATTCCCCACCAGAGCGTGCTGGCCAACGTGGAGCTGGCCCTGACCCTCTCCGGCGTGGGGAAGGCGGAGCGCCGCCGCCGGGCGGAGGAGGCCCTGAAAAAAGTAGGGCTGGCGGACCAGATCAGAAAGAGACCCAACCAGCTCTCCGGCGGACAGATGCAGCGGGTAGCCATCGCACGTGCGCTGGTCAATGACCCGGACATTCTTCTGGCCGACGAACCCACCGGAGCCTTGGACAGCGAGACCAGCGTTCAGGTCATGGACCTTCTGGCGGAGATCGCCAAAGAGAAACTGGTCATTATGGTGACGCATAATCCGGAGCTGGCGGAAAAATACGCCACCCGCACCATCCGTCTTCTGGACGGCCGGGTGGTGGACGACTCCGCTCCCTGCAACGGCGCGCAGGAGCAGCCAGTGCAGGCGGAAGCAGGAAAGAAAAAGCCCTCCATGAGCTTTTTTACCGCCTTCTCCTTGTCCCTGAACAATTTGATGACCAAGAAGGGCCGGACGGTGCTTACCAGCTTCGCCGGATCCATCGGCATCATCGGCATCGCCCTGATTCTCTCCCTCTCCTCCGGTATCAACCGCTATATCAATCAGGTACAGGAGGAAACCCTGTCCAGTTACCCCATCACCATTCAGGCAGAAAGCACTGATATGACAGACCTGCTCTCCTCTCTCATGGGAGCCCACCGCAACAGCGGCGGCGAGGACCACAGTCTGGACCGGGTGTATTCCTCCACGGTCATGTACGATATGCTCAACTCCATGGTGGAAGCGGAGGTGCAGACCAATAACCTGAAAGCTTTCAAAAAGTATCTGGACCAGGGCGGCGGCGGGATATCCGATCTGGCCACCATCCAGTACAGCTATGATTTTGGCTTTGACATCTACACCCAGGACGAGGACGGAAAAATCGTCAAGAGCGACGTCATGACCTTGATGCAGGATGCCATGAGCGCCATGTACGGCGGGGATTATTCTTCCTACTTCGCCACCATGGGAGGCATGTACGAGCGGATGGACGTATGGGAGGAGATGCTGCCCGGCGAGGACGGCCAGGCTGTTGGCCAGCAGGTGAAAAGCCAGTATGACCTGCTCTACGGCCAGTGGCCGGAGCGCTATGACGAGGTCATTCTGTTCGTGGACCGAAACAACGAAATTTCCGACCTGATGCTGTACGCCCTGGGACTCATGTCCTCGGATCACATGACGGAAAGCCTGAGCGCCGCCATGGACGGCGAGACGCTGGATGCGGAGGAACGCAGCTGGAGCTATGAGGAGCTGTGCGCCATGGACTTCAAGCTGCTGCTGCCGGCGGAGAAGTACCAGTATGAGCCTGCCTCGGGGTCCTGGGTGGACATGTCCGCCACGGACACAGGCATGGATTTCCTCTATAACAGCGCTGATACCGGCACCCGGCTGAAAGTGGTGGGCGTGGCCCGGCCCAGCGAGGACTCTACCACCGGCATGGTCACGGGAGCCATTGGCTACACCGGCGCCCTGACCGCCTACGCCATTGAAACCACGGCGGAAATGGACATCGTAAAAGAACAGATGGCGGACCAGGAAACCGACGTGATCTGCGGCCTGCCCTTCCCCCGAGAGGACGACGAGGAACCCACCGGCGATCAGAAGCGCCTCGCTATCAAGGATCATCTGACAACTCTTTCAGATGCGGAGAAAGCCGCCGCTTATATGGACGTTATGAGCCAGCCCTCGGACGAGTACGTGGAAACCCTGGTTGCCCAGCAGATGGAGGGCATGACCCGTGAGAGCATTGAGGATGCCATCATCGCCCAGTATGCCGGAGAAATGGGCGTGAATGGAGAGACTGTCTCCGGTTATATCGCGGAGATGGATGACGAAACCCTGTTCGCCCGCATTGAAGAGGCCATCGCCCAGCAGGTTCGGGAGCAATATGCCCAAGGGGTCCAGGCCCAGCTGGGGGTCATGAGCCAGGAGCAGCTTGCCCTGACAATGCAGGCTTCCCTGGACTATCCCTCCTCCCTGTCCGTCCGCGCCCAGCCCTTCGAGCTCTGGCAGTACAGCTACCTTTACGACAACTATATGCCTCCCACCCGGTCCGGCTCCACTTATGAAGACAATCTGGACCTGCTGGGTTACGTGGACCTGGAGAACCCCTCCGCCATCCATCTCTATGCTTCCACTTTCGCCGATAAGGACCAGATAGCGGAAAAGATCGCAGCGTACAACGCCTCCGTGTCCAACAGCGAGGACGAGATCAACTACACCGACTACGTAGCCCTGCTGATGAGCTCCGTTACAGGCATTATCAGCGGCATCAGCTACCTGCTCATTGCCTTTGTGTCCATCTCCCTGGTAGTCAGCTCCATCATGATCGGCATCATCACCTATATCTCTGTGCTGGAGCGGACCAAAGAGATCGGCATTCTGCGTGCTGTGGGCGCCAGCAAGCGGGACGTAAGCCGGGTGTTCAACGCCGAGACACTGATCGTAGGCTTGGGCGCGGGACTTATTGGCATCGGGGTGACGCTGCTGCTGATCATCCCCATCAACGCGCTGCTGCTGCATTTCACTGGCATCGCGGGACTGAGGGCCTCTCTGCCGGTCCAGGGCGCAGCGGCTCTGGTGGCCATCAGCGCACTGCTGACCATCATCGCGGGCCTGATTCCCTCCCGGGTGGCCGCAAAGAAAGACCCCGTGGTGGCATTGCGGACAGAGTAACCCCTTTTTAGAGAAAAAGGATTCAAAAACAATTGCGCACCCTTGGATATGCCGCAAAGGGGGCCCCTGCGGTATAAGCGAGGGCCTCATAAGGAAGTATTTTCATCTTGAAGAAGTGGCGTAGTCGAGAGGCTACGCCGCTTCTTCCTTTGTCTGGGGAGCGGGAAGAATACCGATGAAGTTATGGGGTATCTGTTCTTGCTGGGCTACTTCGTCAGCCATACAGTAATATTTTAGGTTCAATGTTTTAAGGACTGTTTTGATTTTCTCATGTGTCCAGGTTTCACCGGGATTATTGATGGTTAATTGATATTTTTGATATCGTGTGTCTTTCCCATATTTCAGTTTCCTTTTCCTGGATAGTACACGGTACAGAGGTTGCCTGGGTAATACAATAATCCAGGCAACCCCCGCTGCCCGCTGGGCGAAGCCCAGCGGGCAGCGGGATG
>CAJTUD010000082.1 GCA_910579725.1 uncultured Oscillospiraceae bacterium | reverse complement strand
TGTTCAGGCGGCGGGGGCCATATAAAGGGGTGCGCCGCCGAAACGGAACCGGTCCCGCGAAAGCCGGCTAGATCATCCGCACAGACCGCTCCCGCAGCCGCCGGCGCGTTCCTCCCAAATGAGGGAGGCTTGGGTTTCTGAACGTATCATATCACATTCAGGCCCGCTGAGCAATAGGTAATTTTCGTAATCTCCAATTTCTGGAAATTATTGTTCCATGCTCAAATCCCTCTGCCACGCCTCCAGCTCCGCCTGGGTAACGTATTCCATCTCCACCAGCGCCTCCAGAGTGCGAGTCATGGAGGGAGCAAGGTAAACCGGCTTGTAACCGATGTGATACGAGTTCTCCCGGGCGTTGTAAGTGCGGTACCGCAGCTCTAAATAAAAAGCATAACTCCGCTTGTTGCTGAAGCGCAGCACATCCCGGGCGGGGATATTGCCCTCCTCCGCATCCTTTTGCAAAGCGGCGTAAAGGGCCTGGGTTTCCGTATCCTGCCCGCCGGCATGATCCGACGTGCTGGCGTAGCTCAATTCTGTATAGTCGCAGAAAATATCGATATCGTCCAGCTTCGCACCCTTTGGGATGGCGGTTTCACTGGCACGTACCGCCGGATTCTGATAGAACGCCGAAAGCAGGTTGTCAAAGGTTCCGTCGGTTTTTACCCGCTCCGAGGTCAGCCAAAGATCGTACAGCCGCTCCAGTGTAGAGCCGTTTTTCAGCCGGTAAACCAGACGGATCGTATGGCTGAACGCTCGTAATTCTTCCTGATCCCAGTCGGGAGCGTAGGAGCGGATATAGTCCCTGCTGTCCACAACAGTCTGATGGAACCGCCGCAGTTCCTCCACCACCTCCCGGTCCTCCTCCGCACTGTAGGGGCCGCTCTCCACGCCCCGGTCCAGCACCGTGACGCTCTCAATTTCCTCCAACTCGGGGACTCTGGCCTCCAGACCGAACATGTCCACGCTCACCAGCAGGCACACTGCCGCCGCGCCGGCGGCTACCAGCAGCGCACCCCGCCAGCTGCCCTTGAACACCCTCAGGGACTTCTCCAGCAGCATGGAGGCGGCATAGTACCCCACCAGTCCCCCAAGGAAGAGACATATTCCCATGGGGACTGGATCGGCATAGTACCCCCGCTGAAACAACGGAACCCAGAACAGCTCGAAAAGCAGCCGCCCCACGGTCAGGCCGCTCAGCAGGGCCAGCCCGTACCGGAATACCGGCCGCAGCCACCGGAAAGCCACCACGTCCCCGGCACTCTCACTGTGCCGCTTTTGATACAGGAACCATGCCAGGGCCAGCATGACCGCTCCTATCAGAGCGTACAGCACCACCACCCACAGGCCGGTCAGGCGGCATTCCTCCAGTCCGCCGCCCGGCAGGATCTCTGTCTGAACCCGGAAGCTCTTATAAATCTGAATCACCGGGGAGAGGAAGCAGAGACGGCCCATGTTTTCCATCACGCCGACACCCAGCAGGAACTCCTCCGCCAGCGTGGTGGTGAGCATTTCCATGAAAAAAGCCAGGAAGTTGGCCAGCAGATAGAACACCGGCAGCACGAAGCTGTGTCCCGTCAGCATGGCGCACAGTGTGGCCATGCCAAAGAACAGCAGCGTAATCATCAGCACCGTGACCACTGTGTTGACAATAGCCACCAGGTCGAAGAATCCCCAGCCCAGGGCGATAAGGCACACCATGGCGCCCACCACGGCGTAGGGAATCAGCACCATAGCCAGTCCCGAGAGGGTGTTGGTGACAAGCAGGCACGTCCGGTCCACCGGCAGGGTATGCATCATCCCTACCGCCCGGGCATTATACAGGTATCCCCACACCGCCATGGCGCAGAGTATGGCGTAGCAGCAGGTGAAGGCGGGAACAAAACCGGCCGCGAGCTGATACATTCCCTCTGCGAAATGCTGCCGCTCGATCGGCTCCGCCTGCTGGATCAGAGCCAGCATCAGGTATAGAGGGAGCATGGCCCCCACCAGGGATATGCCGCCCCACAACGGCCAGAAACGGCTCAGATTCTTCCGGAACAGAGTCCGGTTAAAGAAGGATCTCTTTGACGGCATACTGCTCACCTCCCAGCTCATAAATAAAAATCTCCTCCAGGGACAGAGGCAGAGCCTCCAGCATCAAGGGCTGGAATTGTCCCATTTTCTCCGTGACGGCCTGGGCCGAGCCCCGGACAATGTAGGTATACACCCTCCCCACATTGGATGTGTGGAGCACCTCCAGCTCCCGGGGCAGCGCCGGCATCTCTCCGGGCTTCCAGACGGCCTGGAGCTTGATGATATTCTCCTGAAGATCCGTCAGGCTCCGCTCCAGCAGAACCTTTCCCTTATTCATAATGCCCACATGGTCGCACACGTCCTCCAGCTCCCGCAGGTTGTGGGAGGACACCAGCACCGTGGTGCCATGCTCGCTGACGTCGCTCATCATCAAACTCCACACCTGCCGGCGCATCACCGGATCCAGACCGTCCACCGGCTCGTCCAGAATCAAATACCTGGGCCGGCAGGACATGGTCAGCCAGAAGGCCGCCTGTTTCTGCATGCCCTTGCTCATGCGGCGGATGGGGCTCTTCTCCGGCAGAGAAAAGACCTCCCGAAATTTTTCATACCGGGCCATGTCGAAAGTGGAGTAGAATCCCCGGTAGAACTTCATCATGTCGGCGATGGTGGCGGAAGGGAAGTAGTACCAGTCGTCGGGGATGGAGGCGATCAGGGTCTTTTTCTCCGGATTTTCATACACCGGCACGCCCTCCACCAGCACCTGGCCCCTGTCGGGGCGGTAGATACCGGTGAGATGGCGGATAATGGTGGACTTCCCTGCACCGTTGGGGCCCACCAATCCGTAAACACCGCCGTCGGGGACGGTGATGGAGGCCCCATTCAGGGCGGCGAAGCCGTCAAAGGTTTTCACCACGTCTTTCACTTCAATCATTGTCCCACCCCCTCGTTCATCAGCGCAATCAGCTCATGTTCGCTCACTCCCAGATACCGCAGCTCTGCCACCAGCTCCCGCAGGCGGCGGATGAGCTCCGCCTGCCGGGTGGAACCGGCCGTTTTCCTCCGGGCGGCATCTGCCCCATGGGCGGCAAAGCTTCCTTTTCCCGGCACAGAGTAGATGAATCCCTCAGCCTCCAGCTCGGCATAAGCCCGCTGGATCGTGTTGGGATTGATGGCCAGATCAACGGCCATGGCCCGCACCGAGGGCAGTTTTTCATCCGGTTCCAGTGCGCCGGAAATGACCATGCGGCGCAGGCCGTCTTTGATCTGTCCATAAATGGGCCGGGAATCCCGATAATTCAGCGTCAGCAACAGATTCCCCTCCTATCTCTTTTTCCGCAGCGCCAGCGCCGCGGCATAAATGGACGCAAACATGGCGAAAATTCCCGCCAGCAGCAGGTATATTGTGTGCATTTTCCCGCCTCCTAACAAACTGTATCAGTTCTTTTAGTACAGCTTACTATACAGGGTTTTTGCTCCGGGAGCAAGGGGGATTCTTGGAAGATTGTTTTAAGGAATTTTTAACGATAGGGCCGGCAGCAAAAAAGACTGCCGCACAATTTGCTTATTTGGGAGACCGCATGGCAGGAACACGCTGAAAACAGGAACAAACCGCTTCCTCTGCGGGTTGATATGTCCGCCATATCGTGCTATACTAGCCTTATACCAAATGATAGGCAAAAACTGACAGACAACTGAAACGGAGGCAAATTTATGGCGGACTTTTTTTCAAAAATGAATGCGGATTATGTGCAAAAACATTTTCCGGACGGTTCTGTATTTGCGGGCGCAATGAAGACCGTCAAGAGGAGAAGTTTGGGCGGCCTCATTGTCTTTGGCCTGTTTTTGGCCGCCGCATTGTGCGGACTGGTGTGGGGAATCGGCAGAACGCTCAGATTCGTCTCCGACGGAGAGGACGATATGCTGAGCGTTGGCATCGTGATCTGCGGATTCTTTGGCGTGATAGTCCTGCTCTGCCTGGTGGCGCTGTTCTTCTTGATCAAGGGCAGCCGGCAAAAACGGGACGATTATATTGCAGATTCCGCAAAGCACAGCAAACTGCCGGTAAGTGAGATTGAGACGTTTGAGCGGCAGGCGGCGGCTTCGGACTGCTATATCCTGAAACTGACGGCAGGGCTTGACCGGGCGCTTTCCAATGCCACGAACAAGGACGGGCTGCTTACAAGGGATTATATTTATCTGGCTGACCCCGCCCAGACCGTCATACGTGTGGACAGTTTAAGGGCATGCTGTTTCAGTGACTACACCTACCACATCAATACAGGGAATCATCAAAAGAAAATCCATTGTCTGGCGATCTGCCTGATCGCATCCAACGGTGTAAGTGTCCTTTCCGATACGACCGAAGAAGCAGGGCAGGCCCTTATGGCGCTTCTCAAACAACGAAACGGCGCAATTGACACAAATGGCGGAAAAGTGCTGCCGGAGGACGCGTTTGACAGCTATAAAAAGAAGGTGCTGGAAGAACAGCAGTCCAGCGTCTGAAAAAAGACGCGGGAGACATGAAAGGCGCACCGCTTTAAAAAGACAACGCGGAGGGAGCCCACTGATTCTGTGCGGTATCCCGGCTTATTGCGGAGAAATTGGGAAACCATCCAATACTCCGCCAGGGGCAGATAAAACAGGCGCAAAGGAGCAAATATGGCAATCAGCAAAGCAATGCGGGCAGCGTTGAGTATACTGTCCTACCCGGAGATCGATGTAAAAAAATCTTATCTGGTGGAGCGGGAGGTTCAGAAGCTGCTCTCACACCGGCTGAAAAACGCCGCTCTCTATCATGTCTGGGATCATCCGGTTTTCAGCGGTGTCCACAGCGTTCCCATACGCATTTTCAAGCCTGCCGGCGTTCCAAAGTCCGCCCTGCTACTCTTCTTTCACGGCGGAGGCTGGGTTACAGGCACGATTGACAGCTATGATGGTGTCTGCGCAGATATGGCCGCGGCAACGGGCTGCACCGTAGCTGCGGTGGATTATCGCCTCGCGCCGGAACACCGCTTTCCTGCGGCTCCGGAAGATTGTTACGCAGCCGCCCGGGAGGTGTTCCGCAGCGCCGGATCCTTTGGCGTGGAGCAAGAAAACGTCGTTCTGATTGGCGACAGCGCCGGCGGCAATCTGGCCGCCGCCGTGTCCCTGATGGCCCGGGACCGCAGGGAATTCCAGCCCCGCCGTCAGATTTTGATTTATCCCGCCCTGGACAGCGACCACTCGGAGAACTCTCCCTATCCCTCGGTGCGGGAAAATGGTACGGGTTATTTACTCACAGCCAAGCGTGTGAGAGATTATATGGCGCTGTACCGCTCATCAGAGAGCGACCTGACAAATCCGTATTTTGCACCGCTCCAAGCCCCCAGCCTCGCGGGTCAGCCGGAAACGCTGCTCATTACGGCAGAGTACTGTCCTTTACGAGATGAAGGCGAAGCCTATGGGAAAAGGCTGCGGGAGGAGGGAATGCGCGTAGAGATGCACCGGATTCCCGACGCGCTCCACGGCTACTTCTCCCTCCCTGCCCGGTTTTCACAGGTAAAGCAAACCTATGAAATCATCAACTGCTTTTTGGAGAAAGCCCATGAATAACAGTAATCCGCCCTCCTGGTGGACGCTGGATAACGCCGCCAAGATTTTCCCGTCCACCGGCTCTGCACACGACTCAAAAGTGTTCCGTTTTGTCTGCGAGCTGCGGGAGACGGTGGACCCCCTGGGTTTGCAGCAGGCGCTTGACAGAACCATCGAACGGTTTCCCATGTACCGCTCTGTGATGAAAAGAGGGTGGTTCTGGTACTATCTGGAGGACAGCTCCCTTCCCGCTCAGGTGCGCCTCGAGGAGCTGCCCCCCTGCTATCCGATCTATCCCTCCATTCGCCGCAGTCTGCTCTTCCGTGTCCTTTACTACCGCAAGCGGATCAGTCTGGAGGTATACCACGCCTTGACAGACGGTACAGGTGCGCTGAATTTTCTATGCTCTTTGGTCTATGAGTATCTGCTTCTGTGCCATCCGGACGCATTTTCCAAGCCTTTCCCTGCTCCTCCTTACGACGCCTCCCAATTCCAGCGGCAGACGGACAGTTTTCAGACCTATTATGAGAAACCGGCCCGCCGGTCTATGGGCTGTTCTCCCGCCGCTTATCAGATTCGGGGAGACCGTTTGCCCAGGAGGCATCTGGCCATACTGGAGGGGCGGATGCCTCTGGATAAAGCCCTCGCCTGTGCACGAACCCGGGGGGCCACCTTGACAGAGCTTATGACAGCCGTTTTTCTCCGCGCGATCCATGCCGGGATGCGGGTCCGGGACCGCAGAAAGCCGGTGGTCATCACCATCCCTGTCAATCTGCGGAACTACTTCCCTTCGGAATCTGCCCGAAACTTCTTTGCCACAATCAACATCGGCTATGATTTCAGCCAAGGCGAGGACAGTCTGGAGGCGGTTCTGGCAGAGGTCCGGCGGGGCTTCCGGGAAAATCTGACCGAGGAGAAAATGCGGGAGCATATGAACGTCCTGTGCGCCCTTGAACACAGCATTCCTCTCCGGCTGGTGCCGCTCCCGGTCAAGGATGTGATTCTGCGCGGGGCAAACCGGCTGGCCGCGCGGGGCGTGACGGCTTCCTTTTCCAATGTGGGGAAGGTGTCCATGCCCAAGGAGATGGAGCCGCTGATTCATCTGTTCAGTGTTTTTACCAGCGCGGGGATGCCGCAGGCATGCGCCTGCTCGTTTGGCGGGCAATATGTTGTCAGCTTTGCCAGCCCCTTCCGGAACTATGAAACAGAGCGCGTTTTCTTCCGGGAGCTGGCGCAAATGGGACTGGATGTTGTATTGACTACAAATCTGCCTCCGGAAAAGAGGGAGGAGTAAATATGCTGTACTGTGAAAAATGCGACGTGTCCCTGTCCGGCTCTGCGCAGCGGTGTCCTCTCTGCCAGAACGCCCTGTCCGGCCAGCCGGAGGAGGACGTCTTCCCCGCCCTGCCGGAGGGAGAAACGCCATACCGGCTGACCGCAAGACTGGCCGGACTGCTGACAACGGCCGCCCTGGCCATATCCACCGCCGTCAATTACTGCTTCCCGGAGGGCGGGTGGTGGTTTCTGTTTGTGGCGGCGGGGCTGGCCAGCGCGTGGCTGCTGATCGGCGTGGCCTTTTGGAAACGCCGCAATCCGATGAAAGCCATTGTCTGACTGCTGGCGGTGGTGTTGGCGCTGGTGCTTGCCTGGGATTGGCGCACCGGGTTCATAGGATGGTCCGTCAACTTTGTGCTGCCATGCTTCATCCCCTGCATGCAGCTGGCGGCAGCGGCAGCCGCCCGGCTTTTGCGGCTTCGGCCCGCCGATTACCTGCTATATCTGGGCATCTGCATATGTGCGGGCTTTCTCCCGCTGATTCCGCTGTTCTGCGGAGTTCTATGGATGATTTATCCCTCCGTCGTATGCGCCGGTATCAGCGCCGTCTCCCTGTCCGCGCTGCTGTTGTTCCGAGGGACGGCGCTGAAAGGAGAAATCATCCGGCGGACACATCTGTGAACCGGGCAATCCTGAGTTTCCGGCCCCCCGCCGGGACACAGAAAAGGGACGGTGCCCTGCCGGCGCCGTCCCTTTTCCTGTGCATTTGTCTGCGCTCCGTTTTCCCGCCGGCGGTCCTCCCGGACCGGCCTACCGCTCGTAGGGAGAGAGCTCCAGACGGATGAAATAGCCCTGATCGTGGGAGCAGACCGGGCATTTCGCGGGGACCTGCTTCCCAGTGAACACGTGCCCGCAGTTGAGGCAGATCCAGCCGGTTTCCACTTCGCTGACAAACAGCCTGCTCTCCCGTAGGAATTTCGCGAAGCGCTCAAACCGCTGTGCGTGAACCTTCTCAATGTCCGCGATCTGGCGGAAATGGCGGGCGATCTCCGGGAACCCCTCCTCCTGGGCCTTCCCGGCAAAGGCGGGGTATACGTCCCCGTATTCGTCCATTTCATGCTGCCGCGCCAGCTCCAGCAGCTGGAGAGGCTGGTCCGGCAGGTCGATGGGATAGTTGGCGGTGATGGTCACATTGTCGCAGCCGCCCTGCTTGAGGTGGTTATAGAAGATTTCCGCGTGCTCCTTCTCCTGCCCGGCGGTATAGAGGAAAATCTGCTCCAGAATTTGCAGGTTTTTTTCCTGACAGATGCCGGCGGCAAAGGTGTAGCGGTTCCGCGCCTGGCTCTCTCCGGCAAAGGCGCGGAGCAGATTCTCCTTGGTGATGCTGTTTTTCAGATCCATTGTGTCGCTCCTTTCCTGATGGCGAATACCTCTATTCTTTTCCGAAATTTTCCCTTTATGCAGGAAACTGATGTATAAGGGCGGTGGTCCAGGGTAAGAATAGGACTGTACCGTTTTTGGAAAGGAGGTTTCGTGACTATGAACAACAATCAGAATAACAATCAGAACCGGAACCAGAACAACAACCAGAACCAGAATCAGAATCAGAACAATCAGAACCAGAACAACAACCAGAACAAGCGCTGAGTTGTGATTGGACAGGCCGCCGGCAAACTGCCGGCGGCCTTGCTTCTGTTATCGTACTATTTTTCCCCGTCCAGCACCTGCCCCAGCCACGCGAAGACATCATCCGCAGTCTTGAAGTCAACCACGGGAGCGTCGCTGAAGTATTCGTCCAGGTCCTTGATATGAAAACGCTGGGTTGCCTCCTCCATGATGGCACACTGCTCTTCATAACTAAGATCAAGCGAAAAGGTAATAAGAGTGTCACCCCAAGCCTGATTCCGCTGCTCCCGGTCAATCACACCCATCTCCATCATGGTGTCCAGCATATCCATTCGTTCCACCCAGGACAACTCACCAGAATAATGGTCCTTCAGATACGCCATGTTTTCCTTTGTTGGGCCCTGCCCGTCGGGGAGCTCCTGGGGCGGCTGCTGGGCCTTCCATCGCTCATGCTGCCGACACAGATTGACAAAAGCGGTGGTCTCCCAGTGGTCTTCCGCCCGTTTCATGGCTTCCGGGTTCTCCAAAGCAAAGCTGTCCGCACTCCGTCTTGCAACAATATCCAACTGCTTGCCGAAAACTGAGCCGCCGGATTTGACGGAAGGGGTTTGCAGCTTTTGAAGCTGAGATTGATAGTTGGGCGCTTGGTTGACAACTCGCATGGTATAAACCTCCAGATGATCCCACTATTTTTCCCCGTCCAACACCTGCCCCAGCCACGAGAAAACATCGTCCGCCGTCTTGAATGTGTTAACCGGGTCCTCGCTGAAATAGACATTCCAGTCCTGATTCCAGGGATCGTTTTTCCTGTGAGCTTCAATGGTTGCAGTTATTTCAGCCTGGGTCATGTCGGGGGTAAGGACGACCGTATCATCGCCATAAGCAGAGTTTCTCTGTTCGCGGGTAATCACGCCCATATCCATCATGGTATTCAACATGTCCACGCGCTCCACCCAGGATAACTCGCCGGAATAGCGCTCCCTCAGATACGCCATGTTTTCTTCTGTCGCCCCCTGTCCGGAGGGAAGCTCCTGGGACGGCTGCTGCCCCTTCCATTGGTTATATGCCTCCATCAAGTTGCAGTATGGAGAAAATTCCCACACGCTGTCCGGCCGGACCCGGTTCTTCGGGAATTGAATCTCAAAGCTGTCTGCGCTCCGTCTGGCGGCGATGTCCAGCTGTTGGCCGAAAACCGAGCCGCCGGATTTGACGGAAGGGGTTTGCAGCTTTTGAAGCTGGGCCTGATAGTTGGGAACATTATTGAAAACTTGCACTGATACATCACTCCTACAGATATATATTTTTACAAACGGACTGGTTACTGATTGAAGTAAACGGAAAACGATGTCCCGGTGCTCAGATTCTTTTTATTATCAGCTCTGTAATAATAAAATCCGCCCTGTGTACTCAGCGAATAGCTGTTGGAAGAATTCTCCGGCATATCAAACCTGAGTGTTAGGGTATAGGTTGTTTGTGTCCGGTTAAGGTTATTTCTAACTGTTTTTCCCTCAAGGCAAGTTGCTCCGCTTGTGGTAAATTCAAAGTATTTGCCATAGGATCCTTTTCCATCCGTATAAATAGCATATCCCTGTTGAATGCACCATGCATTGGCAACCTTGCCATACTTGACCTCGAAATCTGCAAGAAGTTTCTCCGTTTCTTCCACGGTAAAGCGCTGCGTTCCTCCGTATTGAGTGTCGTTCGGATAAATAACTTTTGAAACAACAGATTCACCATAGGTAAACGAACCCGTGGCTTTATCGTGATAAGCCGGGTATACATACAGATACCGCACACTGATGCGCACACCATTTGGAACAATAACCACTTGCGGCGATACAAAATCATTGCCATCTTCAGAAATGCCAAAATCAGCAGAGATGCCTGAGCCACTGCCAAAAGCGGCCTCCGCCGCCCGGGCGGATGGGACAAACAGGCTGCTCATCATACACAGGGCCATCAGCAAACCAAACAAGCGCTTCATATACTTTTTCATCAGTTTACATCCTTTCCTACATGTTTGTCAAGGTTTTTTGTTACATTATGCGCCAAATTGGGGGAGCCGGGTATTTTCCACACCTCCTTTCCCATACGCTCATCATAGCGCAATGAAAATAAATTGTCAATAACAAAAATAATATTTTAAAAATTTCTTGCATTTTGAAAAAAACAGGCGTATACTGTGTTATGGTAACATCGCTTTCAAATTTCTTGCATTTTGGAAAAGCCAGTGTATAATGTATGACAGCGATATTACTCCCTCACAGAAAGAGGTGCCCATGGGTACGGATCGGACCTCCGCGGCCGTGGAGGAAAATTTGAAGAAGGCCCTGGTGGAGATGCTGGTACTGGCACTGCTCCACGAAAGAGAATACCATGCGCCGGAGCTGACGCAGGCAATTGCCGAGCGCAGCGGCGGCGCGGTCAACGTTGTTTTCCCCTACGCGGCGCTCTACCGCATGATTGAACAGGGGTATATTCTTGAGCTGCCCAAGCGAAAAGCGCCGGATGGGCGGCGGCGGCAGTATTTTGCCATTTCCGAGGCGGGAAGGCGGTATTTCCAGGAGACCTGGAGCGTTTACAAGAGGTTCACCGCAGGAGTGGACCGTCTGGTGGCCTCCGCCTGTTCGGAAAGAGAGGAGAGCAAGCCATGACAAAACAGCGTTCCCCGGCGGAGACTTATTTGCAGGCCGTCCGCCGGCAGCTGGACGCGCCCGGAAAGGATCGGGAGCGCCTGCTGCACCGTCTGACGGGCGCGGTGTCGGTCTACGCGGAGGAGAACCCGGAGGCCGGAGAGGAGGAGCTGACGGCCGTCTTTGGCACGCCGGAGAAGTGCGCCGCC
>CAJTUD010000081.1 GCA_910579725.1 uncultured Oscillospiraceae bacterium | reverse complement strand
TCCTCGGCGTTTTTTTACATTTTATCACTGGCGATGACACAAGTACACGGTGCTGGACATTTCCGAGCTGACCGGCGACCTGCTGACGGTGGGCATGTTCGTCGCCCTGGATTTCGTCTGGGACAAGGCCAAGGAGGACCGGACGGTGGAGAAGGCCATCTTCATCGACGAGTGCTGGCAGCTCATTGGGGCCAGCAGCAACCGTCTGGCTGCCGAATTTGTGCTGGAGATTTTCAAGATTATACGGGGCTACGGCGGCTCCGCCATCTGCGCCACCCAGGACTTAAACGACTTCTTTGCGCTGGAGGAGGGCAAATACGGCAAGGGCATCATCAACAACTCCAAGACCAAAATCCTGCTCAATCTGGAGGACGAGGAGGCCCAGCGTGTCCAGTCCATCCTCCATCTCTCCGAGGCGGAGGTCATGGAGATTACACACTTCGAGCGGGGCAGCGGGCTCATCAGTACCAACAACAATAATGTGACGGTGGAGATCAAGTGCAGCCAGATGGAGAAGGAGCTGATTACCACCGACCGCCGGGAGCTCCAGGAACTGCTGAACCGGGCCGAGGACCAGGAGGCGGGATAGTACGTATTCGGGCGGCGGCAGTACGGCAGCGGTACGCTTCGGATACGTCTCCCAATTTCGATACCACTGTAAGACCCCGTGAATACGTCTAAGCAATTTTTCATGGCGGCGATGCGGCATTTATGCGTATAAGGGTATTGCTTGTACGTATAAACGCCGCTGTTAGACTACTCGGATACGGCAACTATGCGTATGGAGGCAAAAATGAAGACTAGAGAACAAATCTACGGACAGGAGGCGGCCAGCATCCTGCGGGATATTACCATGTACCGGGCGCTGACAGAGGAGCAGCTTCTCCGCCTCTATCCCGGAAAACGGAGCAAGGTACAGAACCTTCTGTCCTATCTGACCAAACAGGGGCGCATCTGGCACATCGAGGGTCTGTACTGCGCCGCCCCGGAGTGCGCCGGGGATGTGGACAAGGGGCTGCTGGCCGCAATTTGGGTGCTGGCGGACTTCATTGACCGGGTGGAGTTCCACTCCGCAGGTGATTTCCCTGCCAAGCTGATCTTTTTCGCAGACGGCGAGGTGTACGAGGTTATCCATGCCGCCAACGGAAAAGAGACCCTGATCAACCACATCCTGTCCGCCCCGGCAGAGGAAGCGTCCAGCTATCTGATTCTGGTGGACAAGCCGGAACAGATCCCGGAACTGGAAATTCCCAACGTCCGCGGCTACTGTACCGTTTCCCCGGAAGGAGAGGTTCAATACTATCAGAGAGAATAAGGAAGGAGGACGGTCTTGAACCGAGCGATTCTATCCCAGCGTATTACATCCATTCTGGCCGATTTGAACCGGCTGACCAATGCCCTTTACGCTATGAATACCACCGACATCCAGCGATACCCCGATAACTATGAGGTGCTGTCCACCGACGCGGCTCTGCGGGCGGAGAATATCGCCTGTCGGCTGCGACACCTGATCTACTCCACTACCAGCATCAAAAAGGAGGAATATCTGACCTCAGCTGCCGTAATGCAGGGGATCAAGGTGGATGAGAACGATGGTGTTCTGGAAATCACACTGCCCTGTCTGCTTCCAAAACGGAAACAGCGGCAGAGTACGGAATACCTGCTTGATCCTTTTACCGCCGCCATGAGCCAATATGCCAGGAGTCGTCCCCTGCCCCGGCTCCAGCATTGCGTGGTCTGCTTTTCCCACGTCTACTGTCAGGACCTGCCCAAACGCCGGGTACGGGACTACGACAACCTGGAACTGAAGCAGTTTCTGGACGTGGCAGCCTCGTTCATTTTGACCGATGACAGCGGACTGCTGTGTGACGCCTACAACACCACTGAGCTGGGCGAAACGGACTGCACCCGCATCTCCATTATGGACAGCGCACACTTCCCGGAATGGCTGGCGGAGCGTCAGGCAGCATTGCAATCCATCACAGATTTGTAGTAAAAATCTCCCCTAACAGGGGTCCCATTTTGGGCTGTTTTGACGCCTCCGTTTTGGGACCCTCGGTAAATTTTAGCAAAACCTTGTGCGGCAGAGGGTTTCCCGCCCTTGAGCCGACATGGAAAATACCGAAGTTATACGCACCCTCGGTAAAAAACAGGTGAAAAGAGGTGGTATCAACATGGCTGCTGGCAGTAAGCAGATTCCGCCCGAGGACACGCTGGCGAGCTTGCTGCTGACACTCACCGCTCTGTCTGGCGAGTTCCCCACGGCCCAGATAAGCCGCCTGCCCAGTACAGGCGCGTATCAGGAAAAAATCCTCAAATCGCTCAAAGGGGAAAAACTCCTGCGGACTTATTATCGTGATGGGCTGCGGGCGCTTCGGTTGACCACAGCTGCAAAAAAGCTGCTGGTGGACAAGTGGCCGGATCGGTTTCTGCCCTATCTCTCCGGCAGCACTGAGACGAATGTGTTGAAGTCGGAAGTGCCCCGCCGTCTGCGGCTCCACCGTATGGCTGAGGTTCTGGTGACAATGCTCAATGCCAATGTCACTGTATTCCCGTGGGAAAAGCCAGCTATATTCAGTCCCACGCCGCTCGCCGCCGCTCCGTACATCAACCGGCCCGCCTACTACAGTTCCAGAGAAGTAAAAGGCTTGGGAGCACAGGCGGTCAAGATACGCGGCTCTCGCTCAACGGGCCTTCTTCTGACAGATGGTGTCATTTTCACTATCTACAACACCAGCACCTTTACCATGAAGTGGGAGTACAAAGCGGAAATGCGGCTCAAAGCCATGCTCCAGACAGAGCTATGTCAACGCCGGCTCCCAGGACAGTACCAAAACGCCGCATTGAATGCCATCGTGTTCGGCCAAGAGATGGTGCGGATGCTGCCGCTGATGAATGACGGTGGTGGACAGCGGGATTACTTTGTGTTGGACGGAAATTACCAACATTTCTATTACCTGACCAGCGACCACCATGGAGAACTGATTTTGCAGCTGCTCTGTGACGCCGAACAGCAGGCGGCTCTGGATGCTATTCTCTCCCAGGACTTATCTCCCTGCCGCTCCGATTGGGTGGTGGAAAACGACGCGATGGACGGCGATTCCCCGGTGCTGTTCGCCTACACCTGTGATATGCCCCGCATAAAACGGTTTGACACCGCACTGGAGCTGCATGGGAAAACGGGAACGTTGTTTTGCTTCGATTTCCAGGAGGACGCACTGCAGCAGGTCTGTGGTCAGAGGGTAAAAATAGAGAGCCTTGACTTTGAAAAGGTCAAGGCTCTGCTGTTTGACGGAGATTCTTGATCCGATGGCAGATTACACATTTTCAAAATCAGTTTCTTCCATCAGTCGCGAGATGTCACGTCCAGCATAGAAAACTCTGGCGATTTGAACCAGCTGTTGCTCAGAGTCTACAAAGTAAAGTACCTTATAGTTCTTTACCAGCAGCTTCCGAATCCCAAGAGCACGAAGCCGTTCGTCATCCTCATACGGATAACGCTCTGGCATCTGCTTTAAGCTGAGGATTTCTTCTTTCAGGAGGCGGTATAGATTTCCTGCTGTCCGGGGTTCTAAAAGGACTTGTCCGATATAGCGTACGATGTCAGTAATGTCTGTCTGTGCCTGTATACCAATTTCGACCCGGTATTTTATCATAGGCCGAACTCAGCCTCAATATCCCGGAACACATCTTCTGCCGGACGTGTACGGCCAGCAGCACAGTCATCATAACCGCGCTTTATTTCGGCATAAAACTCGTCGCTTGTCAGACTTCCTGCGGCAACCGGCGTCTTGACGGGCAGCGTTACCTCAAAGGGAAGGCCGCGCCGAAGTACGATCTGGTTCAGGAAAATATTGATTGCGCTGGACATTGGCATTCCAAGCTGGGTCAAAATGCTCTCCGCTTGCTCTTTAAGCGAGGCATCTACTCTCGCAAAAACATTGGCGTCTTTCGCCATAGTCATCACACCCTTTCACCGCTATTATACGCTGTTGTCTATACAATAGCAAGCATTTTCGGAGGGATTTCAAATATCAAAGAAAACGATCCTAAAGCTGCTGCTCATTTTGCCGGTCGCTCTGGGCGCTCTGCTCTACGGAAGCGGCTATATCGCCCAGTTCCTCTACAACTACGACGTGTGGCAGGCGGCGGGCGGAGTTTTCGGTACTGCCCCGGAATTTCCGGACGGTAACTTCTTTATCTGTATCGCCGCTGTGTTCCGCTGGCCCTACGGTCTGTACGGTGTGGGCGGCTGTATAGCGGCCCTGGGCGTGCTGGTGTTCATGGTTATGCGGATGGGCTACAGTGAAACCGGCGCGTATGACCGGGAGCGAAACCTGATTTATTCCAACAAGGGGACTTACGGCACAGCGGGTTTCATGACTAAGAAAGAGCTGAAAGGTGTGCTGGACCTGGTTCCCAACATCCGCAAGCATCCCGGCATCATTCTGGGTGAGATAGACGGCGAAGTGATCTGCGTCCCGGAGAAGACAAGGTTCAACGGCAATTTGGCGGTGTATGGGGCCAGCGGCTCCAAGAAAACACGGGCCTTCTGCATGAATATGATCCTGCAAAGCGCCGCCCGGAAATCCTCGCTGGTTATCTGTGATCCCAAGAGCGAACTTTACGAAAAAAGCAGCGCCTACCTGCGGGACCAGGGCTACACCGTGAAGGTGTTCAACCTCGTTACGCCCGCCGCCTCCGACTCCTGGAACTGTCTTGCGGAGATTGAGGGCCAGGAGCTGATGGCACAGCTTTTTTGTGACGTTATCATCAAAAACACTGGCAGCGACCGGGGCGACCACTTCTGGGACTCCGCCGAGCTGAATCTGCTGAAAGCCCTGGTGCTCTATGTGGAGCGGGGGTATCCACCGGGGAAGCGCAATATTGGCGAGGTGTACCAGCTTCTTGCCATGAGCAGTGAAAAGGAACTGAACGCTATTTTTGATGTGCTGGACATTTCCCATCCAGCCAAGGCCCCCTACAGCATTTTCAAGCAATCCTCAGAGAGCGTCCGGGGCGGCGTCATTATCGGCCTTGGTTCCCGGCTTCAGGTATTTCAGAACCAGGACATCCGCAATATCACCGGTTACGACGAAATTGACTTGGAGCTGCCGGGCAAACAGCCTTGCGCCTACTACTGCATTACCAGCGACCAGGACAGTACCTTTGATTTCCTGTCCTCGCTGTTTTTGTCGTTTATTTTCATCAAGCTGGTGCGGTACGCCGATCAAAAGTGTCCCGGCGGGGCGCTCCCTGTCCCCGTCCACGTGTTGGGCGAGGAGCTGTGCGCCTGCGGGGTCATTCCAGACCTGTCCCGGAAAATCTCAGTCATCCGCTCCCGGAACATCAGCATGTCCTGTGTGTTCCAAAACCTGGCTGGCCTGCAAAACCGATACCCGCAGAACCAGTGGCAGGAAATTCTGGGCAACTGCGACATCACCCTGTTTTTAGGCTGTACCGATGCCCTGACCGCGCAGTTTATCTCTGACCGCACCGGCGAAGCGTCCATTGCTGTCACCAGCAAGGCCAAGCAGTTGGGCACATGGCGCATCTCCAACTATACGCCGGAGTACCGGGAGACCAGCGGCGTGGGCAAGCGGAAGCTCATGACCATGGACGAAGTATTGCGGATGGATGTTGACCGGGCACTGGTCATCCTGCGCGGAAGAAATGTACTGGAGGTTGATAAATACGACTATTCCAAGCACCCCGAAGCAAAGAAGCTGCACCCGAGCAAGGCCGCCTCCCATGTTCCCGCATGGCAGACGGCTCAAAAGACGGCAGAGAGGAAGGAGGTGAAACCAGCTCCGCCCAAACCCAGGTCTGTGCGTAAACCCAAAGCGTCAGGCCAAAAGGCGGCCCCACCCAAGGCAGCGGCTCCGGCAGAATCTCCGGTGATAACTCCAGAGGACACTCCGCCCGCTGCCATCGAACAGCCCCAGGCAAAGCCACCCGCACCGCCGGCATCTGAACCGGCCCCTAAAAAGCGTGTGGTGACTGCGACTAAAGATTCTATTTTATCCAAACCAAAACCCAAAAAGGAGGAATGACAGCTAATGGCAAGAAAAAAGACCACAATGACCGAACCGGAGTATTCGGACACTAATCCGGAGGAGACCTTGCAGCTTCCGGAAGGTGAAGTCCCGACTGAAGGTGTCCAGGAGGATACCATGAGTATGGGCGGAGACGTCTCCGTCGGTGAGGCTATGCCCGACAGCGGTGAGGTTCCTGACAGCGGGGCCCCATCTGGCGATGGGGACGCGGCTTTTCCGGATGCGGAATCGCCCCTTACGGATGACAGTGTGGGTGAGGGCTTTTCCAGTGAGGAACCGTCTCCTGGTGGTATCCCCCGGGAAGATGTCGCCGATGACTCCCAGTACAAAGATCTGCTGCATGAAATGGAGAGCACCATGCCCCTCCCTCCCGCAGAGGGGGACAGTCCGGCTCCGCAGGGTGATCCGCCTCCGCTGATGGAAGTGCCGGAGGGCGATATGCTTCCAGAGACACCGACCGCTCCTGAGCAGAATCCCATGGAGACCGCCAATGCAGGTGAGACGCCGACGGAACGTGCCGCCCGTCCCCGTGCCCGGCGTGCTCCGCCCACCCAGCGCAGCGATTACGTGCTGACCATTGACGCCCGTGACCGTATTCAGACGGAAGAAGAGCGGGAGGAGATCATCTGGCACGAGATCCGTAACGCCTACCGCACCCGCCGCATTCTCACCGGCATTTTGGGTGGCGTGGAGCAGACTCAATCCGGCAGGACGCTGGCAATCGTGGACTACAAGGGTTTCCGGGTAGCGATCCCTATTCTGGAAATGCTGCTCTACACCGGCGAGATGCCCTCCAACCGGGAGTACCTGGAGCTTATGGGCAGGCTGAACCGGATGCTTTCCACTATGCTGGGTGCTGAGATCGACTTTATGGTGAAGGGCATCGATTCTAACACCCGGAGTATCTTGGCGAGCCGGAAGGACGCCATGCTCCGCAAACGGCAGAGCTTTTACATGGACACCGACGCTTTGGGTGAGCATCTGATCTATGAGGGTCGGGTAGTCCAGGCTCGCGTTATCGCTGTGGCGGAGAAGATTATCCGTGTGGAGGCATTCGGTGTGGAGTGCGCTATCGTGGCGCGGGATCTCTCCTGGGAGTGGCTGGGCGATGCCCGCGACCATTTCAGTGTGGGCAGCCGCATCCTGATCCGTATCCTTACCATTGACCGCAGCAGTTTGGAGGGCCTGACCATCACCGCTGATGTGCGCAGCGTGTCCTCTACCACAAACCTGGACAATGTGAAGAAATGCCAGCCCCAGTGCCGGTATGCCGGGCGGGTCACCGATGTGCGGGGCGGCGTTGTCTACATCCGGCTCAATAACGGCGTCAATGCCATTGCCCACGCCTGCTATGATCTGCGTACACCTGGCAAGAAAGATGATGTCAGCTTTGCCGTTACCCGTTTGGACGAAGAAAAGGGAATCGCAATCGGCATCATCACCCGAATCATCAAACAAAATCTGTAAAGGAGTTGCCTATGAAGCATTTCAGGTATCTGGCGCTGTCGGTGCTGCTGGTGCTGTCGCTGATGACCACGGCCATGGCCGCAGAGGTTCCGGTCAGTCTGGTGGTGGAAAATCTCAACGGCCAGCAGCGCATCGTCAAGACCTACGAGCTTCCCCCCGGCACAGACCCGGAGACATTGAAGGAGCCGTCGTTTGAGTACGACGGCTTTTCCTATGCCTGGGCCTATACCACCAAGGATGAACATACCTTTCTGGAAACCAAGGTAGTGACCGAGACGGTGACCGTGGAGACCGGGAAAAAGGACCTCAATGCCGTCCTGGAGCAGCTGGCCCCCAGCATCCCCTATGATGATGGGGAATTTTCCGGCGAACTGGCTCTGGACCACACCACCATCACCACCGAGGCAGCGGGCTATGCCAGCAAAAGCGGAAAAGTGACTGCCACCAAGACCATTGGACCGCTGGACCGGAATGATATGTCCTACATCCCGGCCACCACGGTCAAGGATGGGAAGACGCTCACCCTCGCCAATGTGGAGTGGCAGGTCATCGGCACCGATCTGGTAGGCGATGTGCTGGCTCCTTCCAGCTATCAGGCGGTGGCTACCTATTCCGCCTCTACCAGTTATCAGGTTGCCACAGGCTATGTCTCCACGGCGGAGTACAAGGGAACCGTGACCGCCTCTGGTATCGAGAGCATCACCTACACGGTGGTCTATGTGGGAACGGAAATCGTATCCGAGCCTCCGCAGCCCACCGCGCCGGTCAAGCAGGGCGGCCCTCTGTCCAGTGGAAACGCGGCCGCCATTGGCGGAACGCTCCTGGTGATTGCTCTGCTGGCGGCGCTGGCCGGGGGTGGAATCTGGCTGTACCTGCACCGTAAGAACGCCTACATCTACGTCCCCGGCGATAAGCCCAGGGACTATAAGCTGATCGCCAAGTTCCGGGCAGAGCCCCAACGGCCGGAGGTGGACATCACCGGCTTGGACCCCTACCCGGAGAGCATCATTGCGGTGGAGATCAAGCGGCCCCTGGCAAAGAAGCTGCTGGGCCAGACCTTCACCGTCCACCACCGGTCGGCTGACTATGCCTACACTGTCCTCCAGGACCGCCCTGGGGACTGGCATGAGTTCGACCCCTCAGAGGAAAAGTCTGCAAAGGAAAAGTCAATAGGAAAATGAAATAAATTTGAGGACATGGCAGGGAGGCGAAAAAAGGGCAACACAAAAAGGCCGCCGTATAAACGCCGGTCAAATGGAAACAAGGCGAGGATGGTCAATCGGCGGTTTCCAACGATGCCAGATATTCTTTGACCCTACCGTAGTAGATGCGCAAGAATTTGTTGGCACCCGCTGTCATGTAGACCAGGTAGGGCTTACCCTCGGCTCGTTTCTTGTCTATGAACTGGTAGACCGGGTCATCCTGGGGCATGGATTTCAGCAGGCCGTCCATCACAAGGAACAGCGTCCTGCGCAGCTCTGGCGGGCCGCTCTTGGAAGTGCGGACGCTCTTGGCTTCGCGCTCGCTGGACTGGTTAGCGCCAGGGTCAACACCGGCGAAAGCGGTGATGGAACCTCTGTGGACAAACCGCGTCACGTCCCCGATTTCCGCCATGAGCTGTGGGCCAAGGGAATCCCCTACACCGTGCATCTTCATAACGACAGGGAACTCCAGGAGCTGGGATGCCAGTTTCAGCATCTCAGCCTTGAGCTGCTCCACGGTCTTGGAAACAGTATTGAGGGAATCAATCGTCTGCTGGATCAGCCGCTTGGTCAGATCGTCCTTTGGTATCATGGCAATCTGGTCTTTCGCTCCGGTATAGATTTCGGCAGCTTTATCGCTGCTAAAATTGTAGCGGTTTCGCTTGCACCACTTGCGGTAACGCTCCGTGAAAGCGGTCTGGCTCATACCCCGAACACAGTCTACGTGCCAAAAAGACGTAGCAAAGTCCACCCACTTCTGCGTCCCATCCTCACGGGCCGGGCTGCCGAACAGGGCGTTGACACCGGGATAGGTCTGGTCCAGAAGGGCGATGAGGTTGTTTTTCATCGCGGTTTTCATCTTGGTGTACAGAGTGTGCTGCCGGTTCAGCGTTTTCAGTTGGTAACGAATTGTGTCCATGGAAGCATATTGCCGCAGTTCTCCCCAGTTGTCAAGGCCATATTTCGCAATTTTCTTGGAATCGGCCTTGTCGGTCTTGACCTTGCGCAGCGAGTTGTTCCCGTAGTCCTTGATCAGTTTCGGATTCACCGCACTGACATACAGCCCCGCGTCATGGAGAAACTGGGCCACAGGCTCGTAGTACCGCCCGGTATGCTCCATGATTACCCGCGTCTCACCGTCCAGGCTTTTCAAGTAGTCTGCCAGCTCCTTGAGTTCACTGCCGGTGTGACACACAGTAAACGGTTTTGCCACCACCTCGCCCAGAGGCCGCATAACCGATACCATGCTCTTCCCCTTGGAAACATCAATCCCCGCTGCGTTCATAGTTCAACACTCCTATCAGATCATGATTTGGCGACCAGCCCTTCCATCATTGCCGATTCAATCTATTTGTTGACACGGACGCACCAGGTCGGAGCAGCGGCTCCAACGAGGCGGCTCAACCTGCATAAATCGAACGCTGCGAATGAGAGGCTGGCTGACGGACTTTTCCCCGGACGTGTTAGTCCTTGGAGGAATACATCAGGCCAATACTCTCTCATTCTATCAGCTTTGGCAACAATGCGGAAAAAGACACAGCTGGCTGCCGTGCCTCTTACCGTAATTCTTATTGTAATAGGAGGAAATCACTTGAAGCATATCAGAAAAATTGCCGGGCTGATGCTGTCCGTGGCGGCGGCGCTGTCCATGGCGGTCCCGGCCTCCGCGTCGGACTATTATTCTTTTACCACGGACGCTCCCCAGGACTTCTACGGCAGCACCAGCTATGAAGATGTCTACGGCAGTCAGTACAATTACGGCGGCAGGAATGTGGTAGACTACCAGGTTCCTGAGCTGGAGTACGGTGTCCAGAGCACCACCATGACTGGCGTGATGGAGCGCACCATTCTCCCCGGCCTTCAGCAGACTGTGGGTACTGGCGGAGGCGGCTACGGCACAGCCGGGGGCGGCGGTCCCATCACGGTACTGGTTGAGGGAACTGGTGCAGGCGGCTCGACTTCCACCACCAATCCCACGATCCCTACCACCCCCACCTATCAGCAGCCCGCCTACACCAGCGTGGAAGGCATGGCCTATAAGGACGGCCATATCGGCACGGTGAAGATTCCCACCCTGAACATCAACATGAAGGTTTGGGAGGGCGAAACGGCTGAGAGCATGAAAAAGGGGCTGGGCCATTACAGCTCCACCTCGGCCTGGGATGGAAATGTAGCTGTGTGCGGCCACAACCGGGGTAGCAAGTATGTCATCGGCTCCATCAGGAATTTGGAGCAGGGCGATACCATCACCTACACCACGGTCTACGGGACCCGCACCTATGCGGTTGAGACGGTAACGATCATCTCCAACACCGATTGGAGCTACCTCCAGTCCACCGCCGACAACCGCATCACCATCACTACCTGTCTGGCAGATCACCCCGAAAGCCGGGTTGTCGTCCAGGCGGTCGAAAAAAAGTAAAGGGATTTTGTTGAAAACCTCTGTTTCCTATCGTATAGAATAGTATCACAACAGAATGGAGGTTTTCTATATGAAGCAAAAACGGATGTCAATAGTATTGGCAGCGGCGTTCCTTCTGGGACTGGCTGTCCCCGCCCAGGCGGCAAACCCTCCTGACACAATTCGGGTAAGCAGCTACAAGGGCAGTACCCTGGAGGTGGGAGAGCGCAGCGGCCTCATC
>CAJTUD010000080.1 GCA_910579725.1 uncultured Oscillospiraceae bacterium | reverse complement strand
AGGGCGGTCCCCCGCAGAGACATGGGCCGCAAGCTGATATAAAAATGGAGGGAATGTAAATGGACCGGATACCGAAGGAATGGCTGGATTTTCTGCGGGAGCAATTCCCGCAGGGCAGCCGGATCAAGCTCAGAGAGATGAAAGACGACCCCCATCCGGTGGAGCCGGGGAGCATGGGGACGCTGAAGGGTATCGACGACGCCGGCCACTTTCTGGTGAACTGGGACAGTGGCCGCAGTCTGAATCTGGTGCTGGGGGCGGACAGCTTCTCTGTCCTGCCCCCGTCCCTCCAGACGCTGAAGCTGTACGCCCCCATGACCGCGGAACTCTTTGAACCCGATGAATACGGCGGAATGGATGAAGACGGTATTCCGCTGAACGGGCAGGATCTCCGCCACCATGCTGACAGTATCCTGGCCGCCCTGATTCGGGAACGGATGCCGGAAGAAGCGGAGCGCGGCATTATGCACTGGTACGGCGAAGATGATGCCGTGGATCGCAAGGTTCGATCCGTTCTCTTCACCACAGAGGAACGGGAAGGCCGGCTCTGGGCGGTAGCGGAGTGCAAGGTAACAGAGGCGCTGACTCCCGCGGAGCTGGACACTCTGGCCGATTATCTGAGCGGGCAGATGTCAGACGGCTGGGGCGAGGGCTTTGAGCAGCGCGATATCGGTATCGGAGATGGCTGTGAACTGTACGTCCACCTGTGGCAGAGCAAGGACTGGAGCATCATGCCTGAACAGGACTGCTTTGATCCCCACTTCGCTGAGCGGCTCCCGGATATGTGCTTCTCTGTGCTGCCGGAGGATGATTCCCTGATCTGCATTACCAGAGGCGCCAGCTATCAGGTGTCGGAGCACAGCAGTAAAAAGCCCGGCCTGAACCGGCACATGGCAGACTACCGCAATCAATGCCGCGGCATCAGCAAGGCTCAGGAACAGGCCATGCTGGGCGGCTGTCTGCGTGGCTGGGATTCACCCGCAGCTGATCCCAGGTACTACATCCAGGAGCAGGCGCTGATAAAAAAATCGGCTCCTGAACAGAAGTTGGCGGAGGGACTGCCGGAACTGTGCTTCTCCGTCCTGCCCAGCACTGGGGCGCTCATCTGTATCAAGCGGGGCGAGAGCGGCTATTACCCCTCGGATTGGGATACCGGCGACCCCGCCCAGAACCGGGAGCTGGCGGAATACAACAACCAGCGCCTTGGCGTCACCGCCGCCCAGCGGCTGGCAATGGAGGCCGGGTCCATGCATGGCTGGGACTGCCCTGCCGCTGATCCCAGGACCTATGAGCAGACCCTCCAGGCCCCCACCGATATGGAGGCTGGAGCGCCGATGGGAGGGATGGCTCTTGGATAAGATATTCCATATCCGCGCCCTGAACAGCCTCAACGGAGACTTCCGGGAGGTGGAGTTGGACCTGCCGGCCACGGATTACCAGCTTCTCGACGCGATGGAACAGCTCCGGCTGGAGGACGGAAAACGTCCGTATCTGGAGTACCATGCCGCCGAGGAATATGACTATTTGAACAAGCGCATTCAGGAGACGGACCTTGTCCGGCTCAATGCCCTGGCCAAGCGGCTGGCAGAGCTGGACACGCGAGGTATGGCCGTCTTCGAGGGGCTGGTCTGCATGGATATCCAGAAAGGCAGGGAAATGATCCCCATTGGCAGCCTGATCGACTACGCCTACAGCGGGGACTGCTGCCATGTGGTGGAGGATGCTGTGACCGATGAGGAGTTGGGCAGGTTCCTTGTGGAGAACGGGTTTATCCCGGAAACAGACGCCATTCCGGATGCCGCGCTTGAACTTCTGGACTACGCGCAGATTGGGAAGAACCATCGGGAGGCGGAGGGCAGTACATTTACCGGCTTCGGCTATGTGGAGCGGCACAGCGAACCGCGTCAGATTTACAAAACCTTGGATCTCACGCCGAAAAAGCCCGCGTACACCATCCTGGCTGAGACATTTGACGGAAACCGGGTGGAGTTTCCATACCCGGCCAACGCTCCCATGGGGACGGAGCCGGTGCGCTGTGTGGACTGCACCGCGCCGTCACTCATCGGTCTGACCGCTGGAATGGAAACTGTGGACCTGCTGGCCCGCAGACTGGCAGGTCTGGAGTCGAAGACCCTGACCACTTACAAAGCCCTGCTGGAAGCCACAGACTGCAAGGACATCCTGAGCGCCGGGGCGCTCATGGACTCGCTGGACAACTACATCTTCTCCCCGCAGCACAGCTCCCCCGTCGATGTGGCGAATGGGGAGCTTTCTCTTATCCTCTGTGCGCCAGATGCGGCGACGCTTGCCCCACATCTGAACCTGTACCAGTATGGACAGGCGCTGATCGAAAAGTGCGGCGGCGTTCTGACTCCCTACGGCCTGATCGAGCGTTCGGACGGCCAGCCGGTCCAGGGTATGGAAGAAAGCCCTCAGCAGGGCGGAATGGAGATGATGTGATGATGGATGATTTCAAAGAATTCCTGGAACTGCCCGGTACGCCCCAGGAACAGGAGTGGCTGAAGGAGCGGCTGGAGACGTTGAGCGTCCGGGAGAGTTATGCCCTCGCCGCCGTCTCGATGGGGTACCCGCCCGAAAAGGCGGCTGACGCCATCAACAGTATTTTGCACCTGCCCGACTGTACGCTCCATCCAGCTGGGAGCTATGAGGATTTGGGCAAGTACAGTCAGAAAGGAGCGGCCAACCTGCCGGAGGACGTCCTGCCCTATGCAGTATTCCAGCATTACCGATCTGGTTCGGGATGGGGATAATCTCGGCTATGTTCTGGCTGAGCAGGGTCAGGGCAAAGCGCACTGGCTGGACAAGTTTGCCGCCGCTTTGGAGTATGAAGACTGCCGTACCCTGAAATTTGCCCTGGACATCTCACAAAACCTCCGTTGCTATGAGTGGGTACCAAGCAGCGGCATAAAGGAGTTTGCTGCAAACAACCTCCGCTCCTGTGGCGTGCCGGAAGAACTGATCCAGTCCGGTAATATTGATCTGGACGCCTATGCGGAAGATCTGCTGGAGAGTTCCGGATACATGGAGGCCGGCAGTGAAACCGGCTATCTGACGCGCAACGGCAAGGAATTTGTCCGTGATTTTACTGCCCCGGCCCAGCAGGATGTGCTGAAAGCCGTCCCCATGCTGGAGAAGATGTCCAGCCAGGCCGCCCCGGAGGATGCTGCCGCAGCCAGAGCCGCCATTGCGGAGGCTCTGGCCGGGCGCGGCGAATGCGGCCTCCGGCAGCTCCAGGCGGCGATGGAATCGGAGGACTGTGCCAGTCTGGAGGAGGCGGTGGAGATCGCCGGCCGCCTGGACAGCTATGAGTTCGTAGAGATCGGCAGCTTCCGGGAGAAGGCAGAGAAAGAACTGCTGGAGAAGGGCCTGGACAAAAAGGTGATCGACCGCTGCGTCGACTTCACCGCCTACGCCGCCCTGACCCACGAGTTCGAGAGCATCTACACATCCGGCAGCACCGGACTGTACGTCCACGGGAATGAGGCCATGTCCCGGCCTGAGCAGGGCATGACCATGCAGTGAAAGGAAGAGGTAAATTGTTACTGATCGAGCCTGGAAAGCCCCGTGTGCGGCATTTTATCATGGGGCACACGCGAAACCCCGGATCGCCACTCTCAAGAAAACTCCAGTCCTGTCCCGCGCTGGCCTGTATTGCCGGAAATATCCCTCCGAAAAAACTCAAGGGCTGGAACTTTTCAGATGAGTTCTATCACGCGCGGTTCAAGGAGATACGGCTTTGTCTGCACGGACTCATCGGACATGGGGCCTGTCTCGCCGCTCATGGCAGCGGTGAACAACTCCCTGCCCTGCGGGATTTTATCTGCGGTCTTGCGGCGTTTTGGCCTGACCCCTTCGAAGAGGACGATGATCCAGTGGTGCGGGAAGAACACTATGGCGCCCTCTTTGATGATGCGGTGTCCGCCGCCCAAAACGGAGTCGATGTGCCGGAACTGAGTGAGGGCAGGAAAGAAAATATTATTATCGGGCTGGAGAACTATATCATTGACTTGGCAGGCCAGTTCTCCGAAATCAATCAGGAGGCGTTGGACAGTGGGCTTGGAGCCTGTGAGTCCATCGCGGCGGGTTTCCAGGAGATGTGGACCGATCCTGTCCACACCCGGAGAGTGGAAACCATACAAACGCCCAGCCAGGTACTCACCTGAGCAGGGCATGACCATGCAGTGACTGGACCGCCAGCGGAAAGGAGTGGTGTTCCATGGGCACAGCCCATGCCAGACAGTTCATTCAATAACAAATCAGCATCAAGGGGCCGTTTTCTCCGAAAGGGACAAGCGGCTCCTTCGTCGTCGCAAGCTCCATATCCCTCGCTTCCGGGCGAGGCCCGAAAGCTCGCTCATTCCGCTGCTTCTCCTCTCCCCACGGGACCCGCTTCGCTGGGCTCCCGTGGGGTTCCCGCTTGTGCTCTTTTTCGGGAAAACGGCCCCGGAAAGGAGGAATCATGGAGGATAAACAGCTGGCCGAATATCTGCGGCAGTACCATCTGGGCGAGGGCGGCGCCGCTACCAGCCGGGAACTGGAGCGGACCTTCTCCGTCCGGGGCAAGGAACTGCGGGACGCGGTCAACCGGCTCCGGCGCAGGGGCGTCCCCATCGCCAGCAGCTCCAGCGGCTACTTTTATGCCGCCTCGGAGCAGGAGGTGCGCGCCACCATCGCCCACATGACCCACCGGATCAGCGGCATCGCCGCCGCCATCCGGGGCCTGAACCAGTCGCTGGAGAAGTTCGATACCGCCCAGCTCCGCATCCCGGGAGGTGACAGCCCTTGAACAGCTTCATGAGCTGGGTCGGCGGCAAAAAGGCGCTGCGGGAGGAGGTGGTGCAGAGGTTCCCTCTGTACTATGAACGTTACATTGAGGTCTTCGGGGGCGGCGGCTGGGTGTTGTTCCACAAGCCCCCCGGCAGGGATTTTGAGGTCTACAACGACTTCAACAGCCTTCTTGCCAACCTGTACCGCTGTGTCCGGGACAAGCCGGATCTGCTGATGAACGCCCTGAAATATGTTCTCAATTCCCGTGAGGACTTTGACCGGGTGCGGCTGGCCCTGCGCCGCCAGCGCACCACCGACGTCCAGCGGGCGGCGTGGTTCTATCAGATCATCCGCTACAGCTACGCCTCCGCCCTCACCAGCTACGGCAGCCAGCCCCACGATATGCGGGCCAACTTCCCCCTTATTGAGCAGGCCCACCGGCGTCTGAAGGATGTGGTGGTGGAAAACAAGGACTTTGAGAAGCTCATCCGGCAGTACGACCGCCCGGTGAGCCTCTTTTACTGTGATCCCCCCTACCACGCCACAGAGGGGTACTACCAGAACATCGGGGAGGACGGATTCACAGAGAAGGACCACATCCGCCTGCGGGACGCCCTTCTGTCCATTGAGGGGAAGTTCTTGCTCTCCTACAACGACGACGCCTTTGTCCGGGAGCTGTACGATGCCCCCGGCATCCAGATCGAGGCGGTCACCCGGCTGAACAACATCAAGCAGCGGTACGACCCCAACTGCCAGTTTGCCGAGGTGTTCATCGCCAACTACGACATGACCGAGCGGCAGCGTGCCGCCACACAGCTGAACCTGTTTGATTTCGGGCAGGAAATTTAATCAGAAAACGGAGGAATATCACATGAAATTCATCAAAGAGATCACACCCAAGGGCCTCCTGCTTCCAGTGACCGCCGCACGGCTGGCCGGGTTCAACGCCGGCGACAAGGTGGAGTACCACACCCTGGATGGGGCCATGCTGGTGCTGAACGGGCGGATGAGCGCGCCGGAGCTGCTGGCCGTTGTCCAACAGCTCACGAGCACGTCGGCCCAGCTGCTCCACTACCTGTCGGAGGTCTGCGGCCCCTGTGAGGACTGTGATAAGGACAGCTGCCCCTACAATGACTTCGAGGAGGAAATCGTTCAGGTGAACGAGTATCTGCGGGAGGCCGCCGGCATCCCCGATGGGGCCAAGCTGTGCGCCGAGGTGGACGAGGAGGCCCACACCATTACGGTTCTGGCGGCGGAACACCGCTATGACCTGCGGGACCTTCCGGCGGATCTGCTGGAGACCTTCATGGTGGTGGGCGCCTGCCTGGGCAGGCTGGAGGAGCATCTGATCGCGGAGGATACCGTCTATGGCGGCTGATTTTCCCTATCTGTACCCCTACTCCCGCGCCGACGCCCGCCGTCTGAGGCAGACGCAGATGCACGAGGACAGCTTTCGGGTGAATGTGGACTGCGCCAGAGCCATTGAGCAGGCGGTCCGGGATTATTTCAATGAGGCGGACGAGTCGCTGGCCGAGGGCTGCGCCCAGTCTGTGCTGGAACAGTTCGGCTTCAAGCGGGTGAACTTTGTCCTCGCCAACTCCCTGCAGGAGTTCCGCGAGTCGGCCTGCAAGCATCTGGTCAGCGATGAGACCTATCGGTGGGGCAGGAAAACCTTTGTTCCCCAGGATGGCAAATATAACCGCTGCTACGCGGTGGATACCGCCGCGGGACTGCTGGAGTCGTTCATCGGACAGGCCAGGGACGCATACCAGGCGCTGGGGCTGTTCGGCCTGGAACACTGTGCCGGTAACCCGCTGGAGCAGGACTACAAGGGCAAAGTGCTGGTGATGCGTCCCGACACGCTCCGGGAGAGCTGCTGGGACCCCCGCAATATGCTCTGGCTGGCGGAAGGCGGCTTTGGCTGTTCTCCCCACGCCAGAGGTCAGGCGGTCTACGCCACCTGCCTGGGCGACGGCGAAAAGACCCGCTGGAACCGCTCCGACTTCGCTGGCGTTCTGGATGAGCAGTATCTGCCGGACTGGGCGCGGGAGAAGCTGGAGGAGCTTCGCACTCCCCAGCAGGAACAGGACACTGGGCCCGCCATGGGCGGCATGACCATGGAGTAATTCCATTTTACCAAAAATTTTTTAGGAGGAACCGACAATGAAACAGGCCCCTGACCCGACCCTCACATCTCAGCGGGAGACCCTCCCCATGCAGGTGGATGTGAAAATCCACTCCCTCCACGCCAGCGGTCCCGTCCTGGCGGACGCCTCCGTCAACCTGAACGGGTGCTTCGCTATCCGGGGCGTCAAGGTGGTGGAGGGCAGCAACGGCCCCTTCGTCTCCATGCCCAGCTACAAGGGCAGGGACGGCTATAAGGACATCTGCTTTCCCTGTACGAAGGAGTTCCACCAGCAGTTCCATCAGGCAGTGCTGGACGCCTATCAGCAGACTCTGGCTCAGATCCCACAGCGCCAGCAGGAGGGCCAGAGCCAGGATGCTCCGCCCGACCCGGAAATGAAAATGTAGAGGAGGAAACGACGATGAAGAAACTGACCGCAGTCTGCGCCCTGGCATTGGCGCTGACTATGGCCCTCGCTCCCGCCGCTTACGCGGCGGAGTGGGCCGACCCCGCCCAGGTCTGCTACCCCAGCTCCGTCACCCAAAGTGAGGACGGAACTGAGATCCGCAAGTTCTACGATCTGTCCCCGGAGGACGATCCCACCGGCATCCCCCGCTCGGACTTCGAGCAGGACGGATACCACTACACCCTGGTGGATCTACTCAAGCAGGAACTTCCGGAGCATGAGAGCCGCCAGCACACCGAGACGGTGACGCTGGACAGTAAAAACAAGGATATGGCCTCTGTGCTGGCTCTGCTGCCCCAGGAGAAGGCGTTCATCACCGACGACGGCCTTGCCGGGACGCTGACCCTGCGGCTGGATACGGTGCAGGTGGAGGTGGCCGGCTACGGCAGCTCCACCAAGCAGGTCTCCGCCACCCGGACCTATCCCAATCTGGCGGGACAGGACACCCAGTACATCCCCAAGACCATCCAGGACGGAGGGCGCACTCTGACCCTCCAGGACGTCAGCTGGCAGACGGACAACACGGGAAGTCTGGACGGCTACGCCCTGGGCGACCGCTACACCGCCGTGGCCACCTACACCGGCAGCGCCACCAGCAGCTATGTCAAAGGCTATACCGTCACCGCCGACTACACTGGGACAGTCAGCAGAATCGCCCTGAACAAGACCCGGTATGTGGCAATTTTCGAGGGGACGCCCCTCCAGCCTGTGGAGCCTGTGGACGACGGTCTGGAGGCAACCGATCCGGCCCCCGCCGCCAGCTTCAACTGGCCGCTCCTGCTGGCGCCTCTGGGCCTCATCGCCGCGGCTGGCGGCGGCATCGGGATCGCCCTGTTCCTCAAACGGCGCAGTGAGCTGGCCGAGGGCGGCGATGAGGATGCGTAATTCCAAACCCGTAATCAGAAAGGACTGGTGAATGTGATGAAGAAGAAACTGACCATGCTCCTCCTGGCTCTGTGCATGACGGCCTCCATGATGGCGACCGCCTATGCCGCGGAGCCTCTGGAGTACACTATCGACGGAGCTGGCAACCCGGAGTACGGCAAGTCCACGTCCATTGAGGTGGTGCATACCCCTGGCGGCGGGGCCATGAAAAACGAGGACGTGAGCAAGAACGCCGCTCTCGCTCCCCCCGCCTTCGGCAGCTACAGCGCCGACACCCTGCACACCGGCACGCCCCTCACTCCCAATCTGGCTCCCGGCTATCAGCCCACCTCCGGAGCCATCATCAACGGCAGCACCGGTGTCATTCAGCCTCCCGCCATGGGCGGCAGTTTGGAAACGGATTCCGGCATCGGCTCCGTCTATGTCCCCGGCTCGTCCTCGGTGACAGTGACCAACCCCGGCAGTGCTTCAGGCGGCTATACGGCGGTGACAGATGACCTCTACTACAGCAACGGCAGTCTGGGAACACTGAAGATCCCCGCCATCGGCCTGAGCGTCAAGATCTACCAGGGTACGGACAGCGCCGCGCTGAAGAAGGGCGCGGGACACTTTGAGGACACCTCTATCTGGGATGGAAACGTGGCGCTGGCGGCCCACAACCGGGGCGTGAACAATCACTTCGGGGAGATCCATACGCTGGAGGTGGGCGATACCATCTCCCTGACCACACAGCTTGGGACCCGCACCTATGAGGTGACCTCCGTTTCCAAGGTGAGCGAGACAGACCGCAGCGCCCTCGCCGCCTCCACCACCAACATGATCACCCTTTACACCTGCGTCCGTGACCAGCGGGATCAGCGGTGGTGCGTCCAGGGCGTGGAAATTAGCTAATATGCTTCGTTTTCGCCCGCTCGTTTCTCCATTTTAGATTGCATTTTCTTCTCGACTTTTGACCTCTGTTCCGATATTGTATTGCTTGCAAAAGCACCAAAAAATACGGAATACAGGAGGAAAAAAGTATGACCAGCATGAAAAAGCGCATTGCCGCCGCATTGACGGCAGCCACCCTCACCATTGGGCTCACCGTCCCCGCCGCGGCAGCGGAAGCGCCCAACGAACCCATCCGGGTGAGCAGCTACAAGGGCAGTACCCTGGAGGTAGGAGAGCGAAGCGGCCTGATCATCGGCCCCAGCGGGATCGACTACACCGTCACCTCCAGCGACCCGGACACAGTAGCGGTGGAGCAGGTGCTGACCTTCTGGGTGGCTGTCGCAAAGGGGGCGGGGACTGCGGAGATCACCGCATCCAACAGCGCCGGGGAATGCGGGAGCATGACGCTGACGGTCGGCTCCGCCGCCCCCGCCGCGCCGGAAGCTCCCGCCAGCATGGGCAGCGCCAGCCTGACGGACAACCTGGAGATCCGGCAGGAGATGATCCGGCTGATCAACCAGACCCGCAAGGCCAACGGCGTGTCGGAGCTGCCGGTCAGCGAGGCCCTGATGACCGCCGCCCAAGCCTGCTCCGACCGGCGCTACACCTGGCATCACGCCGCAGAGGAGGGCCAAGCCGCCGCTGACGCCGGCTACCCCTACGGTTTCGGTGACAACCTCACCGTGTTCACCGGCACAGACGACGCCGCCCGGCGCGCCGTCGACAACTGGATCAACTCTCCCGGTCACTTCGAGACCATGATCGACTCAAGATGCGACTGCATCGGCGTGGGTGTGACCCAGTACGACGGCATCACCTACTGCTACATGTTCGTCGGAATCCCAAACAGCGTCAATTTTTATGCGTAAGCGAAAATAAAACCAAAACGGCCTTCCAGCGTAAGCTGGAGGGCCGTTTTCTGTCAAAAAGGAGGCTGACAAGCTATGAAAAAGTTCCATTTTCCCCGAACCCGCCTGATCGCGGCTCTGCTGGCCCTGGTCTGCGTGCTGGGCCTGCTCCCCGGCACAGCCCTCGCCGCCACGCCGGACACCATCAAGATGGACGACTGCACCCACAATGGGGTCAAGTATGAGTCCCCGGCTCTGGGTACCTGCCATCTGCACCAGATGCACTTTGGACTTAACGGAAAAAGCACCATGGGCTTCTGTGCCGAGAAGGGCAAGGGCATGGGCTGGTCACTGGAGGGCCACACCTGGGGGAGTCCCAAGCCGGTCAACGACCCCACCGTCAAAACCATGATGGCGTACTTCTACGCCCACTCCACCGGCGTCTTTACTGATCAAGCCAAGGCTTTGGGTGTAGATGATGTGTGGGACAGCAACTACGCATGGACGATGAACTCCTGGACCCAGGCCATCGTCTGGCGCTACAAGGCCGGTCTGCTGTCCGACCCCGTGGTTGCCTGCGCTGAGGAACTGCTGTGCGTCTACAACAATCTGGAACACACCAATTATTCCAGTATTGACGAGACTATGGACGGCAGATCGTTCCGGGACCGGGCGCAGTATATCCTCGACCTGGGCGCGCAGGGCGTATGGGGCGAGTGCGCCGTTTATGAATACGCATATGCCGGTCCCGGCTCCAGCTACCATCCGGCAAATGATGTGCAGGCCATCATGATCGGTGAACTGACCGTGACCCGTGAGCTGTATGACCTGATCATCAAAAAGGTAGACAGCACGAATCCCAACAAGGGCCTGTCGGGGGCGCGGTTCAAGGTAGCCTCCGAAAATGGTGCCTACTCCAAGGAAGTGGTAACAGGCAGCGACGGCACTGTTACCGTATCCAAGCTGGAAGCGGGCACCTACGCCGTGACGGAATTGGAAGCCCCGGAGGGTTATGAGATCGACAACGCGGGTCCCCAGTATGTCGTTCTGCCCAATGGAGCCAACAAAATTGTAACGGTTACGTTTAGCGATACTCCTGAGATCACCGGCGAGGGCAGTATCCGCAAGGTGGACGCGGACGATCCCACCAGGGGCCTTGCCGGAGCAGTCATCAAGATCACCGGCGTGGACAACGACTTCACCGGGACCTACGTCACCGGCGCGGGCGGCTACCTGACGGACGTGCCCTGGAAGGATATGCCCCTGGGCAGTTACACCGCCGAGGAGGTCACTCCCCCGGAGGGCTACACCAAAAGCCCCGATGTGAATAAGACCAAGCAGACCTTTGTATGGGACGGCAAAACTGACGTGGCC
>CAJTUD010000079.1:1247-11454 GCA_910579725.1 uncultured Oscillospiraceae bacterium | reverse complement strand
GGGCCACCAGGACGTTTTCCATATCCAGCAGGGGGTTGTTCAAGTCGAAGGGCTCCTGCTCCACCGTGTCCAGGCTGCACAGCGTCGCCACAATGGCGTCGACAGCTTGACCCCGCTCCTCCTCGGGCAGCTCCAGCAGCTCCCGGCACGCCTGAATCCGGTCCCGGCCCCGGGCGTCCTCCTCCGGCGCAAGGTAGTAAACGAGCACCCCCTCCTCCTGATTCTCCGGCTCCCCGGCAGCGCCGCACGCCGCCAGACATAGAACCGCCAGACACAGCGCCAATACTTTTTTCACAGTCCTTCCTCCCCTCTCTCCAGATTGGGCAGGGTCACAATGAACCGCGTGCCGCCGCCGGTCACATTCTCCGCCCGGATGGCACCGCCCCGGCGGCTGACCGTATCGCTGACGATGCTCAGCCCCAGTCCTGTGCCGCCCGCAGCCCGGGAGCGGGCCTTGTCCACCCGGTAAAACCGCTTGAACACATTGGACAGCTCCTCCGGGGGAATGCCGATGCCGTTATCCTCCACGGTGATGACCGTGGACTCCTCCCCCGGCTCCGCCCGGACCCGGACGCTGCCGCCGGGGCGGTTGTATTTGATAGCGTTCTCCGCCAGATTGTAGAGAATCTGGTGCAGCTCCCCCTCGGTGGCCACCACTGCGGCGTTTGAGATGTTGACCACCAGCAGCTCCACACCCTTCTCCTCCGCCACAGGCCGCAGCATCCGCGCCACCCGGTCCAGCACCGGGGCCACCTCCACCAGCCTCGCCGCCTCCGACACGCCGCTGTCCAGCCGCGTCAGGCGCAGCAGATCCTCGGTGATGCGGCTCAGGCGTTCCGCCTCCTGTCCGATATCGCTGACAAACTCGCGGGCAGTGGCGTTGTCCATGTTCTCATTTTGCAGAATGGAATCCGTCAGGAGGCGGATGGCCGCCAGGGGAGTTTTCAGCTCGTGGGAGGCGTCGGAAACAAACTGGCGGCGGGCGCTTTCCGTCTCCTGAAGCCGGTCCACCAGATCGTTGAACTCTCCGGCAATCTGGGTGAACTCATCGTGGCCAGAAAGGATGGCCCGCTGGTTGTAGGCCCCCTCCCGCACGCCCCGGATGGCGGCTTGCAGACTGCCCAGCCGCCGGGTGAGCTGCCGGGAAAAAAACATGCTGAGCATTACCACCAGCGCCGCGATGCCGATGGAGATGCTCATCAGCGTGCTGCTGAGGTTCTCCAGCAGGGACGCCTGCTGGGTGTCATACTCATAGACATAGATGCCGCCGATGATCTGGTTGCGGTAGACCACCGGCTGGGCGGCGGAGGAGTGGAAGGCTCCCTCCTTGTACTCGCTGTAGAGCGCAATGCTGCCCCGGAGCGCCTCCACCAGCTCGTTGTAAAAGACATACCGTCCCGCTGCACTGCCGGTCTCCCGGGTATCGTAGAGCACCTTTCCATAGGGATCAGAGATAATGGCCCGGGATATTCCCGCCACGTCCACTCCCGTCAGAGCCTGCCTTACATTCTCCTCCGTCAGCTCGTCCAGCCCGGAAACGGCGGCGTTCAGCGCCGCCGCGCCGCTCAGGAGCGTGTTCCGCTTGGACTGAAACACCAGATCCTCACTGACCAGCAGCGGGTAGGTGTTCATCAGCACCATCACCGCCAACAGCATGGCCAGATAGCTGGCGCTGATCTTCAGCTGCAAGGAAATTCTACCCTTTAAAATAGTAGCCCACTCCCCACTTTGTCAGGATGTATTCCGGTTCCGCCGGCTGCCGCTCCAGCTTTTCCCGCAAACGGCGGATGTGGACGTCCACCGTCCGGTAATCTCCGGCGTAGCTGTAGCCCCATACCACATTCATCAGATTTTCCCGGCTGTATACCCGCCGGGGATTTTTCATCAGCAGCTCAATGAGATCATACTCCTTGGCGGTGAGCTCTACCACCTGGCCGTCCCGAATGGCCACCCGCTGCTCGGTATCCAGGGTCAGATCCCCTGCGGTGATCTGGCTCTTGCCCTGAATCCCCCCGGAGGCCCGGCGGAGCATGGCCCGGATGCGGGCCTTCAGTTCCAGAATGTTGAAGGGCTTGGTGATATAGTCGTCCGCGCCGCACTCAAAGCCGATGATCTTGTCCACGTCCTCGCTGCGGGCGGTGAGCATGATGACGGGCACGTTGGAAAATTCCCGGATGCGCATACATGCCTCCAGCCCGTCGATCTCCGGCATCATCAAATCCAGAATAATCAGATCAAAGCCGCCCGACCGCGCCAGCTCCACCGCCGCCGCTCCGTCATAGGCACACTCCACCTGATAGCCTTCGTTCTCCAGATTGAACTTGATCCCCTTGACCAGGAGCTTCTCATCGTCCACAACCAATATTTTCATCCAATATCCTCCTCGTTCAAATCCCCGGTTTTCCGGACAGATTTCCGGTTGAACTTTCCACGGTTATTTGCTATACTGTAGGGAAAGGACAGGCCGGTTTATTCGGGGACGCTCTTCACTCAGGGCGTCCATTCCCATACAACAAACAGTATACCATATTCTTGGAGAGAATGATATGAAATTTCGCCGTTTTTACGCTCTTTTTTTCAGCCTCGTCATGCTGCTGTCCCTTTCCCTTCCCGCTCTGGCCGCAGAGGGCGCCGAACCGGAGCCCGGAACCGAGTCCGGCGGGGAATCCGGCGCGGAGCCGGAGCCGCAGGATGAGGAATTCCGCGTGGAGGCCAAGGCCGCGCTGCTCATCGATCCGGATACGGAGGAAATTCTGTACGAGCAGGACGCCCATGAGCGCCTCTACCCCGCCAGCGTGACCAAGATCATGACCTGCCTGCTGGTCCTGGAGGCCATCGACAGCGGCAGGCTCAGCAAGGACGCGGTGCTCACCGCCTCGGAGGCGGCCATTACCGCCGTTCCCCCCGACGGCAGCAACGTGGGCATCAAGGTGGGCGAGGAGCTGACGGTGGAGGAGCTGCTCTACTGCATCATGCTCTCCTCCGCCAACGAGGGCTGCAACATCCTGGCGGAAGCGGTGGACGGCTCCATCTCCGCCTTTGTGGAGCACATGAATCAGAAGGCCCGGACTCTGGGATGCGAGGACACCAATTTCTGCAATACCAACGGCCTGCCCAACGTAGATCACTACACCACCGCATGGGACCTCTATCTGATCACCAAGGAGGCCAGGACCTATGAGGATTTCATGCCCCTGGTGGACACCATCTATCATCAGGTCCCCGCCACCAATCTCTCCGAGCCCCGGGAGCTGTACACCACCAACTATCTCATTTCCAGCTACCGCACCAACTACTACATCTATCAGGGCGCCCACGGCATCAAAACCGGTTCCACCAGCGCGGCGGGGTATTGTCTGGTTTCTTCCGCCACCCGGGACGACCGAAGCCTGCTGTCCGTGGTGCTGGGCGCGGAGCGGGTCATCATAGAGGATCTGACCCTCACCAAAAGCTTCACGGAAACCGCCAAGCTCTTCGATTACGGCTTCGACCGCTTTGACCGCAAGATTCTTCTGGCCGCCGACGAGCTGGTGGGCGAGGTCGGTGTGGAGCTGTCCCAGCAGCAGAATACCGTGAAGGTCCACCCCGCCCAAGAGGTGGAGCGGCTGCTGCCCAAGGAGCTGGACCCGGTCCGAGATGTGGATCGAATTATTACATACACTGCCGAAAGCGTGGAAGCCCCGGTGGAAAGGGGGCAGATCATGGGACAGATCACCCTCCAGACCGGAGACACGGTGTACGCCACCGTGGATTTGCTGGCCGACGAGGATGTGTCCCTCTCCCGCCTTCTGGTCTTCCGCCGGGACCTTATCGAGTTTCTGCATAAACCGGCTCTGTGGTTCGCCCTTGGCGGAACGGCCGCCTTCATCGTTCTTATCCTGGTTCTCCGTGTTGTGATCAAGGCCCGCCGCCGCCGGTACAACCGCCGTCAGGCCGCGCGGAAAAACAACGGATACCGGGGGCGGCGGAGATAGCCGGTCTTCCAAACTCCGGCCGGTCCCTCCTATTATTTTTCCCACCCACATGGTAAAAAGCGGCTGTCACATTTTTCGTGTGACAGCCGCTTTTTCTGCGCTACCAGGGCAGGAACCAGCTAGCAATCAGGCAAAACGCCAGCGCCAGAACCGCCGTTCCATACAGCAGGCGGCAGGCCCGTCGGATATCCTCCGGCTCCACCTCCCGCGCCGGGTCGCCAATATAGGGCTTCTTGTGCAGGATCCCGTGATACCACGCGTCCCCTGCCAGCCGCAGGCCCAGCAGTCCGGCGCACACCGATTCCGTCTGGGCCGAGTTGGGACTGGCGTGGCTGTACCGGTCCCGCCGGAAGATTCTCCAGCCGTTTCCGGCATCCATCCCCAGCAGGCCCCCTGCCGCCAGCATCAGCAGCGCCGAGAGCCGGGCGGGCAGGAAGTTCATCACGTCGTCCATTCTGGCGGGAACCAGCCCGATATTCCGGTAGGGCGGCTCCGTATAGCCCAGCATGGAATCCATGGTATTCACCGCCTTATAGAAAAATCCCAGGGGCGCACCCCCCAGGGCCAGAAAGAGCATGGGCGCCACCACCCCGTCGGAAGCGTTTTCCGCCACGGTTTCCACCGCCGCCCGGGCAATGCCCGCCTTGTCCAGCCGCCGGACATCCCGGCCCACAATCATGCTCACCGCCTGCCGCGCATCCTCCACGCCGCCAGCCGCCAGGGCGGTATATACCTTCATGCTCTCCGTCCGAAGCGACTTGACCGCCAGAATCTGCCAGCACATGACGCTCTCCGCCGCCAGCCGCAGCCAGGGACTCACCAGTCCGCACCCCCACAAAAGCAGCGCCGGAACCACAAAGGACACCGCCGCCGTCAGCAGCCAGAGCAGGCCGCCGGCGCAGCGCTCTCCTGAGGGGGAGGAGGGAAAGATCCGCCGCAGTCCCCGCTCCAGGACAGAAATCAGCTTTCCGATGGCCACCACCGGATGGGGCCACCCATGGGGATCCCCCAAAATCAGATCCACGCCGAAGCCAATCGCCAAGGCCCACAAAGACCACCTCACGCCGCTCCCCCCTGCCCTTGGAAGGTAAACAGATACACCGGGTTCTGCGCCGTCATCAGGTGATAGGATCCCGCCTCCCGGCCCCTTGCTGTGGAAATGCTTACCACGTCAAACTCTGTAAAGGAAAACTCCTTTGCAATTTCTGTCAGTTCCGCCACTGTCTCTAACGTCACCGCCGAGGCCACGATGCGGACGTCTGGATTCTTTTTCAGCAGCAGCGCAACAATCTCCCGCAGATTTCCTGCGCTTCCGCCCAGAAACGCATGGGTGGGCGCGGGCAGCTGTGAGCAGGCTTCCGGCGCAGTCCCCGCCGTGATCTCCAGATTGGATACGTGGAACTTCTCCCGGTTCTCCCGGAGAAGCGTCAGGGCTCCTTCCTTCCGCTCCACCGCAAAAACCTTGCCGTCCCTCGCCTGTAAAGCCAATTCAATTGACATCGATCCAGTCCCTGCGCCGATATCCCAGCACACGGAATCCCTGGCCGGGCGCAGCTTTGAAAGTGCGCAGGCGCGGATTTCCCACTTGGTCATGGGCACCACACAGCCGTCCTTCCCCTCTCCCCGCTGGAACTGCTGGTCCGGCAGACCAGGGAGGAAGGGCCGCGCCGCCGGATTCTCAATCAGCGCCACACTGAGGTCGTCAAAGCGCTTCTCTGCCATTTCCCGGGCGGAGCCGGACGTTATGCGCTCCTCCGGGTATCCCAGCCGCTCCCCTGCGCTGACCCGGACCTCTCCCAGTCCGGCCGCCGTCAGGGTCCGGCAGACCTGCGTCATCCCCTCCGGACCGCCCACCAGCGCAAATACCCGGCGGTTCTGAACCACGTCCGGCACAAGGTTCCGGTCCCTGCCGTGGAGACTGACGGAGACCACATCCTCATAGGAGGTTCCCAGGCGGGCGCACAGGACTTGCAGAGAGCTGAGCCCCGGCAGGATCTCCACCTCGCAGTCCTTCAGCAGGGGCAGCAGTCTCTTTGTACCGCTGAAAAACCCCGTGTCCCCGGACAGCAGTACCACAAACCGGCGGCAATCCCGACTTTCCCGGATGCAGGCGGTAATCTCCTCCGGGGCAATAGCCGCTCTTGTCCGCTTCCCCTCCGGGACGCTCTCCAGCATCCGCCGGGCCCCGATGACGCAGTCCGCTTCATGAATGGCCCGGCGGACCGACGCCGTCATGTCCTCCATCCGCCCCGGACCAACGCCGGCCAGCACCACCCGAGGACGGAAGCGCAGACCGAACCGGCGCTCCAGCAGCTCCGCCGTACTTGAAAAATCCAGGCCGTCCCGCTGGGCCGGCCGGCCCACCACGATCAGAACCGCGCCGGCTTCCCGGGCGGCGGCAGCCTTCTTCCCGAAGCCGCCTTTTTCCCCCGCATCCTTCGTCACCAGATACGCTGCCTGCACCGCCCGGAGCATGGCTGCGTTCATTTCCCGGGAAAAAGGACCCTGCATGGCAATGATATGGTCCGGAGCCAGCCCCGCCTCCCGGCAGGCGGACAGGGACGGCTCCATGGGCAGCACCCGGGCATAGACCCGCCGGGAGAAGTCCGGCAGGGCCGCGTATTTGCTCAGCTCCTTGCTCCCGGTGGTCAGAAGGATGTTCCCCGGCCGGTCCGCCAGCCAGGCCAGCGCCCCGGCAATATCCGGCACGCACACGGCGTCCTCCGGCATGCCGCCGGACCCCCGCAGCAGCCGCAGATACTCCGTCCCAGTCCGCTCACAGGCCCGGGCGATATTCTCCGTCACCTGCTCCGCATACGGGTGGGTGGCATCCACCACCATATGAAACCGCTCCCGGCAAAACAGCGCCTCCATCTCCTCCTCCGCCAGCCTCCCGGCGGAGACGGTCAGGCCCTCCCGGCTCTCCAGCAGCGCCTCGCCGTATTCCGTGGCCACACAGGCGGTCACTTCCACCGGCTGCCCGGCCAGCAGTTCCACCAGCTCCCGGCCCTCGGTGGTCCCGGCGAAAACGCACAGTTTATACATTCCGGTACCCCCTGGGCGTTACCAGCTCTCCGGCAATTATCCGGGTCTGACTGTTGCCTACGAAAACGGTGCAGAACATGTCCGCTTCAAAATCCTTCAGTCCGTCCAGGGTCAGGACCATCCGGCTCTCCCCCTCCCGTCCGATGCTCCGGGCCACGCCGCAGGGCCGGTCCTCCGGCAGCGTTCGCAGCAGAATTTCGCAGGCCCGCCGCAGATAGTCCGGCCTTCCGTGGCTGGCGGGATTGTAGAGGACGACGGACAGGTCCGCCTCCGCCGCCGCAGTCAGCCGCTTTTCAATTTTCTCCCAAGGGGTCAGCCGGTCGCTGAGGCTGACGACGGCAAAATCGTGGGTCAGCGGCGCACCCAGCAGCGCCGCGCCGCTGCATGCAGCAGTCAGGCCGGGAATCACCGAAACGTCCGGCTCCCCGCTCTCTCCCCGCAGTTGATAGACCAAGCCCGCCATACCGTAAATCCCGCTGTCGCCGGAACAGACCATGGCCACGTCCTTCCCCTTCCGGGCCTCCTCCAGGGCCATCAGGCACCGGTCCGCCTCCCGGGTCATAGGTGTGGTCAGAAACTCCTTGTCCGGGTACCGCTCCCTTACCAGCTCCACATACACCTGGTACCCCACGATCACCTGGCATTCCCGCAGCGCCCGGTCCGCCCGGACCGTCATGTTCTCATAATCGCCGGGGCCGATGCCCACTACCGTCAGCTTACCCATCAAATCGCACCTCATATTCTTCTACCGCCGCCGCAACGGTCACGCCGTTCCAGGCGGTTTTTTTTATGATGAGCTCTCCCCCGCCGGCCAGCGCGGCCCGCTCGCAGACGTTGTCCACGCCGGTCACGCTTTTCACAAAATCCGATGAGGCGAACGCTCCCTCGATCTCTCTCAGCTCCGCCGCCGTATAAAATTCCAGCGGCAGCCCTGCCGTCCGTCCGAAGGCCAGCAGACCGGGCTCGTCCTTTTTCAGGTCAATGGACGCGGCGCATTTCACCGCGCGGCCATGAACCCTGTGCAGTTCCAAAGTTTCCCGCACCGCCGCGGCAATGGTTTCCATATCCGTTCCCCTCCGGCATCCGATTCCCAACCGGATCACCCCGGGAACCAGCAGCAGGGTTTCGCCAAAGGGCTTCTGCTTCCGCCAGGAGACGCATATGCCCACCGGCCCCGCCTCCCCCAGCGTCACGCCGGGCGGCGGCGCTCCCACAATGGGGAAATCGCTTCTCAGCGGAACCGGTCCCTCCAGAATGGCAGCGGACACCGCCTTGGCGCAAGGCATACTGTCAATATGCAGCCCCTTTTCAGCCGCCCAGGCATCCACGGAGAATTTTCCGTTGACGTCTGTGGCCGTGGTGACGGCCGCCACCGCGTCCAGCGCCGCCGCCAGAAGGCCCGCCAGCTTGTTGGCTCCCCCAATATGGCCGGAGAGCAGAGGCACCACAAATCGCGCCGTCTCATCTACGGCGACAACCGCCGGATCTGTCGTTTTGTCCCGGACGTGGGGCGCGATTGCCCGGACGGCAATGCCGCAGGAGCTGACGAAGACCAGCGCGTCCATTTCCCGGAACAGGGGGCCCACAAAGTCCGCCAGCGGCGGCGTGACGACCCGCACATCCCCTCCGGCCAGCCGCTGTGGCGCACAGACATGGCAGTCATTCCCTCCCCCGCGCAGCGCCAGACAGATCCGGTCCGCTGTTTTCAGCCCTTGCAGGCTGAACGCGAACACCGCCAGCTTCACGCCTCTGACCCCTTCCGGAATTCGGTGGTGAACTCCGGATCATACAGCTTTGACCGCAGATATTCCTCTCCTAGGCATCCGCCCACGATCAGAAGAGCGGTTTTTGTCAGCCCGTTCTCCTCCACCGTCTGCGCCAGGGTTTCCACGGTGCACCGGAACGCCTTCTCCTCCGGCCAGGTGGCCTTGTACACCACCGCCGCCGGGGTATCGGGGGCGTAGCCCCCGGCCAGCAGGTCCTCCTGCAATTTCTTTGCCAGGGAGGTGCTGAGAAACAGCACCATGGTCGCCTGATGGGCAGCAAGGGAGCGGATGGATTCCCGCTCCGGCACCGGCGTCCGGCCGGCGGCCCGGGTGATGATCACCGTCTGGCTCACATCCGGCAGCGTGTACTCCGCCCGCAGCGCAGCGGCAGCGCCGCAGAAGGAGCTGACCCCAGGGCACACGTCGTACGCGACGCCCAATTTTTCCAGCTGGTCAAACTGCTCCCGCACCGCGCCGTAAATGCTGGAATCCCCGGTGTGGAGCCGCACAGTGGTTTTCCCCGCCGCCTCCGCCGCCTTCACCACGTCCAGCACCTGCTCCAGCGTCATCTCTGCGCTGTTATGGACCTCACAGCCCTCCCGCACATACTCCAGCAGTTCCGGATTCACCAGGCTCCCGGCGTAGATTACCACATCCGCCTCTCCCAGCAGCTTCGCGCCCCGCACCGTGATCAGATCCGCAGCCCCGCTGCCTGCGCCTACAAAATGTACCATAAATTCAGTGCCTCCTTCCGGCATACATACTTTTTCTTTGTGGACAAAGAAAAAGTATCAAAAAGAAAAACTTTTTACCGCAAGCTTGCGCTTGCTTTATGGGTGGATTTCTCCTATCCATCCGCTGTTCTGACAGTGTGAAGCATTTGCTCCGCCGCATAAAGTCAAAAAAAAGGAGCAATCTTCCGGAGTAAATCTTCGGCGCCTGCTGTCCGGCCCAATTCGCCATAGACTTTGGAAAACAGAATCGCCGCAATCTCCATCCCTTCCCCAGCCCTGGTCCGCAAATGGAACCCAACCTTCTCTGTCACCCGCGCCAGCGCCGCCTCACACAGCCCCTCTTCCCGCAGTACACGCAGCGCCTCGTCGCAGGCCACACATCGCAGAATCTCCTCTGTCCGCTCCGCCCGCAGCCCCGCCGCGGCGGCATGAGCCGCCAGAATCTCCATCCGGCAGTCCCCGTACTTTGAGTGCGTGTTCAGCATCCCTCCGGCTATCTTCACCAGCTTGCCCACGTGGCCCGCCAGCAGCGCGCCCCGGAAGCCCATCTCCCGGCACATCTCCACAGCGTCCCCGATGAAATTGGACGTCTGCACCGCCTCTGCCGGGTCCTGGAATGTGGTCTACCTTCCGCACCGGGAATCACCGTCAGCATGGTGTACCACAAGCCAAAGAAAAGCATCTTCTT
>CAJTUD010000079.1:1004-1237 GCA_910579725.1 uncultured Oscillospiraceae bacterium | reverse complement strand
CCCGCCGCTGCCGCAGTTCCACCCGGATGGTATCCACAAGGGCCTGCTCGCTCATGGGCTCCACAACGCCTGTGGTGCCAATGATGGAGATGCCCCCCACAATGCCAAGCCTGGGGTTGAAGGTACGCTTCGCCAGGACCTCCCCCTCCGGCACAGTGACGACCACAGACAATCCGCCATAATCGTCCGCCAGACGCTGCATCTCCTCCACGTTCTCCCGGATCATCCGCCGG
>CAJTUD010000079.1:0-989 GCA_910579725.1 uncultured Oscillospiraceae bacterium | reverse complement strand
CCGCCGCTCCCACCGGCTGGTCCAGTCCCGGTTTCGTTACCCGGCCCACGCCCGCGCCGCCGTCTATGGAAATCCCCGGCTCTTTTTGCCGGGAAACCGTGGCGAAAATCAGCGCCCCGGTGGTCACGTCGGGGTCGTCGCCGCCGTCCTTTTCAACGGCGCAGGACACCCGCTCCGCCTCCATCCGGATTTCCCGCACCGGCAGCGTCAGACGGATACCCTTGGGCGTGGCCAGCTCCACCCGCTCCACTCTCCGGCCGGTCAGCAGCATGCAGGCCGCCGCCCTGGCCGCCGCCGCCGCGCAGGATCCGGTGGTATAGCCCAGGCGGAGCCTTTTTCCGCCTTTGACGACAAATTCTTCCATGCTACCGCGCAATCTGGTAGAGCATGGCGTTGCAGACGGCGGCGGCCACGTTGCTGCCTCCCTTCCGCCCCCGGGCAACAATGTAGGGCGCTCCGGCGGTCATGATCCGCTCCTTGCTCTCCACCACGTTGACAAATCCCACCGGCACCCCGATCACCAGCGCCGGGCGGATCTTCCCCTCCCGCGTCAGGCTGTCCAGGGTGAAAAGCGCCGTGGGCGCGTTTCCGATGGCAAAAATGCAGGGCCGGTCCAGCTCCGCCGCCCGCTCCATGGATACGGCGGCCCGGGTGATCCCCCGCTCTCTGGCCTCCTCCGCCACGTCCGGATCGGACATGAAGCAGCGGACCTGCCCCCCCAGACGGCTCAAAACGGTTTTATTGATCCCCGCTCTGGCCATCTGTGTGTCGGTGACAATATCGCAGCCGCTTCGCAGCGCCGCAACACCCCGCTCCACTGCTCCCGGGGAAAAACAGAGGTTGTCCGCATAGTCAAAATCCGCGGTGGTGTGGATCACCCGCTTGACGACCAGCTCGTTCTCCGGGTCCAGGACCCGGCCTTCCAGCAGCCCGGTGATGATCTCGAAGCTGCGTTTCTCAATATCCATGGGCTTCATCGTTTCCAGCAT
>CAJTUD010000078.1 GCA_910579725.1 uncultured Oscillospiraceae bacterium | reverse complement strand
CGCGGCCTTCTTCAATATTCGATTCCCTTCCGGGCAGCAACGCCGCACTCGTAAGGGTGCTTGATTTTTTTCATCTCCGTGACATAGTCTGCTGCATCCAGCAGAGCCTGAGACGGGTTCCGTCCGGTCAGGACCACCTCCAGCTTTGCCGGCTTTTCCTTCAACAGTTCCAGCAAGCGTCCCTCGCTGGTCATCCCCGTGGTACAGGCGCTCATCATCTCGTCCAGTACCAGCACGTCCGCTTCTGCCGCCCGGCGGAAGGCCTCCTCCAGCAGGCCGGAATAGTAGTCCTTCGCCTCCACCTTCTCCGCCTCGGAGAGGGTCCAGCTGAAGCCAAAGGTCCTGGTCTGACAGATCACCTCAATCCCCGGCACATGAGCCAGAGCGGTAAACTCCGAGCTTTTCCCATCCTTGAAGAATTGCAGCAGCACTACCCGTTTCCCGCTGCCTGCCGCCCGCAGAGACAGGCCCAAGGCAGCCGTGGTCTTCCCCTTGCCGTCGCCGCAATAAATGTGGATCAAACCTTGCATTAATTCAGTCCTTTTTCAGTTTCACAGGAACGAATGCCTCCATCTGGGCCCAGCCCTGGGCGGCGATGACCTCCGGCGGCGTGATGATGTGACCCATGGAGAGATGGCCCGGACGGATATCTAGCTCCAGAACTGGCGAGGCTTCGATATAGGCAACGGCTTCCTGATAGAGCCTGCCGTTGGCCTCCTGGTCGCCATCCCGGTAGGTGTAGGTTACGTAGCAGCCGCCCTCGCAGTTTATCACCTCCCAGCCGCCGTCATCCATCCCCTCGCTGAGGGCGTAGAGCCAGACTACGCCGCCGGTCTCCCCGTCGAAGCACAGAAAATCCCGGGGCATGAAACTGTCACGGGGACTGAGGGTGATGGCTGAAAAATAGTCGTTGAACTTCCCCAGAGCGCCCTCGGGAGAGAAATTGAAGTCCTGGACCAAGCCGGAGGACGCTGCCCGGAAGGGCGGCAGAGAGATGATTCGGAAATCCATACACGTAATATTCCTTTCTACTCCGTAATGGATAAATTTTATGGGAGTATTATATATTACCCTCGCCTTGCTGTCAAGCTGCTGCCGCTGCATCCAGATGGAGAAAACTCGCAGGAACCTATACTGCTGCAATCCGCTCTGCTGTCTCTTCCACTGAAAGTCCGGACACGTCGATCTTCACTGTCTTCAGCCTCCGGTACAGCGCAAGCCTGCCGGCGCTGCGCTCCAAACAGTCCTCCCCTCGCAGCCCCGCGCCGATGTCTCTCCGCAGCCGCTCCGCCAGAGCTTCCCTGGCACAGACTAGGGAAACCGTTCTGACCTCGCAGGTCCGGATGTCCAATCGGGACAGAATCTCGTCTATGATACCTTGCTCGTGCATCACCCAGCAGAAGATGATGTTGCGGTAGGCGGAGCAGCGGAGAAAACCGCTGAGCAAATAGCAGATATTGTCCAGGACCATCGCCTTGGTCTCCTCCGTCACCTGGAAGGGATCCGCATCCCAGCACCAGTCACCGTCCAGAAAGACCGCACCGTTCAGCTTCCGCTTCAGCGCCTGACAGGCCGCCGTCTTACCCACGCCCATCGTGCCGCCCACAAGATACAGCTTCTTCATCTCCGCCCTCCTTCCTCTCACATCCAGATGGAGAAAATCCGCAGGATCTTCTCCAGCATCTTTTTAATCCGCGAGCGCTTCTCCCACCGGGCTAAATCCACGAGGGCACTGCGCTCCATAACGCTTCGCATGTCCGCCGTCACGCTGTCAATCACCGAACCGCCGTAAAAAACCACGCCGCACTCGTAGTGGAGCTGGAAGCTGCGGTAGTCCATGTTGATGGTACCCAGCAGGGCGATCTCCCCGTCGGCCATCAAACTCTTGGTGTGGAGAAAACCCGGTGTGAACTCATAGATCTTCACCCCGTGGCGCAGCAGCCTCTCATAGTATGAGCCCGCTACAATCTGAGTATACCGGTGGTCCGGAATGCCCGGCAGCATTAGGCACACATCCACTCCGCTGTCCGCAGCCATGCACAGCGCCCGAACGATGCCGTCCTCCACGGCGAAATAAGGCGTGGTCAGCCAGACGGACCGGTGGGCGTTGCTGATGCATTGCAGATACAGGTCCTCCGCCGGGTTGTCCGGATTGTTCATGGGGCCGTCGTTAAAGGGCTGGCAAAGCCCCTCGGCCTCCCGGCTCTCCAAGGGCCGGTAATAGTCATGCTCCCGGTGAACCCGCTCGCCCAGCATCTCCCACATGTGCAGAAACTGAGCCGTGAGCCCCCAGGCGCCGGGGCCGTCCAGCAGCACGCCGCCGTCCTTCCACTCGCCGAAGCGGACAAGCAGTCCCACATACTCATCAGCCACGTTCACCCCGCCGGTATAGGCGTACTGCCCGTCCACGCAGAGGATTTTTCGGTGGTCCCGGTAGTTGAAGTACAGTCGGTTGACATACTGATGAACGGGATTGAAGACGCAGACCTCCATTCCCTCTTCCCGCATTTTCTCAATGGTTTCCCGCCGCATCCGGGTGATGTTGCCAAAGTCGTCAAAGATAATCTTGATCTCCACGCCCCGTCGGGCCCGGTCGGTGAGAACGGCCAGCACCCGGTCCCACAGCTGTCCTTCCGCTAGAATGAAATATTCCAGAAAGATGAACCGCTCCGCCTTTTCCATCCGCCCGATGGCATCTGCAAAGAAGTCCGCGCCGGTGGGGAAATAGACCGCAGCGGTGTCCCGGTAGAGAAGGAATCCGCGCCGGGTCAGCAGTCGGGACGCCCGCTTCCAGTTGGGATACGTCTTCCCCAGCTTTTCCTGACCGATGCCGGACCACCGCTGGTCCAGAGCGCGGTCCTTGGGCGGCGGAATGGGCAGCAGATTCAGCCGTTTGCTCTGGATGTTTCCCCCCCAGAGCACATAGAGGACCATCCCACCCACCGGCAGCGCCACCACCAGCAGGGTCCAGGCCAGCTTGTAGCTGCCGCTGGATGGACTGGACTGGATGTTCACCGCTACACCGATGGCGATGAGCTCCAGAATGGCAAACGCAATGAAGGCGTGGGCCTGCAAAAAGTAGGTCAGCACCACTACCGACGCGATATTCAAAATTAGAAGGAACAGGACCAGAGCAATTCGCAGGGAGGCGGAAATTCTTCTTTCTGTCGTCTGTTTGACCGGATGCTTTCTTTTCACGGAGGCGCTCCTTTTTGCCCGTCCCAGCGGCTGTTCAGACCGGCGGGACATATTTTGAACCTGACGTAATATCTGCAAAAACGCTATGCCTGGCGCGGACGGACTGACAGATCATCCGTTTTTTTCCAGCAGTCCATGCTTCACATTCCACAGCTTCTGGGAGAGATCCACATAATATCTGTGGGGATTGTCGAAGCGCTTGACCTCGTCCCACAGCGTCTCCACCTGCTCCAGACAGTACCGCCGGATCTCCGGCAGAGCAGGCAGGGAATATACCAGCTCGCCGCCCCGGAAGACAGGTATCTGAAGCTCTCTGGCGGTAAAGTCGTAGACCTCCTTTTTCTTCCATGTGGCATCTGGGTCAAAGATGACCAGCGGCTTGCTGTCGTCCACAACTTCGTCGTGAACCGTCAGGTAGTCCGCTATGGCCTTTCCCGTATCGTTGCCGTAGAAGCGGTAAAGCTTCTTGTAATGGGGCGTGGTAATTTTCGCCACATTCTCGCTGATCTTGATTTTGGGGACGATGGTTCCGTCCGGCTCCTCCACCGCCGCCAGCTTGTATACCCCGCCGAACACCGGCTCGCTGCGGGCCGTAATCAACCGCTCGCCCACGCCGAAGGCGTCAATCCTGGCCCCCTGGAGGAGCAAATCCCGAATCAGCTCCTCGTCCAGAGAGTTAGACACGGAGATTGTGCAGCTCTCCCATCCGGCGGCATCCAGCATCTTCCGGGCCTCCTTGGTGAGATAGGCAATGTCCCCGGAGTCCAGACGGATGCCGCATTTGGTGATCCCCTTAGGCCGGAGCACTTCGTCGAAGGCTCGGATGGCGTCGGGTACGCCGCTTTTCAGGGTGTTGTAGGTATCCACCAGCAGCACTGCGTTGGTGGGATAGATTTCGCAGTAGGTCCGGAATGCCTCGTACTGACTGTCAAACATCTGAACCCAGGAGTGCGCCATGGTGCCGGCAGCAGGTACGCCGTAAAGCTGGTCGCTGATGGCGCAGGCTGTGCCGTGTACACCGCCGATGTAGGCCGCCCGGGCGCCCGCGATGGCGCCATCGGTTCCCTGGGCCCGGCGGGAACCGAACTCCAGCACCGTCCGCCCGGCGGCGGCCCGGACCACTCGGTTGGCTTTGGTGGCAATGAGGCTCTGATGATTAACAGCCAGCAGAGCGTAGGTCTCAATGAGTTGAGCCTGAGAGGCCGGGGCCCGGACTGTCACCAGGGGCTCGCCGGGAAACACCGGCGTGCCCTCCGGTACCGCCCATATGTCGCCGGTAAAGCGGAAATGGCGCAGGTAATCCAGAAAATCCTCCTGAAACAGGTCTTTGCTCCGGAGGTAGGCGATGTCGTCCTCGTCGAAGTGAAGATTCTGGATGTACTCCACCAACTGCTCCAACCCTGCGGCAATGGCAAAACCGCCTTCGTCGGGCACCCGGCGGAAGAACACGTCAAAATAGGTGATACGGTCCTGCATCCCCTGACGGAAGTAGCCGTTGGCCATGGTCATCTCATAAAAGTCAAACAGCATAGACAGGTTCAGCCGTTCCTTACGTTCCATAGCAGTGCGCTCCTTGGTTTCTTGTCGTAATAGGCGAGCGCCCTCCCGGAGCCCGTCTCCTCTATAGTATAACTTTTTTCTCCGATTTGCAACGTTAGAATTGACAATTCCTTCCTCATCTCTTAATATAGTACAGAATACCCCTGCGGCAAAGGCGCGGAACCTGCTGTTCCTGCCTGAGAAGCGCCGCCCGGAAAGGATGGATCATATGTCCATTATCTTAGGAATCGACATCGGCGGCTCCACCACAAAGATCGTGGGGCTCCGCTCCGACGGGACTACTATCGCCATGCACCGGGTCCAAGCCCAGGACCCCATTACGTCTCTCTACGGAGCCATGGGCAATTTTCTTTTCACCAACCGGCTTCAGCTGGAGGATGTTTCCCAGATTGCCCTGACGGGCGTGGGCGCATCCTACATCGACGAGGATATCTACGGCATCCCCACCCAAAAGGTGGAGGAATTCACAGCGGTGGGTGTGGGCGGCCTGGCCCTCAGCGGCCAGGAGCGGGCGGTAGTGGTCAGCATGGGCACCGGCACCGCCTTCATCTGGGCGGAGCGGGGAAAGCCCGTAGAGCACCTGTGCGGCTCCGGCGTGGGCGGCGGCACACTGGCAGGGCTGTGCTCCCGCCTGTGCGGCACCCGGAAGTACCAGCAGATCATCAAGCTGGCTACCGAGGGCGACGTCAATCAGACGGACCTGACAGTGGGGGATCTGACCAGAAACAGCCACCCGTCCCTGCCCCTGGATATTACCGCCGCCAACTTCGGCAATGTGTCCGACGACGCCACCTCCGGGGACTTTGCCGCCGGCGTCATCAATATGGTGCTTCAGTCCATCGGCACCACCGCCGTCATGGCCTGCCGGTACTGCGCCTGTGAGACGGCGGTGCTCACCGGATTCATGTCCAACCTCCCTCAGGCCAGAGAGTGCTTCGACCTGTTTACAAGGCTGCATGGGATACAGTTCATTATCCCGGATAGCGCGACACACGCCACATCTATCGGGGCGGCGCTGCATCTGGTGGAGTGATTTTTTCTTGACCGGAGCTGCCAAAAGGACATCGCAGGATACAGAAAGAGGGCTTTGTCGCTATTTGACGACGGGCCGTCGGTTGAAGCTGGGCTGGAAGGATAGAGTGAGCTATGACCCTACAAGATTTTTTTGCGGAAAATCCGGCATGTGCAGTCGCTTTTTCTGGCGGGGTGGATTCTGCGGCGCTGCTGTCCGCCGCAGTTACATACGGGCGGAAGGCGGCGGCGTATTTTGTACGGACGGTTTTTCAGCCGGAGTTCGAGCTGAAAGATGCCCTGGAAACCGCAGAGCGGCTGGGTACAGAATTACGGATACTGGATTTTGACATACTGTCTGTTCCGGAGGTGGCAGCAAATCCGGCGGACCGTTGCTACTACTGCAAGCGGGCACTGTTTTCCCGCATTCTGGCAGCAGCGGAGGCAGACGGCTTCCCCGTGGTCCTGGACGGGTGCAACGCCTCCGACGACGAGGCCGGCCGCCCCGGCATGCGGGCGCTGCGGGAACTAGGCGTTCGTTCGCCCCTCCGGGAGTGCGGCATGGCAAAGACCGCCGTCCGCCGCCTGGCCCGGGAGGCTGGACTGCCTGTGTGGGACAAGCCCTCCTATGCCTGTCTCGCCACCCGCGTTCCTGTCGGAACAGCCATCACCGCCCGGGATCTGGAGCGGGTGTCCCGGGGAGAGGATGCGCTGGTGGCCCTGGGGCTGGCAGATTTCCGTCTGCGCCTGCGGGGAGAGAACGCGCTGCTCCAGGTGCGGGCGGAGCAGATGCCCCTTGCTCAGACGCTTCTGCCGGAGCTGCAAGCCGGACTGGCGGCGGATTTTCACAGTATTTTTCTGGACGGCATTCCCAGGCCGCCGAGAGAAAACTGACCCTTTTTCCCCGAGGACCCAAGGCCCCCGGCGCACTCCCTTTCGAGAGTACACCGGGGGCTCTTGCTTTGGGTGCGCGCCTTACCTAATCTCCGTTACCTGATAGCCCGCACCGGTTACAGCCTCGGTGAGGACCTCGTCGGACACATCGCCGGCGACAGAAGCGGTGCCCGCCTCCAGATCCACCGTCGCGGTGACACCGGGCAGATCGTTGAGGGCTTTCTCCACTCTCCCGGAGCAGTGGGCGCACATCATGCCCTCAATTTTTATGGTCTTTGTCATAGCTTTTTTTCCTCCTTGTACTGGTTGATCTTCTATCGCTTGAAGCGCAACGGGACAGCCTGCGGCGCAGGCGGCCCCGGCTTCACCGGAACCGGCGGCAGAGCGGAATCTGCTTTTGAAGAACCGCAGCCGCAGGGCATTGGACACCACTGTCACACTGCTCAGGCTCATGGCGGCGGCGGCAAACATGGGGTTCAGCAGCCAGTTGAGCAACGGGAAGAACACCCCCGCTGCCAAGGGAATACCCAGGGAGTTATAGAAAAATGCCCAGAACAGATTCTGCTTGATATTCCGGATAGTGGCCCGGCTCAGCTCCACGGCGGCAGCCGCATCCATCAAATCGCTTTTCATCAGCACGATGTCCGCGCTTTCTATCGCCACATCTGTTCCCGCGCCAATGGCCAGCCCTACATCCGCCCGGGCCAGCGCCGGCGCGTCGTTGATCCCGTCGCCCACCATGGCCACCTTTTTCCCTTGGCTTTGCAGTCCCGCGATTTTCCGCTCCTTGTCCTGTGGCAGGACCTCTGCCAGCACTTCCGTGACTCCCAACTCCCGGCCGACGGCATCTGCTGTGCGGCGGTTATCCCCGGTAAGCATCACCACATCAATGCCCAGGCTGCGGAAGGCTGCCACGGCATCCCGGCTGGTAGGCTTGGGGGTGTCAGCGACGGCGATGATTCCCAGCATGGTGCGTTCCTTGGCGAAATACAGAGGCGTTTTCCCCTGGTTTGCCAGCTCCTCCGCCTGTGGCAGCCAAAGGTCCAGTCCAATTCCCGCCTCCTCCATCATGGCCTGGTTTCCAGCCAGGTACGGGCACCCTCCCAGAGCGGCCTTTACCCCCCGCCCATGGATAGCCTCGAACTGCTCCACTGCCTGCCGGGGCAGCTGCCTGCCAGCTGCCTCCTCCACGATAGCCGCGCCCAAGGGATGCTCCGACGGCACCTCCATGCAGGCCGCCAGTCCCAGCAGCGCGTTTTCTGTCAGCCCTTCGGCGGGGAGAATATCCGTCACCTGCGGTTTGCCCTGGGTGAGGGTTCCGGTTTTATCCAGCACCACGGTGTCGATGGCATGCAGCGTCTCCAGCGCCTCGGCGGATTTCACCAGAATACCGTTTTCCGCCCCCTTGCCGGTACCCACCATAATGGCAACCGGAGTTGCCAGTCCCAAAGCGCAGGGACAGGAGATCACCAGCACTGCCACGCCGGTGGTAAGTGCCCTGGTAACGCTGCCGGAGGCAATCAGCCAGACGATGGCCGTTACGGCGGCGATCACCATCACCACGGGAACAAACACCCCCGCCACCCGGTCCGCCAGCTTGGCGATGGGAGCTTTGGACCCCGAGGCCTCCTCCACCAGCCGGATCATCTGGGCCAGGGTAGTATCCTCTCCCACCCGCAAAGCCTGGAAGACGAAAGAGCCGGACTTGTTGATGGACGCAGCGGCCACCTTGTCTCCCACACTCTTGTCCACCGGCAGGCTCTCGCCGGTCAGGGCGCTCTCATCCACAGCGGAGGCTCCCTCCACAATCACTCCATCCACCGGTACGGATTGTCCAGGCCGGACCACCACTCGGTCACCCACCTGAACCTCCTCCACCGGGATCTCCACTTCCTCCCCCTCCCGCAGAACTCTGGCGGTCTTGGGGGCCAGATCCATCAGTCGGGAAATGGCTTCGCCGGTTTTACCCTTGGACCGGGTCTCCAGATATTTGCCCAGAGTAATTAGAGTCAGAATCATTCCGGCAGATTCAAAATACAAATCCATGTGATACTGCTCTGCCAAAGACATATTTCCATGACCCAGCCCATAACCGATCTGATAGATGGCAAATATCCCATAGATTACGGCGGCGGCGGAGCCCACGGCGATCAGGGAATCCATGTTGGGCGCACCACGAAGCAGCGTTTTGAAGCCCACCTTATAATATTTGTCGTTGAGGTACAAAATAGGCAGCGTCAGCAGCAGCTGGGTAAAGGCAAAGGCCACCGCATTTTCCATACCGGTTAACCCGCCCGGCAGAGGTGCACCCATCATGTGTCCCATGGAAATATAGAACAAGGGAATCAGAAAGGCGAAGGACCATATCATCCGGCGCTTCATCTCCGCCAGTTCCCCTGCCGCAGCGTCCTCCCGTCTGGGCGCGGCGGTCTTGTCCCCCGCCTTCCGGGGGATGGACGCGCCGTAGCCCGAGGCCGTCACGGCGGCAACGATGTCCTCCGCAGTTACACGGACCTCGTCATAGTTCACCTGCATACTATTGGAGAGCAGATTCACGCTGACCTGGCTCACGCCTTCCATACGGCTTACCGCCTTCTCCACATGGGCGGAGCAGGCGGAGCAGGTCATACCCGTTACCTGAAAAGTCTGTTTCACGTTGGCGCCTCCTTACTTCAGCAGCCGCTGCAATACGGCGGCCAGCTCGTCAATCACTTCATCGTTTCCCTGCCGGATACCCTCCGCCACACAGGTGTGCAGATGTTCGCTGAGCAGCTCCCTGCTGAAGCTGTTAAGGGCGGCGTTCACAGCGGAAACCTGAATCAGGATATCGGGACAGTAAACGTCTCTTTGCAGCATTTCTCTCAGTCCCCGCACCTGTCCCTCAATGCGGCAGAGCCGGTTGGAGAGCCGCTTGAGCTCCTCCTCGCTGCGTTCTCTGGTTTTATGGCAGTGGCAGCAATCATCCATACAGATACCTCCCCGGGGTATTTTAACTGTGGACATTATATACCCCCTACGGGTATTTGTCAAGCAAAAACTTTGAATCTCTTTCACCCTTATATGCAAAGCGGCTTCCGCCAAAGCTCTCATAGGCAACGCAGGATACGTACAGCCCATTAATTAAAAGCGAAAATTCGCTTTTTCAATTGCGTTGACTATGAAACAGGGCGCTTCCTATGGAAGCGCCCTGCCGGATTTTTACAGCTGATTTTTTTCTCTGGGAATAAACTGCCCCTGCACATCCTGCACCTCTCCCCGGTTCACGGCCAGACGGCCCCGGAGATACACCTGCGCAATGGAACCGGCTGTCTCCCAGCTCTCATAGGGTGTGTAGTCCGTATGCTGCGCCTGATCTGCGGCAGAAATAACGCTGTTGGCGGCGGGATCGTAAACCACGATATCCCCGTCGCTGCCGGGGGCAATGACGCCCTTCCGGGGCCAGCATCCATAGAGCTTGGCGGGATTCTCGCTGAGCACCCGGCACATGTCGGCAGCAGTGATCCGTCCGGCCGCCACGCCGTAGGTGTAGAGCAGCACTCCCCGGTGCTCCACACCGGGCAGGCCGCCGGGAATCCGGGTAAAGTCATAGCGCCCTGCCCGCTTCTGGGCTGCGGTGAAGGAGCAGTGGTCGGTGGCCACAGTATCAATCTCCCCGCCTCGCAGGGCTTCCCAGAGAGCTTCCCGGTCCTCTCTCTTCCGAAGGGGCGGCGCACAGACAAACTTGGCGGCTTCCATGAAATCCGGGTTGTCATAGACCCCGTCCTCCAGCAGGAGGTAATGAGGACACGTTTCCACGTATACCGTCTGCCCCCTCCGGCGAGCGGCCCGAACCTCCTCCAGAGACTCTCTGGAAGACAGGTGGACAATGATAACCGGCACGTCCGCCAGCTGAGCCAGGCGCAGAAGGTGCCCCACCGCCTCCGCCTCCAGCGGCGCGGGGCGGGTCCGGGGATGAGACCAGGGGGCCAGACGTCCGGCAGCCTTGGCCTCCGCCGTCAGAACGCGGATCACACCGTCGTTCTCACAGTGGACTCCCGCCACGCCGTTCAGCGCCTTCAGCCGCAGGAGTGCGCGGTACAAATCCCCCTCGGGAATCATCATGGCGGGATAGGTCATGTACATTTTAAAGGAGGAGATCCCCTGCTCCATCATCTCCGCCAGCTCCTTGGAAATGTCCTCGTTCCAGTCGTCGATAGTCATGTGGAAACCATAGTCGCACGCGGTCTTTCCCTCCGCCTTCTCCCTCCAGCGCCGCAGGCCGGCAGCCAGAGACTGCCCTTTGTCCGGAGCGGCGAAATCCACCACCATAGTGGTGCCGCCACGAAGAGCCGCCCGGCTGCCGCTGGCAAAATCGTCGGCAGTGATGGTGCCGCAGACCTCCAGGTCAAAATGGGTGTGTCCGTCGATGAAGCCTGGGAACAGCAGCTTTCCTGCGCAGTCCACCACCTGAGCATCTCCGGCGGAGAGGCTTTCGCCTACAGCGGCTATCTGTTCGCCCTCCAGAAGAACGTCAGCCCGCCGTTCTCCTTTGGCAGAGACTACCGTTCCATTTCGCAGCAGCGTTTTCATAAGCAGACCCTCCTGACAGTTGAATTCATTTTCAGTATATCACAGATTGTCCTGGATATCCAGTGCACGTTTACATAGCCGGGTTTACATAGCCGGCACACTTGAGAAGCGGTAAAAGGGCGGTAAGGAAAAATAACGCAGGGCAAGCCGGCAGCGCCATCCGGTGTTGTTTTGACCGTCGGACTTTACCGATTTTCAGGTGTGTCAACTATAAAGTCTTTTTGAGGAAAACTGCTGCTGGCCCTTCCCTGTTAAAAAGGTTCCCAGTATATTTTTTGACACACAACAAAGGCAGGTGCGGCAATGCCGCGCCTGCCTCAGCTTGTCGAAAAAGTCTGCCCCTCGGCAGACTTTTTCATGTAAAGATGATA
>CAJTUD010000077.1 GCA_910579725.1 uncultured Oscillospiraceae bacterium | reverse complement strand
ATTATTTCCTACCAGGGGCCTTTTTGTGCTGTCCGCACAATACGGGGCGGTTCATGCAAAGGAGCGGGAAATTTTTCAGGCCCGCCGCAGCGCGGGAGACGAGATGCGGAACCTCTCCCATTTGTTCAGAAAAAGAGAGGACAGCGCCGGGAGAATCTGTTATTATGAATCAGGAAAGCGCAGGGGAGGAATACCAAAATGGAATGGGTAGACGGACTGAACGCAGCCATAGCTTACATTGAGGAGCATCTCGAGGAGGAACTGGATTATGATACCCTGGCGAGGATCGCATGCTGTCCGGCGTACCACTATCAGAGAATGTTTGCCTATATGGCCGGCGTGCCCCTGTCGGAGTACATCCGGAGGAGAAGAATGTCCCGGGCGGCGGTGGATCTGCAAACCGGGGACAAGGTTGTCGACGTGGGCCTCCGGTATGGCTACCAGTCCCCTACCGCCTTCAACCGGGCTTTTCAGGCGGTTCACGGCATAGCTCCGTCGGTGGTCCGGGAAGAGGGCGCCGTAGTGAAGTCCTTTCCACCGCTGCGTTTTACTGTCACAATAAAAGGAGCGGAAGAAATGGAATATCGTATCGAAAAGCGGGATGCCTTCCGAATTGTGGGGATCTCCGCACCTCTGGACCAGGACATTGAGAAAAATTTTTCCCTGGTACCCCAGATGTGGGGAAAGGCGGCTGGAAACGGTACCATCACCCGGCTGGCGGCACTGATGGAAGGTTCGCCTATGGGACTGCTGGGCGTCAGCGCCTGCGGCGACGGGGAGGCGTGGCGGTACTGGATCGCCGTAGCCAGCGAACGGGAGGCGGAGGGCTTCGAGACGTACACCGTCCCGGCGGCAGTCTGGGCGGTCTTCCCCGGCGAGGGAAGCAGCCTGTCCTTGCAGGAGCTGGAACGGCGGGTGGTTACAGAATGGCTGCCCAGCTCCGGGTATGTGTACGGCAGCGCGCCGGATGTGGAGGTCTATCTCAACGCCGACCCTGCCAATGCCAAGTACGAGGTCTGGATTCCTGTAGTGAAACAGGAGGGATAGGCGCTCTTGCTGTATTGTGATCGACAAGGCTATCAAAAAAGCAGGGACCTGGCTTGCGCCGGTCCCTGCTTTTTCAGTTCAGAAAATCTTTCAGTTTCTTGCTTCGGCTGGGGTGACGGAGCTTGCGGAGCGCCTTGGCCTCGATCTGGCGGATGCGCTCCCGGGTGACGTTGAACTCCTTGCCTACCTCCTCCAGAGTGCGGGTTCGGCCGTCCTCAATGCCAAAGCGAAGCTTGAGCACTTTCTCTTCCCGGGGGGTCAGCGTGCTGAGCACGTCCACCAGCTGCTCCTTGAGAAGAGTGAAGCTGGCGGCCTCGCTGGGCTCGCTGGCCCCCTCGTCGGGAATGAAGTCTCCCAGATGGCTGTCCTCCTCCTCGCCGATAGGCGTTTCCAGACTGACAGGCTCCTGCGCAATCTTGAGGATCTCCCGGACCTTGTCCACAGGCATGTTCATTTCGTCGGAAATCTCCTCGGGAGAGGGATCGTGGCCCAACTCCTGGAGAAGCTGCCGGGACACGCGGATGACTTTGTTGATAGTCTCCACCATGTGGACAGGAATGCGGATCGTCCGGGCCTGGTCCGCAATGGCCCGGGTGATGGCCTGGCGAATCCACCATGTGGCGTAGGTAGAGAACTTGTAGCCTTTGGTGTAGTCGAATTTCTCCACCGCCTTGATAAGGCCCAGGTTGCCCTCCTGAATCAAATCCAGAAACAGCATTCCGCGGCCTACATACCTCTTGGCAATGGATACCACCAGACGGAGATTGGCCTCGGCCAGCTTTTGCTTGGCCTTGTCCCCTGCCCGGACAAGCGCCTTCAGCTCAGACAGATTCTCCGGGGACAGCGCTCCGTTTTCCGCCTCGTCCAGCTGCTCCTGGGCCAGATTGCCGGCGCTCATCTTCTGCGCCAGCTCAATTTCTTCCTCTGGTGTCAGCAGGGGCACCTTGCCGATCTCCTTGAGATACATCCGCACCGGGTCGTCAATGGCGAAGCTGTCCACCAGGGTATTGGGGTCAACCAGCTCCTCCTCTTCAATGTCGGCAATCTCGTCCAGCGGCGGATCCATATCGTCGGGAATCTCCGGCAGAATGTCCTCCTCGCTGCCAATCTCAATGGACAGGGATTCCAGAGAGTCGTAGAGCTTCTCCATCTGCTCGCTGTCCAGCTCAATCTCATCGAGGACCTCCATCATCTCTGCCGAATCCAGGCGTCCCCGCTTCTTTCCCCTGGCAAACAAGTCCATAACCTTTTCGTTAGCCAGCAATATGGAGGCGGCGGGCAGCGTGGACACCACCTTATCCGGCAGGCGGGCGTACTTCTTCTCCCCGCCCTTGTTTTCGACGGGCTTGTTTCCGGCGGCCGCCGCACCTCCGGTCAGCCCTTCCTTCTTCTTTGTCATGACTGCTTTCCTCCATTACCCTTTTTCTTTTTGTCTTCCTTGAATTTTTCCACGGCGGCTTGCAGCGGGTCAACCTCCGTTTCCCCCTGCCGCTTGTCTGCGGACACGCGCACCACCTGTATGTAATCGGCCAGGGCCCGGTCCGCGTGGGCCGGAGCCTCTGGTTTTTGCAGTACACTGCTTAAATGCCCCATTTCCTCCGGAGCGCAGCTTCCCGCCAGAGACGCCGCCGTCAGGGCATAGCCCTGATCCCACGCCTCCAGCAGCCGGGCGTACACCTTCCCCAAAAGAGGCGAGCTGAACGCCTCCGGCTCCAAACCGCGGCACTTCTCCGCCAGAGAACCGTCCAGCAGCAGCAGACGGATGATTCCCTCCTCCGCCATAGCGGAGCGGAGATCGGTATAGCGGATGGTCCGGTCCCGGGGCTGGCGCAGAGCGGCGGTATTCAGGTTCTCCCGCCGGAGCTCCTTCCGGTCCTGCCCCCGCTTCCTGCGGCGGGCCCGCTCCACCTCCATCAACATGGCCTGCCGGGAAATGCCCGCCGTCTCGGCGGCGCGGACGGCGTAAACCTCCCGCTCCACCGCATTGGACACTGCGCCAATCAGCCTGCTGATCTCGCCGCTATAGGCAATCTTCTGCTCCGGGTCACTGAGATCGTATTGGGCGGCGACGGCGTTCATGCGGTAGTCCATCTGGTTGGCGCTGCCGCCAAGGACCGCCTCAAAAGCCGCTGCGCCATGGAACTTGATGAAATCATCCACATCCTGCTTGACATACTCCCCATCCACCAGCCGCCGGGGAAGCTGGAGCACGCGGACATTGAACTCGCTGTCCTTCAAAAGCTCAATATTCTTCTGGGTGGCCAGCTGCCCCGCCGTGTCATTGTCATAGCAGAGCACCAGTTCCTTGGTATAGCGGCTGAGAATTTTGGTCTGCTCGATGGTGAGCGCAGTACCCATGGAGGCTACCGCGTTATCAAATCCCGCCTGATGGAGGGTGATGACATCGATGTTGCCCTCGCAGAGAATGAAGTTGGGACGCTTGGTCTTCTTGGCCAGATTGACACCGTAGAGATTCCGGCGCTTGCTGTAGACGATGGTCTCGGTGGTGTTCATATACTTGGGCTCGGACTTGTCCAGCACCCGGCCGCCAAAGGCCACCACGTCTCCCTTTACGTCAATGACGGGAAACATGAGACGGCTGCGGAATTTGTCGTAAAGCCGCCCCTGCTTATTCTGTACCACCAGTCCCGCCGCCAGAAGCTCCGTCTTGGTATAACCCTTTTCCTGCATGGCGGTAAGCAGGCAGTCCCATCCATCCAGAGAGGCTCCCAGGCCAAAGTTCATGGCGGTTTTCCGGGCAATCCTGCGCCGCTCCAGATAGGCGGCCGCCGCCGCGCCCTCGGGTCTGGCCAGATTCCGGTAGAACCAGCGGGCGGCCTCCTTGTTCAGCGCCAGCACCCGCTGCCGGCGGCGGGACTCCTCCAGACTGCCCCCGTCCTCCGGCACCTCCATGTTCGCCCGCTTGGCGAGAAAACGCACTGCGTCGGGATAGGATAGATTCTCAATTTCCATAATGAAATTGACAACCCCGCCGCCATGGTGGCAGCCAAAGCAGTAGTACATCTGCTTGTCCGCCGCCACAGAAAACGAGCCGGTCTTTTCATTGTGGAAAGGACAGAGGCCGAAATAGTTCGTTCCCTGTTTCTTCAGAGCCACGTAAGAGGAGACTACGTCCACAATGTCGCTTCGGTCAATCAGCTCGTCCAAAAACCGCTGGGGGAACGCCATAGGGCCTGCACCTCCCCTATTGTATAAAACATTCTATTACAGTATACAACGAAAAAGGCAAAAATCCTCTTTTCAGAGCAAAATTTTTTAAAATATTTTTCTGCGGACAGATTTTTCGCTCCAAATGGTGGTTTTTTACCCATTTCAACCGGTTTTTATGATAAGTTACCCTATACTATGACTACAGGAGCAAAAGATATGAACGTTTTCCTTTACGCCGCCCAGGGCGGGGCAGAATCGGAGCACGAGCTGGCGCTTCGCCTGCTGGCGATGGCGGTCACGCAGGCGCTGGGACTGCCATCACTTCCAGAAATCTCCCGGGAAGCCGGAGGAAAGCCCTTCTTCCCTTCCCGGCCGGACGTCTGCTTCAGCCTCAGCCACAGCCGGGGCGCCGCCGTGTGCGCAGTGCACAACAGGCCGGTGGGCGTCGATATAGAAAAAATCCGTCCCGCGCCGGCAAGGCTGGCCGCAGGTATGGCGGACGAGGCTTTTTTCCGTCTCTGGACCGCCAAGGAAGCTACCATCAAGCGGCAGGGTCTGGGCGTGGAAGCGCTGCTCAGGCCCATGGAGCCGGACCCGCTGTGCCGGTGCGCAGAAGATCTGCTGGAGGGATATATCGTGACGGTGTGTCCTTCGGAGGAGGCGGAGCTCCGGACGGTAAGGGTGGAAAGCCTGTGATACAGGATAGTCGGGAGAGGGACAAAAGTCCCTCTCCCGATCTGTATGCTTTCGGTTATGTGGCCTGCTTCATAGACAGAGAAATGCGCTTCTTTTTCTCATCCACCTCCAGCACCGCCACCTTGACAATGTCTCCTACAGACACAGCCTCGGAGGGGTGCTTGAGAAATTTCCCCTTGGAAATCTGAGAAATGTGCACCAGTCCGTCCTGATGGACTCCGATATCCACAAAAACACCGAAATCAATGACGTTGCGGACTGTGCCGGTGAGGACCATACCGGGCCGGAGGTCCTTGATCTCCATAACGTCTGTGCGGAGCATGGGCGGGGGCAGCTCGTCCCGGGGGTCCCGGCCGGGCTTTTGCAGCTCCTTGGCCACGTCCAGCAGCGTAGGTACGCCAATGCCGCAGGCCTCCGCCAGACGCTCTGCGCCGGCGTCTTTGATCTGGCCGTCCAGATCCCCCAGCTTCCCGGCGGACACGTCTGAAAGGGTGTGGCCGGTGAGGGAAAGAAGTTTCTCCGCCGCGGCGTAGCTCTCCGGGTGGACGGCGGTGTTGTCCAGCGCCGTCTTGCTCTCCGGTACCCGGAGAAAGCCGGCGCACTGCTCGAAGGCCTTGGGTCCCAGCTTTGGCACCTTCAAAATCTGTTTGCGGGAGGTAAACGCGCCGTTCTCCTCCCGGTATTTCACCAGGTTTTTCGCCGTGGCGGCGTTCAGACCGGATACCCGCTGGAGCAGGGACGGCGAGGCCGTATTCACATCCACGCCAACGGAGTTGACACAGTCCTCCACCACGCCGCTGAGCGCCTCGTCCAGACGCTTTTGGGGCATGTCGTGCTGATACTGCCCCACACCGATGGCCTTGGGGTCAATCTTCACTAGCTCCGCCAGCGGATCCTGAAGCCGCCGGGCGATGGACACCGCCGAGCGGAGATTCACGTCGTACTCCGGGAACTCCTCCGAGGCCAGCTTGGAGGCGGAGTACACCGAAGCCCCCGCTTCGCTGACCACCATATAGCTGGCTCCGCCGCCTGCCCGGCGCAGCAGCTCCACTGTCATCTGCTCCGTCTCACGGGAGGCTGTGCCGTTGCCGATGGCGACGCGGGTGACGCCGTGACGGTGAATCAGTTTCGTCAGGGTCTCAATACACGCCTCCCTCTGCCGCTCTCCATGGGTGGGATAGACCACCGTGGTGTCCAGCACCTTGCCGGTACCGTCCACCACCGCAACCTTGCAGCCCATGCGGTACCCAGGGTCCAGGCCCATGGTCACGCAGCCCTTCACCGGGGGCTGCATCAGCAAGGGACGCAGATTCAGGGCAAAGTTGTGGATGGCTCCCTCGCTGGCCTCGTCAGTGAGCATATTCCGGACCTCCCGCTCCAGAGAGGGGTACAGGAGGCGGTCATAAGCGTCCTCCACGGCGGCCCTGATGAACGCCGCCGCCTTTGTCCCCGGCCGGACCACCGCCCGGCGCAGAAGGATCAGGGCCTCCTCCCGGTCCGCTGAAACGCTGACCCTCAGGAATCCCTCCCGCTCACCCCGGTTGATGGCCAGGACCTGATGTCCCTGCATTCTGGCCACGCTCTGGCGGAAATCGTAGTACAGGCGGTAGACGCTGTCCTCCTCTCCGGCCGCGGCGGCCACGGCCTCGCCGCGGCGCAGAATGAACTCCCGCAGCGTCTTGCGGACGGCCGCATCGTCAGATACGGTTTCCGCAATGATATCCGCCGCGCCCTGGAGGGCGTCCTCCGCTGTCTCCACCCCCTTCTCCGGATCAACATACCCGGCAGCCGCCTCCAGAGGATCGGGGCAATCCGGCATCTGGGCATACAGCAGCTCTGCCAGGGGATCCAGACCCTTTTCCCGGGCAATGGTGGCCCGGGTGCGGCGCTTGGGCTTATAGGGACGGTACAGGTCCTCCACCTCTGCCAGAGTGGCCGCGCCGTCAATGGCGGAGGCAAGCGCCTCCGTCAGCTTGCCCTGGCCCTCAATGGCTCCCTTGACCTCCTCCCGGCGCTTTTCCAGGTTCCGCAGATATTGCAGGCGGTCCTCCAGTTCCCGGAGGATGGTATCATCCATGGAGCCGTGGAGCTCCTTGCGGTAGCGGGCAATAAAGGGAATGGTGCTGCCCTCGTCCAGAAGGCTGACCACGTTCTCCACGTACTGCGGGTTCTGGTTCAGCTCTCTGGCCAGTATCTGAATGATCGTTTCCATGGCGCTCCCTCCGCTACTCGTTGTAGACGCCGATCTGGCACATTTTCATAGCGGCCAGGGCATTCCGGTGGCTCTCCGGAGCCACCCCGGCGCAGCAGGATGCGTCCACCACGATGGGAGTCTCCGGCAAAAATGCCTTGAGCACCAGGGCGTTGGAGATGACGCAAATATCCGTACAGAGACCGGCAAGCGCAATCTCCTCAATCCTCTCCTCCCGGTTCCGCTTCACCAGGAGCTCCGCCAGCTCCAGGCTCCCAAAGGTGGGCTTGGTCAGGCATGTAGCGCCTGTCAGCGCCTCCCGAACCGCCGGAGCGATCTCCCAGCCGCGGGTTCCCTCGATGCAGTGCGTCACCGGAAGGCGCCGGCCCTCCTGGGTGGTCAGATAGTCCGCCTGATGGGTGTCCATCGTAGCATATATCTCTCCTGCCCAGCTCCTGATCTTCTCCACAACAGCCGGAACGATCCTTTGCGCCTCCGGCGTGCCCAGTGCGCCGTCAATGAAATCGTTCTGCATGTCAACAACGACTAAAACCTTCATACTGTCTCCTATTGCTCGAAAATTTTTTCCACATGGACGCACTCCGTTTTGGAGAGGAACCGCGTCCCGTCAAAATCCAGCTCCACCACGAAAGGCATCCAGTCGATGATCCGCAGGAAGCAGCCGCAGTCAAAGCCGGGGTCATATTGGTTCAGAATCGTACTGAGAGCGGTGCCGTGGGAGCCGACGACTACCGTTTTGTCCCGCTCCGCCGTTAAAATATCCGTCAGGGCGGCGATATTGCGGCTCTGAACGGACCGCAGGGACTCTCCGCCGGGCTCGTGCCAGTCAAAATCCGCCCAGCGCTTCCGGAACAGCTCCCGGCAGTTGCCGCCGGGGGCCGCCTCCCGTTCCCGCAGCCGCTCGTCGATCCGGATGGGCAGGCCAAAGTGTTCCGCTGCCTCCCGGATGGTATCCAGGCTCCGGCGATAGGGGCTGCAATAAAAGGCGCTCACCGGCTTGTCCCGGAGGAACTCCAGAACCACACTCCGGTCCTCCATACCTGCGGCAGTCAGACCGCGATCCCGGTCGGAGCCGCTGCGCCAGTCGGACTGGGCGTGGCGGACAAAGTATACCTTGGTCATAACTTTCCTCTTTTATTACTTGTAGTATAGCCTCTGGCGCTCGTATTTGGCCTCATAGCTGACGTGTATCCCCAGACGGCGGTAGAGGTTCTCATCCACGTCGCTGAGCACCACCGTGAAATGGGCCCCGCAGCCCCGCAGCTTGGACAGCTGCTTCTGGGCCAGCTCCGCGATAGGATTGGTCAGGGCGCTGACGCACAGAGCAATGAGCACCTCGTCGCTGTGGAGGCGGGGGTTCTTATTGCCCAGACTGCCGGTTTTCAGACGGCAGATAGGCTCCAGAACCTGAGTGGAAATCAGATCCAGCTCCTGGTCGATGCCCCCCAGAGCCTTCAGGGCGTTGAGCAGCAGCGCGGCGGAGGCCCCGATCTGGTCGCTGGTCTTGCCGGTGATAACCCGGCCGTCCGGCATCACCATAGCCCCGGCGGGAGCGCCGGTGGCCTCCTCCTTCTCCAGTGCGGCGGCCACGGCGGGGAAAATGGCGGAGGTGACGCCGGAGCGCTTCATCAGCAGCTCCAGTTTATAAACCACATCCTTCTCCACAGTCCCCCGGAGCCTGCCGGTGAGAGCGGTGTAATAGCGGCGCAGAATCTCCATATGGGACGCCTGACGGCAGACCTCGTCGTCCACGATGCAGCCGCCCACCATGTTCACCCCCATGTCTGTGGGCGACTGGTAGGGACACTGACCCAGAATGGACTCGAATATGGTCCGCAGGACGGGGAATACCTCCACATCCCGGTTGTAGTTCACCGTAGTGACGCCATAGGCGGCCAGATGGAAGGGATCGATCATGTTCACGTCGTTGAGATCCGCTGTGGCGGCCTCGTAGGCCAGATTCACCGGGTGATCCAGAGGCAGGTTCCAGACAGGGAAGGTCTCAAACTTGGCGTATCCGGCCTTCCGGCCCCGCCGGTGCTCATGGTAGAGCTGGCTCAGGCAGGTGGCCATCTTTCCGCTGCCGGGGCCGGGGGCAGTGACCACCGCCAGAGGACGGGCCGTCTCAATATAATCGTTGCGGCCGTAACCTTCGTCGCTGACGATAAGGTCCACATTGTGGGGATAGCCGGAAATGGGGTAGTGGCGGTAAGTCTGTACGCCCAGAGCGCTCAAGCGCTTGAGAAATGCGTCGGCGGCAGGCTGGCCGCTGTACTGCGTCACCACCACGCTGCCCACGTACAGCTCCATCTCCCGGAACACATCGATCAGCCGGAGCACATCCTCCTCATAGGGAATGCCAAGATCCCCCCGCACCTTGTTCTTCTCAATGTCCCCGGCGCTGATGGCAATGACGATCTCCACGTCCTCCCGCAGCTGCTGGAGCATACGGATTTTGCTGTCCGGCGCGAAGCCGGGCAGCACCCGGGAGGCGTGGTAGTCGTCAAAGAGCTTTCCGCCGAATTCCAGGTAGAGCTTTCCGCCAAACTGGCTGATCCGCTCCCGGATGCGGGCGGACTGCGTCTCAATATACTTCTGATTATCGAACCCCTTCATAAACATAGCTTTTCTCCCTCAATTCACACATCTGGCCGGTCTCCCGGCAGGCGCTGCCAGGGCCGGTGGGGCTCGGTGCGCCGGCATACTTTTTCAATCTCCTTCTCCAGCGACTTCAGATCGTCAAAGGTCTCCGGTCTCTTGCCGGGATCTCGCAGCAGCGCCGAAGGGTGGTACATAGCCATCATCCGCATTCCGTCGATATCATGCCACAAGCCATGCTCTCTGGTAATACGGAACTTCTCGTTGATCAGCCGCATGGCCGCCACCCGGCCCAGGCAGATGAGAATCTTCGGCCGGATCAGCGCAATCTGCCGGTGCAGATAGCCAATGCAGGCGTCCTGCTCCACATTCAGCGGATCCCGGTTTCCCGGGGGACGGCATTTTACAATGTTCGCGATGTACACCATGGTGCGGTCCAGACCGATAATCGCCAGCATGTCGTCCAGAAACTGCCCCGCGCGGCCTACGAAGGGGATTCCCTGTTCGTCCTCGTTGGCCCCGGGCCCCTCCCCTACCAGCAGAATCTCCGCCTGGGGATTCCCTACGCCGAACACCACATGCTGCCGGGTCTGGCACAGGGCGCACTCCTTACAGTCCTGGCACTCCCGTTCCAGCAGCTCCCAGCTGTCCTCCATCTGTTCTTACCTCCTGTATATTCCCCGGCAGAGCGGGGATGCTAGAATCTGTTTTGAACCCGGCGGTTCTGATGCAAAGGCTGAAAAAGCATTCCTCCAAATTTCCCCGGAAAGGAGCTCCGCTATGTCTCGCTGGTTTGTTTACTTCCTCTTCTACAGCTTCGCGGGCTATGGCCTGGAGAAGCTGCACGCCAAGCTCTCCCACGCTCCCAAGCAGGTGCGCAAATGCTTTTTGCTGCTGCCGCTGTGCCCAGTTTACGGACTGGCCATGACCGTCCTTCTGGCGGCAGCGCCAAAGGAGATGGGCTTTCTCCCGCTGGCACTTCTGGGCGGCCTGATTTGCACCGGAGCGGAGTATGCGGTCCACCTTTTTTACGATAAGGTCCTGGGCGTGCAGTTCTGGGACTATACCGCCATGAAGGGGCACATCCAGGGACGGATCTGTCCGCAGTTCACAGCGCTCTGGGGGCTGCTTTCCGCCGCCGCTGTAAAACTGGTGCAGCCATGGGTCCGGCTGCTGGCGGTTCCGCCCTGGACGGCGTTCCTTCTTTGGATCGTTCTGGCTGCGGACAGCGTCCTCTCCTGGTCACTGCTCAGGCGGTACCGGGACACGGAGCTGCTGTCCCTCCGGGCGGTGCTGGCTCAAAGCCGGGCTTCCAGCCAGTCCAGCACATCCTTATAGACATACTGCCGGCTGGCTTCGTTAAGAATCTCATGGCGCAGCCCGTGGTAGAGATGAATGTTCACGTCCTGCAAGCCCGCCTTTTTAAAGCACCGGTACGCCTTCTGCACACCCCTGCCCATATCGCCCACGGGGTCCCGGTCCCCGGCGATGAAAAACACCGGCAGGGACTTGTCCATTTTGTTGATGTTGGACTGTCTGGTGATATAGCCCAGGCCATCGAGCATGTCCCGGAACAGCCCCAAGGTGGTATCACCGCCGCAAAGGGGGTCTGCAATGTAGGCGTCCACATTGGCCTCGCTGGCAGAAACCCAGTCAAAACGGGTTCGGGCGGGGGCGAATGCCTTGTTGTACGCGCCGAAGGCCAGATCATCCGCCTTTGCGCTGTATGCTTTCCGGCCGAGGCGCTTGATCTCGTGGTCCGCCACCAGCTTGCCTCCCGCGATGACTGCGGCGGACTGGTGCCCCGTACCGCAGAGGACGCAGCCCGTCAGACCTCCCGGATAACGGATAAGATGGGTCCGGGACAGAAAAGAGCCCATGGAATGGCCGAACAGGAAGTATGGCTTGCCGGGAAATGCCTTTGCGGTGCGCCGGCGCAGCTCTTCCATGTCGTCCACCACATGCCACCAGCCGTCCTGCTCCCCCAGATATACCATGGGGCTGTCCGGAATCAGGGACTGTCCATGGCCCAGATGGTCGTTGGCCGTCACGGCAAAGCCCTGTTCGCAGAGATACCGGGCGAAGGGCGCGTAGCGCGCGCCGTACTCCGCCACACCGTGGGCTATCTGCACCACGCCCAGAATATCCCGGCCCACTGGCGTCCATTGGTTGACATGGATCAAGGTTTTCCCGTCGCTGGATGGGAAGAAATATTCTGATATGATCGACATAGAAGCAACCTCCGCTCTTTTTGATTTGCTGTTTTTTTCATTCTACCACACAAACGGGAAAAAGCATAGAGACAATTGCACAGAATTTTCCTGAGAGCCGGTTTTTCTTGAATTTTGAGCAAAAAGTTCGTGAAACTGCACAAATTTGCGTCCAACTCCATTGATTTGACATTATGTAAACTATATTGTGAAATTTTTAATTTGTGTATCCCATTTCACTATACTCTCCTATTTTTTTCTGATTTTTCAAAAGCAACAAATATATTTATGAACAATTTGTAAAAAAGCTACCAAGCTGCTACCAAACTTTTTTGACCGCTACCACCTGAAATACGGGCTGACATAATGGAAATCATTTACATAAGCCGGTCAAATGCTACCAAATTAGAAAATGCTGCTACCAGAAAAAAATTTTTGCTCCTGAAAACCACTGCGGCACAGTGCTTTGGTGGAGTATTTTCTGCGGGTAAGGGGCTTGATAATGGCCGTCTGGTTGAAAAAAACGGCAACTTTTCGGC
>CAJTUD010000076.1 GCA_910579725.1 uncultured Oscillospiraceae bacterium | reverse complement strand
GCGTTTTCTTACAATTTCAAATTGGCGTTGACAACTCCTGCTGGGCCAGGGAACCGGAAACGCTCACCATCAATTCTGTGGTGAGCGTTCCAGTGTCAATGTTTTCTTTTTCAAACTGAACGGTCACACCCAGCCGCATCAGCTCCCGCAGAGCGGCAAGGCAGTCCTTGGTATTCCGGGAGAAGCGGGAGATGGACTTGACCAGCACCCGGTCGATTTTGCCCTTCCGGCAGTCGGCCAACAGACGATTAAAGTCCTCCCGCTTGTCCGTTTTCGTGCCGCTGACCGCCTCATCAGCCAATGTCAAGCACGGACTAATAGAAATTTGTAAACAAATTGTGAACCATGTCGAAACAATCCTGCATCGGAAAGGACAACCCGCAGATACTTCTTTTTATTCCGCTACCAGAGGTTCTATTCCTTCTCCAAGTCAAACCCATCCATGTTGCCGTCAAGGATATTGTTAAATGCCGTATGGCCTCTCTCACAAATGTCCGCCAGATTGCCGCTGTTGGCAAAGTCGGTGTCATGCGTGAGCATCTGCAACAAGCGGAGGGTATCGAATACCGCCCGCTTGAAATGGTACTCCATCTCATGCTGGTATAACCAGCGCAAAGCGCCGCTTCTGCCCTTCATACGCTCATTGGCGTCCACCGCCAGACTGAGCGAGGCAAGGATGCCGCAGGCCCTTTCCTGATACCAGCCTTTTGGGGTATCCGCAAATTTCAAATTCATAACGTGTTCCCTCCGATGTTTGAATAAAAGATCAGGGCTTTCCCATCTGAATTTATCAGATAGAAAAGCCCTGATTTTTTACTGTATCGTGCCGCCGCTAACGCACCCTATCCAGCGAAATGCCGCTTTCTTTCATCAGCGTCAGCAGTATTTCTGTACTGGTCTGCGGTATCGTGCCATCGGCACATACCACTTCAACAAACTGATCCTCCAGCCAGCGCAAATAGGCGTCCACGTCGGTCACATCCCGCCCCAGGCGGGAGAGGTTCGCCACCAGCAGAAAGTCAATCTCACCAGCGGCCACCGCGCTGGAAACCTCGGCCAGACCTCTGCGGGAGAAGTCCAGCCCGCTGGCCTGTTCAACGGTGATCCCTGCGATCTCAAAGCCCTGCTTTTCGGCGTATGCCTCCAAACTGGCCTGCTGCGCCGCCAGCGCAAAGGCGTCAGGGTACGCAACCCTGCAATAAATCCAAGCTCTCTTATGTTCCATCCTGCTGTTCTCCTTCCAAATCCAGCATCATTTTCGCGTATTCCTCCCGGTAGTTCCAGATGATTTCCAGCCGCCCACCGGGGCAGATATGGATTTCTCTTAAAATATCCGATAGGATTTCCTGCGTGATTTCCTTGATCTCCGCCTCAACATAGGGCCGGAAGCGGATAACAAATGGATTTTGCAGTTCTCCATCCTCGCCGGTATTCTCCAGCTTGGCCTCCCATCCGGCAAGCTGCTCAGAGGCCGCGTCCCGCTTTTGGATGGCGGCGGCTTTGGCGGTAAGATACTCCGCCCTGCTGATCTCCCCCACCCCAAAGGAGGTATAGAGGTCCTTGATCTGCCGCTCCAGCTTACCGTGGGCCTCCCGCAGAGCGGCGATGTTCTTTCGCAAAGCAGCGGTATCTGTTTTCTTGCGCCGGTGGCGTTCCTCCCAAATGCGGGCCATTTCCACCGCGGCCATAGCCTGGACATGAAGCCCATCCAGAATGGCCTCCAGAATATCCGCTTCGGGTACTCGCTCAGACGGGCAGGTAAAGGCATCGCTGACACGGTTGGTACGGCAGTAGTAAACGGGGTGCTTTGCCCTTGAGCGGGTCATGGCGTAGCCGCACACGCCGCACCGGACCTTGTGCCGCAGTACCCACTCGCCCAAGTTGATGCCGTCCCGCTCCATGAACTCCCGCATGGCAAGCTGGGCCTTGTCAAATTCCTCCTGGGTCACAATGCCGTCATGGGTTCCCGATGCGGTGATCCACTCCGCTTTGCTGACCTTCACCGTATGATGGTGCCCGACCTGATCCCGCATCCGCTTCCCGTATACGTTGGTTCCGATATACCGCTCATCCCGCAGGATTTTACCAATGGCGTTCCTTGTCCAGATGTTTTCCTCTTGAACGCTGGGCCAGCTTGTCCGGGAACAGCCCGCCGCCCGCTTATAAAGCATGGGTGTGGGGACGGCCTCGCTGTTCAGCCTCTTGGCGATCTGTTCAGCCGGGTGGCCGCTGCCCATCATCCGAAAGATGCGGCGCACTGTCTCTGCCGCTGGTGGGTCAATTAAAAGGTGGTTTTTGTCCTCTGGGTCCTTGATGTAGCCATAGGGCGCAAACGGCGATAGGAAGTCCCCCCGCTGGGCACGGAACCGCTTCGCTTTCCGCACCTTCCGGGAGAGGTCACGGCTGTAAAAGTCGTACAGAAGGGTCTTAAAGGAGGTGTCCAGACTGTCCACATCCATAGGCCGGATGCTGTCATAGCCGTCATTGACGGCGATAAACCGAACTCCCAGGAAGGGAAACACGCTGGAAATATAACTGCCTACCGTGAGATAATCACGGCCAAAGCGGGACAGGTCCTTGACTACGATACACTGGATTTTCCCCGCCCGCGCCTGGGCGATCATCTCCTGGACGGCGGGCCGCTCAAAGTTTTTGCCGCTCCAGCCATCATCGCAGAACTCAATGATATTGGTTCCTGCCAGCTCCGGCATCCGGCTGATAAAGGCATCCAGCAAATCCCGCTGATTGGCGATGCTGTTGGATTCCAGCTTCCCGCCCTGGCGCAGATCATCGTCCTCGGAGGACAGCCGCACATATTTTGCGGTGGTAGCCATCATGCGGGCACCGCCTCTCCCTCGGCCTCCAGAAGCCGGAGCAGGGCGCGGTATTCATCCCGGTAGCGCAGGGTGATGTAGATACGGTTATCCGCGTCCACCTCCACACGGTCAATCAGCGCATGGGCCATATCCTCCGTCAATTCCGTATCTGCCCGGAACCGTCCGCAGGTGGTCAGCCACGGATTTTCAACTGTCTGCTGCCGTTCGTCCTGCCGCTGGCGTTCCAATGCCTCCAGCCGCTTCTCTGCCGCCTCTCCATCTGCCTGATACTGCTGGCGCAGCTCCGTATATTCCCGCTCCGTCAACAGCTTGTCATGGTAGTTTTGAAACAGACTGTCATAGAGCCTGTTAGCCCGTTCCACCGCCTGCCTCGCGGCGGCGATCTCACGCTTCAAAGTGTCCTCCCGGCTGAGAACCTTTGCGGAACGGCTATACGCCTGTGCCAGCTTTCCCATTTTACTAGCCAGAGCGATCTCCTGCCGCAGTGTATCCCACAGGATTTCCTTCAGCTTTTCCTCGTGGAGATATTTCTTCGGGCAGGAGGCCAAATCCGCCGTGTGGGACGGGCAGATGTAGACATAGTAGCGGTTTGTCCCCTTGTTGGTAACGGATTTATACCGCACCAGAGGCCGTTTGCAGTCCGCACAGAAAATCAGTCCCCGGAGGATGTTGGGGGTCGTTCCCAGGTTGTCATACCGGCCTAACCGACCCTTGTAGGCGCTGTTGGCCTCCGCCGCCATTGTCTGAACCGCAAGGAAGGTTTCTTCGTCTATCAGCGGTTCATGGGTATTGCGGACGATCACCCACTCGGATTCCGGTGCCTGATACGGTTTCCTGCCCTCGGTGAAGCCGGAACGCTTACGGCCCTGTACCATGTGGCCCAAGTAGACCTCGCTTGTCAGGACCTTCTTCACAGCGGCAACGCTCCAGCGGGAATTGGCGTAGGCTTCACACTTTGCCGTCCCTTTCAAGCAGAGATACCGGCCGGGGGAGGGGATTCCCCGCTCATTCAGCGTTCGGGCGATCTGCTGATAGCTGGTCCCCGTGAGCCGCAGGGCAAATATCTCACGCACCACTGGCGCGGTTTCCAAGTCCGGCTCAATGCGGTGGGGATCGCTGGCGCACTTCTGGTAGCCATAGGCCGCCCACGCACCGATGAACTCTCCCTTCTGCTGTTTCGTCACCAGGGCGGAACGGGACTTTCTGCCAATGTCCTTGCTGTAAACCTCGTTGATGATATTTTTCAGCGGCACAATATAGCCGTCCGCCGTCCGCTCGGCGGTCAGCGTGTCAAAGCTGTCGTTGACAGCGATAAACCGCACATCCAAAAAGGGAAAAATCCGCTCCAGATAGTTGCCCGTTTCCTTATAGTTGCGGCCAAACCGGGATAAATCCTTGACGATGATGCAATCGACTTTCCCGGAGCGCACATCGTCCATCAGCCGTTCAAAGTCGGGACGCTCAAAATTTGTCCCTGTCCGTCCGTTATCGCAGTAGGGGCCGCAAAACTGCATATCCTCCTGGGTCTCAATATAGCCCAAAACAAGTTGCTTCTGCGCCTCTATGGTATCAGCACCGGGCTTGCCGCTGTCCTCTACCGACAGCCTGACATAACCAGCCGTCTGGTAAACCCGCGCTTTCGGGGCTTCCGGCGCGGGAACTGGCAGAATGGGGTTGACCTTGCGTTTTGTCCTTGCCATGTCAGACCGCCTCCTTCCCGGAGGACAGCTTCTGCGCCTGCAAGAGCAAATCCATCTGACTGCGAAATTCATTGTGCCAGCGGTAAATGATCTCTACACGATGCCCGCGGAAAATCAGGATGCGTTCAACCAGCGTCACGATAATGGAGCGTTCCAGTTCGGTGATGTTCCGGTGCTTGCGAAACTGCTCCATCCAGCCCCGGTCCTCCTGCTCCAGCTCCCGGCTCATTTCCTCTTGAATGGCCTCGGCCTGGGCCTCCGCTTCGGAGCGGCGGCGGGAGTAGGTCTTTTTCAAGTCCTGATATTCGTCCCGGTCAATCAGACCATCGGCAAGGCTTTCATAGAGGGTGCCCAAAAGGGCCTGATTGCGGTCAATTTCCTCCCGCTTCCTGTCCAGCCGCGCTTGGAGCTTCCGAACACCCGCCTGCTGAAGCTGGGCGGTGTCGGTCAGTTCCAGTAGGTCAGCCAGGTCGATCACATCCCGGATGTGCTTCTTTAACGCCTCCAGCACGATCTCATCCAGCGCCGTGTCCCGCAGGCTGTGAGCGGAACAGGTCTTGTGTTCCTTATGGGCGGCGCAGACGTAGTAGACGTATTTCCGCTTGCCGGAGGGGACGGTTTTCCGCACCATGGCGCTGCCGCACTCGCCGCAGTACACCATGCCGGAGAACAGCTCCACAGCCCTGCCGCTGACGCTGGTGCGGGTGTCCAGGGCAAGCACCTTCTGGACGCTCTCAAAATCGTAGCGGTCAATAATGGCCTCATGGCAGTTCTCCACCACCGCCCATTCCTCGCGGGGCTTGTTCACCAGCCGCTTCACCCGGTAGCTGGGGGTGGTGACCCGCCCTGCTCCAGTACGCCGGTGTAAACCGGGTTTTTCAGAATCCGCAGCACCATCCCGGCATCCCATACGGATTCTTCCTTCACCCGGAAGGAAGTGGAGTAGCGCATCCCCAGGGAACGCTTGTAGTCCATGGGGGTGGGAATGCCCGATGCCGTCAGGCGGTCGGCAATATCCCCCGCGCTGATACCCTCCAGCTTCCATTTGAAAATGTCCCGCACCACATCGGCGGCGTAGTCATCTACCAGCAGGTGGTGGCGGTTCTCCGGGTCCTTCCGGTAGCCAAAAACGGCAAAAGAGCCAATGAAATCTCCGCGCTGGCGTTTGATTTCAAGCTGGCTCCGAATCTTGATCGAGGTATCCCGGCAATATGCCTCGTTTATGAGGTTTTTGAAGGGGATAATCAGCTCATCGGATTCCACGTTGCTGTGCAGACTGTCGTAGTTGTCATTGATGGCGATGAAGCGCACACCCATGAAGGGGAAAATCCGCTCAATGTATTCCCCCACGCCCAAATGGTCCCTGCCGAAGCGGGACAAATCCTTGACTACGATGCAGTTGACCTTGCCAGCCTTGACCTCGGCCATCATCTCTTGAAAGGCCGGACGGTCAAAATTGGACCCCGTATAGCCGTCGTCCACTTTCATGCCGCACTCCCGCAGTTCCGGGTAGCGCGACAAATAATCACGGATCAAATCCTTCTGGCCCGTGACGCTGTTGCTTTCCTCCTTGTCACCGTCCTCATGGGACAGGCGGACATATCCATAGGTATTCCATACCTGCTCTTGGGTCTTGTTCATGTTCTTCTCTCCTGATCGTTAAAGTCTAATCAGCAAAACACTTTAACCACCAGGGGAGCGCCGGGTCGTCCTGTTGGCATCACATTAACATAACTTCCGGCAAATGTCCAGAGTGTTTTGCGAAAATATTTCCGTCAGCATTTTGACCGTATGTAGGAGAGCATTCTGTCCTCCAGGGTCACGTCCGTGTCGGTGAAGCTGACCTTCACCACATATTTCCCGTGGCGGTAGCAGTAGGGATTGCCAATCTGACGAATGAAGTCCAGAATCCGCTCCCGCTTGGGGAGGTCGGCGTTGACCGTCACATCCCGAATATCCCGCAGGGTATCCGGGTCCACGGTACGAATATCCACGTTCTGCATCGCCTCGATCTGCTCTCTGGTAAAGACGCCCTGTGCCATACAAATCCTCCCTTCTGGCTCAGACTATGCTTGTACGGCCTGTCCATATTCCGCACAAAAAAAGCGCCGCAGACCGTTTTCCAGTCTGCGGCGCTATGTACGGCGGCACATCAGCGTTTGAAGCGGTAGGGCAGTTCCGCGCCCCCGCCATTGTACTTGTCCAGAATGATACGGGCAAAACGTAGGCCCACGTCTGTCTCAATGCGGCCCAGCCGAATGATTTCCTCCGGGCTGACGGCGGACATTCGCCGGATGAAGGTTTGGTCACTCAAATCTCCCTCATAGGTCTTGACGAACAGGGCCATACCGGAGAGCATAGAGGCCCGCAGAGAGTTGGGGGTTCCCTGCCACGCCCCGGCCAGCAGGGACAGCATACGGGCAAACGCCTCGCCGCCGAGAAGCTGGTGGGCGTTGGTGAGGGCGCGGATGGGGGCGATCTCAAATGGTTCGCCGGTAGGCTCCCCCAGCGCCCACACAAAGCCGACATCCTCCACCAGACACTTGATCTCCATGATTTTGGTGTCCGAACCGGATTCCACCAGGGCTTTGGTGTGCTGACGCGGGGTCAGGGGCCGCTTGCCCTTGTCCAGTTTGGCGTACAGTTCCGCCTCCTGCTCATAGGTCATGCCGGTGTAGATCATGCAGGGGACGATTACATCCCCGCCGCCCGCCATCTGGCGCATGGCGGCGATCCTGTTCTGGCCGTCCACCACATTGAATTTGCCGTCCCGGAAGCTGACAATGACGGGGTAGAGTTCCCGGCTGTTCCAGTTGCGGATCAGCTTGTCTACGTTCTTCTGCTCCACAGGCCGCTGGTAGGGCAGGCCGGAGGTCAGACGGCTGGTGGAGAGGGTACGAACTGTTCCGGGGTTGCTGTACTCCACTTCGGCGGGCGGGAAAAGGGTCTGTTGCGCCGCTTTGGGTGGGCTGTGCTTCTTACGGTAACTCATTTCTTCATGCTCCTTTTCATTTGTTGCAGTACATCGTGGATAGCGGTGGAGATCGTACCGAACCGCTTTCGGATGTAATCGAACTGCACCTGGGATATGCCGGGGAAAACCACTGTGCAGAAGGGGTCGCTGTACCACGCAAATTCCCGGTGGAATTTCTGGATGAAGGAATCCAGCTCCGCCAGCAACGCATCCGGGGTATAGCTGCAATCCTTATCAGGATTTTTCAAATCGGCTATGGATTCCTCAAAGGAGGAGTAGTGCCTGCCGCTGGACGAGTAGGGAACGGAGGGCGGCGGGGCCTCCGCTGGCGGTTCCGGCTCCGCTGGTTCCGGGGGCGGCTGGTATTCATCTACGGAGTGAATATCGCCTGATACTAACCGGCTGGCCGCTTCTGTTTGCTGCGCTGGGGACAGCCGGGACAGTTTCAGCGCATCCGATTTTGTGACCTTGGCACCCTTGATGATCTCCTTTGTCTCCGGCGTCAAATTTTTTGCGGTCTGAATTTGGAGTTCTACTGTCCGTGGGCTGACGCCAAGTTTATCCGCCGTATCTTGGACAAATGATTTTGTGGTGGCCGAAAAATTTTCGTCCACCACATTCTGATGCTGATTGCCACGGAAAGCGCCGCCATCATAGGTCGCCTTTGTTTCCGGGTGCAGGCTTTCGTAGATTTCCTTCCGCCGCAGAAGCATCTCCCGAAATTCATCATCAGATAAATCCTTGCGGACAAAGTTCTCGTCTATCTCCGCCAGTTCCACTTGCAGGCCGTCCAAATCGCTGACGGTACACTCGATTTCCGTCCGGCCCAGCAGCTTCATGGCCTCCAGCCGGTGAAGTCCGGCAATCAGAGTATGGGTCTGATCCACCATAATGGGGTTAATCAGCCCTACTTCCAAAATGCTGTCGGCCAGTTCCTTCACATCTCCCGGTGCGGCCTCCCGTCGTCCGGGATTGACTGTGATCTCGCTGATAGGAACAAGCAATATCCTCACCTCCCCGGCCATGGGCCGCAGTTTCGTTCATTCTTACCGGATGGAACACCTGGGGCCACAGTTTTCTATGGCGTCAGGTCTTTCATCCGGCTGGTGGGTGGGAAGCACCGCGCCGGTCCTGGCTGTGTCCTCATTTTGCAAGGAAATTTGACCGGCGCGGGTTCCCTGATTACCCTTTCTAAAGAATGTGTGCCGTATTATCAGGCGGCATGACCGCCCTGCTGCTCTCCCCCGGCACGGGAGTATGTAAGCCCGCCTTTAGCGTGGCGGCGCGATACCAGCAGACGGTGGCGGCAGGTGACTAAGCTGCCCAGGCCGTTCCCCCAGCATCTCCCTTTTACCCTGCGATACGGGTGTTTGCGGTGCTTCCCGCGTCTGCGGCGTTGCCAACGTCGGACAGCCGCCCAAGTGTCGCTCGTACCTTTGATGTTATCGCTTTGACGGGCAGGGAGCGGAAGGGATCACCTCCTTTCCTCCGGCCCCGCTCCGCAGGTAGTCTTTGCGATTGAACGGCTAATGCAGGATGCAGCACTTACATACTGAATGTGAGCGGGAGCTTGTCCCGCTGTTTGTCAAGGTGCTGGGGGATTTATGCGTCAGGGAGCAAAGACACGGAGGATGCTGTTGAGCGTGTCCAGATCGTCCCCTTCAAGCTGAACTCTCAGCCTGATAAGCAATGCGACCTGCTTTTTGTTGAGCGTTCTGCGGTAAAGGTAGTACCCATCCGCAACGCTCACGCCTCCGCCGTAGCCTCTGGAAGTCTCTATGGGGTAAGAACACATGAGTATCGCAATATCCCGGCGAATAGTCCGCCTGGAAACCTTGAACTCAAAGGCCAAGTTGTCGTATGTATCATGCCGTCTACGGCACAGCACTTCCAACAACTCCTGCCGCCGTTCGCTTGGACTGCTCATGCGCTCACCCCCCTTCGATGCTCCTGGGGAAATGCTAAAAAACGTATGGGCCGCATTTTGGCCCATTGCTCCAAGTTACTAAAGAAAAATTTGGGCGAATGAATTTTGTGCATTACGCTACCTCCGAAAATCTGAATATGGTGGGATTCAGACTTCCAAGGTGGCCCGCGACACCGCAAAGCGCAGAAGAACTTCGACCTAAACCGACAAAACAAACCGCCAGAGAGTTTGCTATACTCTCTGGCGGTTTGTTGCCACACCGGGAATCCGGCGTGATAACACCTTATAAAAAGGTCGAATTTTGCGGTTTCTAATTTATGGGAATCCTCATGGGACGCAATAATTTTTTTGGTAAATCACCAAATCTGTTGTAAACAATAAAAACGCCCATGATTTCCTCCAACGGACAAATCACAGGCAGATGTGGAATAAGCCCCTGCTGTGAGAGCCGTTTTTTTTAATGGCAGCTCAACAGGGGTTTACTATTTCATATAAAACGCAAGATTTTACCTATTAAATAGGAGTTATTTGGGAATGTAAATGTGAAAATCGGTAAGATAGAATATATTTGAGGTGATAAATCATGCCGATGGATAACCGTACATATTTAGGAATCCGAATCCATAACGCAAGGAAGGCTTGCAGTTTGACCCAGCAGGAACTTTCCGATGAAACGGGAGTGTCTATCAAAATGATCCAGTGCATAGAAGGCGGAAAAGTCAACCCATCCTTTGAAATTCTTTTTCCGATTGTGAATCGCCTGGGTCTTACAACAAGCAACCTGTTCAGCGTGGAGCCAGATGAACATGAGGAAGAAGTCAATCGCTTTCTTGGGAAGTTTCGGGCTTGCAACCGCGCTAATCAAATGGTACTGCTTAATACGCTGGACTTTCTTGCCGAACAGCTATTGGCACTCCAAGGCGATGATCCGAGCGACTAATGCACTGGATAAACCAGCAGAGCCAGTATTTCTTGCAAGCATAAATAGCAATAGTGTGACAGCAGCCAGTAGGTAAGGAAAGACCTTACCCACTGGCTGCGTTGCAATGGAAAAATCTTTGCTTAGTCTGTGTGCTGATTATGGACAGAACCGTTCGCATAAGGAAACATTGGGGGCCGCAGTTCAAATTGGAAAGTCTCGCGGTCTACGATTCCGAGGGTGCTGTCGCTGTCGTATAGCTTCAGCAGGAACTCCGCCATCTGCTGGCCCGTGTGGTAAGTGCCAAATGCTTTGTCATAATCGTAGGCATCCACATTGTTGGCCTTTTTCCCGAACTCCGTCTGCGTTGCCGCTGGAGCCAGAACCTTGGCCCGCATTTTTGCGCCTGTTTCAATCAGTTCCCAGGCCAGCCCCTCGGTGAACGTACTGACATAGAATTTTGTCGCGCAGTAGGTAACAGCCGTGGGGACGATGGTATAGCCGCCGCAGGAGGACAGGTTGATAAGTTGTGTTCCTGGAGTATCCTTATAGTCTCGGACGAACAGCGAGGACAGGATGGTTAGGGCTTCAATATTCAGCCGGAGCATGGTGTCGATCTTCCCCAAGTCCTGCTGTGCCACGCTGTCATAGTTTCCAAAGCCTGCATTGTTCACCCAGGTTTCCAGTTGGAAGTCCTTCAGACTGGAATAAAACTGATATACGTTTTCCAGCACAGACAGATCAACCGTCCTGATAACAACATCCAGCGTGGGGTGCTGCTCCAAAATCTCACACTTTAAGGCTTCAAGATTTTCTGTGCGGCGGGCGGCAATAATTAGGCTCTTGCCCCGGTTCGCAAAGGCTTTTGCGGTTTCCCTGCCTATCCCGGAGCTGGCCCCGGTGATGACGGTGTATTTTTTTGTGGTTTCCATTTGAAATTCCTCCATTCATCAGGTATAATGAAAGCATATAATGTAGAGTAAACTCTACGTCAAGAGGTTGGAGGGATTTTTTTGGATTACTCCATTGGAGAATTTTCAAAGGTCACGGGGCTGGGGATACATACTCTGCGCTACTATGAGCATGAAAACTTGATTGTCCCGTTGCGGAACGCCAGCAACCGCCGCCGCTATTCAGAAAAAGATATTGCCTGGATTGCTTTTATCAAACGACTGAAAGCAACGGGGATGCCGATTAAGGAAATCAAGAAATATGCGGCATTGCGGGCCAAGGGCGATATTACCCTTTCAGAACGTATGGAAATGCTGATACGGCACCGCCAATCTCTGGATGAGCAGATCAGGCAGTTGCAGGAACATGAGGCCATGCTGGATGAAAAGATTGCCTTTTATCAGCGGGAGATCGAGGGCCACCGGGAGGACACGCCCTAAATTTGCAGCAGCCTTTCGATGTTACCGCCCAACACCAGTTCTGTGACAGAATGGGATGGGCTGACAAATTCAATGAGCTGCCTGCATAGCTGCGGCTCTCCAAACGGTGCGTCAGAACTGAACAGACATTTTTCCGGCACTTCCGTTAGGGCTGTTTTGACTGACAGCGGTGTAAAGGCCGCAGACAAGTCCAAGTATGCCTGTCCATGCTCCTTTGCAAAGGAGATCACCTCCATCCAGTTTGAACCGCCCATGTGTCCAAAGATAACCGGCACAGCGGGGTATTTTCGGCACAGGCCCATGAGAATTTTTATGCCGTTTAGCGTGACCGGGTTGAAGGTGTGTACCCAAATAGGGAGGCTGTGATAATCTTCCAGGGCTTTGAACACAGGCTCTAACTGCTCAATCTGTGTTTCCGAGCCGGGGGTAAACTCTCCGATGCCTTTGAAGGAGTTTCCAACGATATACTCCGATACCCACTCTGCTGTTGCCTGTTCGGAAAGGCCCAGCGGAACCGGGCCAAAACCGTAGAACCGATCTGGCGCAGCCTGGATAGCCTGATTCAGCTCCAGAATAGTGTCTTTCATTTTTGATATTCGTGTTTCGGGAGAATAGCTGCCGGACAGGAGTTGGTACAGCACTTGCATTTCTGCGCCGATTGCGGCCAATGTCGCAGATTTGGCCCTCTCAACATGGGGCGTCGTTGTAAACAAAATCGCTTTGTCTACTCCGGCATCGTCCATTTTCTTTACCTGCATGGTAGTGGGGAGCATGACGTGTTGGTGGCTGTCTACAATCATGGTTTTCATTCCTTTCCTTGCCCTGATACGGCGTAATTAA
>CAJTUD010000075.1 GCA_910579725.1 uncultured Oscillospiraceae bacterium | reverse complement strand
GGAGTTCACGGACCTCTGCGCCGGCCCCCACGTGGACTCCACCGGGCGGATTAAGGGCAACGCCGTCAAGCTCACTGCCTGCAACGCCGCCTACTGGCGGGGCGACTCCAGCCGCCAGACCCTCCAGCGGATCTACGGCGTGGCCTTCCCCAAGAAGGAGGAGCTGGAGGAGTACCTGGCCAGGCAGGCCGAGGCCCTCAAGCGGGATCACAACAAGCTGGGCCGGGAGCTGGAGTACTTCACCACCGTGGACGTCATCGGTCAGGGCCTGCCCATCATCCTGCCCAAGGGTGCGCGGGTCATCCAGACCCTTCAGCGCTGGGTGGAGGACGAGGAGCAAAAGCGGGGCTATCTGCTGACCAAGACTCCCTATATGGCCAAGCGGGAGCTGTACAAGATCTCCGGCCACTGGGATCACTACCTGGACGGCATGTTCGTATTGGGCGATCCTATGGACGAGACCAAGGAGTGCTTCGCTCTGCGTCCCATGACCTGCCCCTTCCAGTATCAGGTATTCCTCAACCGGGGCCGCAGCTACCGTGATCTGCCCATGCGCCTGGGAGAAACCTCCACGCTGTTCCGCAACGAGGATTCCGGCGAGATGCATGGGCTCATCCGGGTACGGCAGTTCACCATCTCCGAGGGCCACCTGATTCTCCGGCCTGAGCAGCTGGAGGAGGAGTTCAAGGGCTGTCTGGATCTGGCCAAGTACTGTCTGGGCACCGTGGGCCTGCTGGACAAGTGCACCTTCCGGTTCTCCCAGTGGGACCCCGCCAACCCCAACAACAAGTACGAGGGTTCCCCGGAGCAGTGGGACGAGGCCCAGACCGTTATGGGGAAGATTCTGGACGATCTGAATGTGAAGTACACCGTTGGCATCGACGAGGCCGCGTTCTACGGCCCCAAGCTGGACATCCAGTACAAAAACGTATACGGCAAAGAGGATACCCTGGTCACGATTCAGATCGACATGCTGCTGGCAAAGCAGTTCGGCATGGAGTACGTGGACGCCGACGGTCAGAAAAAGACGCCGTATATCATTCACCGCACCTCCCTGGGCTGCTATGAGCGCACCCTGGCCTATCTGATCGAGGAGTACGCCGGGGCCCTGCCCACCTGGATGGCTCCGGAGCAGGTCCGGTTCCTGCCCGTCACCGACCGGGCGGCGGACTACTGCGCCGAAGTGGCGAAGCAGCTGGAAGTCCAGGGCTTCCGGGTGGAGGTGGACTACCGCAATGAGAAGATCGGCAAGAAAATCCGGGAGGCCCAGCTGGAAAAGGTTCCCTATATGCTGGTGGTGGGCGACCGGGATATGGAGGCGGGCACCGTCTCCGTCCGGCACCGGAGCGAGGGCGACCTGGGGGCTATGAGCCTGGAGGCGTTCTCCGGCATGCTGCGGCAAGTGGTGGACAACAAGGAACGGGTATAATCGAATACGTCATTTCCGCCCCCGCTCCGATTGGAGCGGAGGCGGATTTTTTCAGGTCAGCGGTTCTGATACGCCCGGGGACTGACGGCGTATTCTGCTTTGAAGGCCCGGTAAAAATTGGCGTAATCCCCAAAGCCGCAGCTTTGACACACAACGCCCGGGGAGACGCCTCCGCCGAGGAGCTGTCTGGCAATCAGGAGCCGCTTGAGCAGAATGTACCGGTACACGCTGACCCCTACCTCCTGCTGAAACGTGTGAGACAAATAATACTTACTTACGAAAAACCGGGCCGCCAGCTTGTCCAGAGACAAGGGCTCGTCATAATGTCCGCCTATATATTCCAGCACCCTGGAAACCAGGGACGGTTCCTCCTGCACGCGCTCTCCGCCAGGATGGAGCGCCGCGCGGCTGCACTCCACCACCAGCTGGATCAGCGCCGCCTGGGCCCACAACGCCGCCCCGTAGCCTCCGCCGCGGGTTTCCCGCAGAAGGCCGGACAGCCGGGAGGAAATATTGGTCCGCTGGACCGGGTCCAGCCGCAGCAGGTTGGAGTGCCCCGGCCGCGTGCAGTCAAAGCATCGGGTCAGGCTGGTCTCCGCTGTGGACAGGTCTTCCAGGTATTTCCGGTTGATCCACAGCACAATTCGCTCATACGGCTCGCCGCCGGGGTGAATCACCGGCTGGTGGAGCTCCATCGGACTGATCAGCAGCATATCGCCCGGGCTCATGCGGTAAACCGCTCCCTCCACGCGGTACTCCACCTGACCGCCGAGAAAATAGTATATCTCATAAAAGTCGTGGTGGTGAATGGCAACAGCTCTGGCGGCCTCATCCCGGTAATGGAAAATTTCAAAGTCCCGGGTACGCATCTCCTGTCGAGGATCAAACTGCTGGGATTTTCTGCGCACGCCTCTCCCCTCCTTTTTACAGATATATTACAGCAAGATTCGCAATAAGTCAAACAAGAATGACAATTTTCATTGGCAAAAAATCTTGTTATACTGAGCAAAACAGAAGGATTCCCCCCAAGGCCCCCGGTTTTTTCGGGGAAAGACTCCTTCTCCGCAGCAATGCGGAGACGCCGGTCCCGCCGGCGATACCCTGTAAAAAATGAGGAGATTGCTATGGACTTGAAACTTCGAGAGAACTGCCGCTACGCCGTCGCCTGCCCTACCAGCATGGGGGTACGGATCACCCCGGAGGACCGCATGGCGGTCCACAACAGCACCCGCTTTTTCATGACCTCCACCAGCGCGGAGACCAACGTGCTGAACGTGGCCTCCTCCCTGGGCCGGGAGTGCCTCGCCCTGACCAAGTTTGTCAAGGACAGCCCCGTGGCGGCGTTTATCAAGGCCCAGCTCCGGGCCCGGAATATCCGGTATGAGGGCGTGGAGGTGGAGCAGGGCGGCCCTTGGGGCTACCGCCACCAGTTCAACGTGGCCGACAGCGGCTTCGGCCTTCGCGCTCCCCGGGTGTGGAACGACCGGGCGGGGGAGGTGGGCCGGACGCTGAATGCCTCTGAGTTTGACCTCCCACGGATTTTCGATCGGGAGGGCGTAGGTATCCTCCATATTTCCGGGTTGATCGCCGCCATGAGCCAGGAGACCACCGCCTGCTGTCTGGCTCTGGCGAAGGCCGCCAAGGAGTACGGCACCTTGGTCAGCTTCGACCTCAACTACCGGGCCTCCTTCTGGAAAGGCCGGGAGGCGGAGCTGCGGACAGCGTTCCACCAGATCGCGACCGTGGCCGACATTCTGGTGGGCAACGAGGAGGACTTCCAACTCTGCCTGGGCTTTGCCGGCCCGGAGGCGGGCGGGAAGGACCTTGCCGCCAAGATCGACAGCTTCAAGGGCATGGTCAGCGAGGTCAAGGCCAAATACGGCAACTCCCAAATTTTCGCCACCACCCTCCGGCAGGTGCTCTCCGCCAACGAGCACCTCTGGGGCGCGCTGATGCTGGCGGACGGGGAGTGGATCGTGGAGGAGCCCCGGCCCATTCCGGTGCTGGACCGCATCGGCGGCGGGGACGGGTTCACCGGCGGGGTGCTGTACGGCGTACTCAACGGCTGGGAGCCGGAGAAGTGCCTGCAATTCGGCTGGGCCTCCGGCGTGCTGGCGGCAAGCAGTCTCAACGACTACGCCGAGCCGGCAGACGAAAAGCAGATTTGGGACATCTACGCGGGCAACGCCCGTGTGCAGAGATAAGGGGGAAAACGTGATGAAAAAAGCGGATATTGGCCTTGTCGGTCTGGCCGTCATGGGCGAAAACCTGGTGATGAACATGGAGTCCAAAGGTTTCACCGTGGCCGTGTTCAACCGCACCACCGAGAAGGTCAAAAAGTTCGTGGAGGGCCGCGCCAAGGGGAAGAACATCATCGGCGCCTGTTCCTTGCAGGAGCTGGCGGACAGTCTGGAAAAGCCCCGGAAGATCATGATGATGGTCAAGGCAGGGCAGGCCGTGGACAGTCTCATTGACCAGCTCCTCCCCATCCTGGAGCCCGGCGACATCCTCATCGACGGCGGCAACAGCCATTTCCCCGACACCATCCGGCGCACCGAATACGTGGAGAGCAAGGGCCTCCTCTATATTGGCTGCGGCGTATCCGGCGGCGAGGAAGGTGCGCTGAACGGTCCCTCCATGATGCCCGGAGGCTCCCCGGCGGCGTGGCCCGCGGTCAAGCCCATCTTCCAGGCCATCTGCGCCAAGGTGGAGGACGGCTCCCCCTGCTGCGACTGGGTGGGCGAGAACGGTGCGGGCCACTTTGTGAAGATGGTACATAACGGCATTGAGTACGGTGACATGCAGCTGATTTGCGAAGCCTACCAGCTCATGCGGGACGGTCTGGGCCTGACCAGCGCGGAGATGCATGATATTTTCGCGGACTGGAACCGGACTGAGCTGGACAGCTACCTCATCGAGATCACCAGTGATATTCTGGGCTACCAGGACGAGAAGGGTGAGACGGTGGTGGAGCACATTCTGGACACTGCCGGGCAGAAGGGCACCGGCAAGTGGACCGGCATCGCCGCCCTGGACGAGGGCGTGCCGCTGACGCTCATCGGCGAGGCGGTGTTTGCCCGGTGCCTGTCCGCCATGAAGTCTGAACGCGTCACCGCCAGCAAGGCCTTCCCCCGCAGCGTTCCGGCGTTCACCGGAGACAAAAAGGCGTTCATCGAGAGTATCCGCAGGGCGCTGTACGCCTCCAAGATCATCTCCTACGCCCAGGGCTACACCCTCATGCGCACCGCCGCCAAGACCTACGGATGGAACCTTAACTATGGAGGAATTGCCCTCATGTGGCGCGGCGGGTGCATCATCCGCAGCGTGTTTCTGGGGAAGATCAAGGAGGCTTACGACAAAAATCCGGAGTTGGAGAACCTGCTGCTGGACGATTACTTTGCCGGGACCATCAAGAGCCTGATTCCCGCGTGGCGGGAGGTGGCGGCCTACGCTGTCAGCGCCGGGATCCCCATGCCGGCCTTCACCTCGGCTCTGAGCTACTTCGATGGCTACACCAGCGAAAACCTCCCCGCCAATCTGTTGCAGGCCCAGCGGGATTACTTCGGAGCCCATACCTATGAACGCACTGATGCGCCCCGGGGTCAGTTTTTCCATACCAACTGGACGGGCAGAGGCGGAGATACGACGGCAAATACCTATCAGGTATAAAGGAGGAAAAGCCATGAATTTACCTCTGAAAACAGACCTATCAGGCAAAACTGCTGTAGTCACCGGCGCGGGCGGCGTGCTGTGCAGTGTGTTCTCCAAAGCCCTGGCCGCCGCCGGAGCAAAGGTGGCGCTGCTCAACCGTACTCTAGCCAATGCCGAGGTGGTGGCGGAGGAAATCCGCGCCGATGGCGGTACGGCGAAGGCATATCAGTGCAACGTTCTGTCCAGGGAAGACCTGGAGCGCTGCCGGGAGGAGGTCAGCCGGGACTTCGGTCCCTGTGACATCCTCATCAACGGCGCAGGCGGCAACAACGCCAGAGCGACCACCGACAAGGAATACTACGAGCCCGGTGACTTGGACGCGGAGACGAAATCCTTTTTTGACCTGGACCGGGAGGGCGTGGAGGCGGTGTTCAACCTCAATTTTACCGGCGTGCTGCTGACCACCCAGACCTTTGCCCGGGACATGGTGGGCCGGGAGGGATGCAATATTCTGAACATCAGCTCCATGAACGCCTACACGCCCCTGACCAAGATCCCCGCCTATTCCGGGGCCAAGGCAGCGGTGAGCAACTTCACTCAGTGGCTGGCGGTGCATTTCTCCAAAGCAGGCATCCGGGTCAACGCCATCGCCCCCGGCTTCTTCTCCTGCAAGCAGAACGCCGCTCTTCTGTGGAACCCGGACGGCTCCCCTACGCCCCGCACAGAGAAAATTCTGGCGGCAACCCCCATGGGCCGTTTCGGATTGCCGGAGGAGCTGCTGGGGACGCTGCTGTTTCTGCTGGACAACGACGCGGCGGGGTTTATCACCGGCGTAGTCATCCCGGTGGACGGAGGCTTCAGCGCCTACTCGGGGGTATAAATTATGGAGTTATTTGCCAAGGCGGCAACAGATGCAGGTCTGAGCCGGGAGAAGATCAAGATCCAACTGCTGCGCTCTCTGGAAGGCCAGATACTACAAAATGTCCTCATCATCCCGCCGGACTTCACCCGCTTTCACTCCAACGCGGGGTACATCACCAACATTTACTACCACGCCCTGCACGAAATGGGCTGTCATGTGGACATCCTCCCCGCCCTCGGAACCCATGAACCAGTGACAGAAGGGCAGGCCGCCGCCATGTTCGGAGACATTCCCTTTGAGCTGTTCATCCCCCACAATTGGCGCACTGATGTAGTGAAGCTTGGCGAGATTCCGGCATCCTATCTGGAGGAGATCACCGAGGGATTATGGCATGACCCCGTCAGCGTGGAGATCAACCGCCGGGTGGTGGAGGAAAAATATGACCTGATCCTGTCCATCGGCCAAGTGGTTCCCCACGAGGTGGTAGGCATGGCCAACCATGCCAAAAATCTCTTTGTAGGCGTGGGCGGCAGCGCGATGATTAACGCCAGCCACATGGTAGGCGCGGTCTACGGCATGGAGCGGATGATGGGGAAGGATCATACCCCAGTCCGAAAGTTGTTTGACTACGCTCTGGAGCATTTCCTGAAGGACCGGCCCATCCTGTTCGCCCTCACCGTCACCACCGCCCCAGGCGGGGATATTCGCACTCACGGCCTATTTATTGGGGACACACGGAAAACCTTCGAGGAAGCGGTGGCACTGGCCCAGGAGAAGAACATCGACTTCGTGGACCACGGTATCAAAAAGTGCGTGGTCTACCTGGAGCCCAGTGAGTTCAAAACGACATGGCTGGGCAACAAGGCGGTATACCGCACCCGTATGGCCATCGCCGACGGCGGGGAGCTGATCGTCCTGGCTCCCGGCGTGACCCGGTTCGGGGAGGATCTGGCGGTGGACGCTCTCATCCGCAAATATGGCTACCGGGGACGGCTGAATACGTTGGAGCAGTTTGGAAAACCGGAGAATCAGGACCTGCGGGACAACATGGGCACCGCCGCCCATCTGATTCACGGGTCCTCCGACGGGAGGTTTACTGTCACCTATGCGGTCAGAAATATCTCCCGAGAGGAGATTGAAAGCGTGGGCTTCCAGGCAGCGGACTATGACGAGACGGTGAAGCGGTACCATCCGGATTTTCTTCGGCCTGGTTATAACACCCTGCCAGATGGGGAAGAAATCTATTTCATCCCCAATCCCGCTCTGGGGCTGTGGATTGACCGGGAGAAGTTTTAGCGGTTTCATACCGAGAGAGCAGACCAGATGTGAAATACTTCTTGATACGCGGAAAGTCCGGGAAATGCAAATGCATTTCCCGGACTTTTCCGCATTGTCCCGCGCCGCTCTATCTGCCCTTGACCGCCCGCAGCGCCATAATCGCCGCCTGATATCTGGGAACCAGTTCCATCGGGTCCCTGCCGTCGGTAATGCCCAGCTTCACAGCCTCCGCCAGCTCCGCCCTGGCCCAGACGGGGACCGGCTGCTCTTTCAGATAGCTGCTGAGCGCATCATGAATTTCCTTTCCTGTCATCTCGTCCTCCTCATAACTTTCAAACGGCCGGATATACGCCTTGACCAGCGCCTTGCTCCTGGTCCGGCGGTACACGCCGCCGCCGTTGTCCTGACTGCCGCTGTCCCCGGCGGAGGTGTTGCCCTCAATCGCGGTGATGGTATTTGCCGCTGCGCTCTCTACAATGCCGGTGTGTCCAAAATTGTAGATGATGATGTCACGAGGCTGGGGCGTTGTGACGATGCACTCCGGATGGTTCCGTCTGTACCAATCCAGCAGAGCACTGCAAGATCCGGTCCGGAACGGCAGCGGCCTTCCGGCCTGCGCGCAGCACCACTGGACAAAGGACATACACCAGGGCTGTCCGTCAAGCTTCATCCACGCCCCGTACTTGGTGCGGTTGCTCCCTGCGGGGCTTTCCGTGTTCCCCAGCTCGCCCCGCGCAACCGTCAGGACGTCCTTACCCATTGCCATCCCCCTCCATCGCATCCTGCATCTTCTGGGATTGCGTCCCGAAGTAGAACGCAATCACTACAGCGTAAACCGTCATAAAGTCCTGGGAAATCGTCTCCCGCAGGGCCATTACCGCAAACACCGCCGTCAGTGCCAGCGTCACCAGGGACTTGACGCTCAGCAGATTTCCCAGCCGTTTGCCAAAAAATTTCTCCATTACAGCTCCTCCCTTTCTCCCGCCAGTACCTTGCTCACCTTGATTCCCGCCAGCAGCATGGCCTCCACGCCTCCCGCGCCCAGCGTGTACTGAATCAGCATATCCGGCGTTTCCCCTTTCACGCAGAAAACGACCGTCATAGCCGTGATAAACACCAGCAGGAACACGCCCAGCAGAACCAAAATCTTATTCGCTGTCTTTTTCACGCCGCCTCCACCTTTCTCACCAGATCGTCGATCCGGCGGTTTGCAATCCTGACTTTTTCTTCTTGCAGTTCGGTTCTCTCCTCCAGCCGGCAGGTCCGCTCAATGAGATTATTGTGCTTCTCCACCCGTTTCTCCAGCTGCTCCAGCCGGTAGCTGGTCAGTCTGGCCGAGGCCATCACTCCCAGGATGGACCCTACTCCGGACCCCGCCAGTCCGATCAGCGCCACGATGATCCCTTCCATACGCCGCGCCTCCTCTCATCCATGGTCCGGCAGCCTTTGCAGGCGGGAGCCCAGACTGCCGTAGATATTCTGGGCGGCGTAGAACGTAATGACGGCAAAGGGCCCGCCTTTTTCCCCGGAGTTGAAATAGCCGCCCACATTCATCACCCTTACGCCGGTTCTGTACTGATACTTGTCAGGAACAGGGCCGGTCTCCCCTGTAGCGGAAGGAAATATGAAGCTGGCATCCGCTTCGTCGCAGTCCCACTCCGTTATGCAGCCGTCGGCCAGCGGCCGCTTGTTCGTCCGGAGCACCGCGCCCGCGCCGTTGAAATCGTTGACATACTGAGCGGGGTTCTGGTAGGTGCAGACGCTCTCGTCGGAGAAGATGATGCCGTCCCGGAACTCCCGCACGTTCCCCCACAGGTTCTCAATCCAGCGGTACTGCATGGGTGTGGTTCCGTCCACGCCCTCCGGACGGCCCGTGTGATAGGTCATGGCGTCAGTGCCTCCGGTGGGAAGCTTCTCCCCGGAACTGACGTTGCCCTGTCCGATCACCGCCTGTCCATCCCAGCTGGCAAACTCCACCAGATACAGGAACCACACCGTCAGCTGCAGGGGGTAGTCCGCCTGCCAGTAGGTCCCGCCAAGGGCGCTGACACCCTCCCGGAACGTCTTGAAATTGGTTGTACCCAGCACCTCCTGCCCGCTCCTTGAGCAGAAGGCGGCGTCGCACTCATACCGGCCGATATAGACCGCGTCCCGCTCCCCCTGTCCGTCGCCTCGGTCCCGATGGGCGGGGGACACCTGGTAGCCCTCCACCGGCTTATCCGCAATGCGGATGGAAAAGGGGTTCTGAGACACCTTCACCCAGAACTTGGGAATCTCCACCAGCACGTTGTCCCCCTCCGTCACCTTCTTCATGCCGGACCAGGGATAGCAGTGGTCAAAGGGCGAGGTTCCCGCTCCGTTCCCCACAGCGGGAACCGGGTCGGGAAAGGCCGCTGCTCTGTCCGTCCGGGTCAGCCGGGCGCTCTGGGGGTCCGTCCAGGCCACGCCGTAAATTCTAGTTGGAGAAAAGGGGATGCTGGCGATGGCGGAGGCCAGATTGGCGCTGTCTTGCAGCGCCGGAAGCGTCCCGTTTTTCTCCGCAACCGCCTCGTAGGCGGCGGCAATGTTGCTTCTGATCCGGTCGATCTCCCGCTGTACGCTCATATCCCACCTCTCAGACCGCCGCCAGAGCGGCCTCAATGTCTCCCGACAGGCTGATGGTCCCGCCGGTGGTATATCCGGCGGGCACCTCCACGCTGACGGTGGTCAGGCCGTCCAGACTGGCGCTGACGCCGCCATTGTTGGGCATGGAGCCGGTGATCTTCTCTCCGCCCGCATAAGCGGTCTTCTCCGCAAGGATGTGCGCCGCCGCCGCGTCCGCATCAGCGGTATCTGCAAAGCGATCCGGGATTGCTTCCACCGTCACGCCGGAGAGGATCTTGCCCTCTGCGGGAGTCACCGTCTGGGCCGCTTTTGTGGGTGTGACCGTCCTGGCCTCGGGAACGATTTTCACCACGCCCTCTCCGCTGTGGAATCCGGCGGGTACGGTGTACGAGGGCCCGTCCGCCGTCAGCGTCTTCGCCACACCGCCATTGTTGACCATCGTACCGGCCGTCATCTTTCCGGCTGCGTCCACGAAAATCTTCCCCGTCAGCACCTCTCCCGCCGCAGCCGTTACGGAGGACACGTCCTGATACGCCTCCGGGATGGGGGCCACAGTCACGTCGGACAGGCCGTAATACCCGCTGTCCGGGGTCACGTTCTGCTGAAGCTTGGTGGGCGTGGCGGTCTTCGATTGCAGGCTGTAGTTCCCGCCGCCCGCCACCCCGGAGACGGTGCCGGAGCCGTTGTGGTAGCCCTTGGGAATGGTGTAGGTCTCCCCCTCCTGTACCGACGCGGACACCGCCCCCCGGTTTTCCACTTTCTCCACAGCGGCGGCCAGCGCGTCCAGGCCGTCCGTACTCTGGGCCATCCCCAGCTCCACCAGCTTGGCCCGGATGGTGTTCCGATCCGTCTGGATTCGGGTTATTTCGGTTGCGATGCTCATGAATTGTCCCTCCTTAAATCGTTTCCAGCAATACTTTCACATTGCCCACCACCGCCTCTACGGCGGCGGCGGTAATGGGCAGGGTCATATCCCCCTCCAGGCTCTCCGCCGTGTTCACGCAGACCAGGCCGTCCTCGATCCGCAGTCCGCGGCCCACCCGCAGCGCGGGAATGCCGTCCGCCCCGTCCACCCGGACAGGTACAGAGGCGAGCAGCCGCTCCCCGGCGTAGAGTCCCAATCCGCCGTCCAGGGTGTATTGCAGGCGGTCGCCTTTCCCCGCCAGCTCCTGCCGCCACAGCTCCGGAGTGGGCGGCGTCACATCCGGCCCGGGCGCGGCCCCCGGCAGAACCACTCCCAGATCAGCCCAGACAGTAGGCAGCACCACCCGTCCCTCCCGGACACCCCAGACACCAGCCATCAGGTGGCGCATGGGCCGGGACAGCGCCTCCGGAGGAATCATGCACCGCCCCGATTCATCCAGCAGGACGGACACCGGCTCTCCCCCCGTCTGGAAGACTGCCGCGGCTGTCAGTCCGTCCCAGTCCGGGGAAAACTTGAACTGCGCCGGATAGACGTTGACGGACCCGCTGGTGACAGGCTCCTTCTGAAGGACCGTCAGCCTGTTTTTGTCCGCATATAGAACAAACACATCTTTTCACCTTCTTTCCGTCCACTTTCGGACAATATGAGTGGTAATCCGGAGCTTTGTTGCTCTGCCGTGTGCAACGGCACATTGCACAAAATTGCTTTTGACACTTTTGGAAGAGAGAAAAAGTGTCAGGAAGAACTTTCACACGCCTTATGGCCGGGTTTTTCGGATTCCCCACGGTAACAAAACCAAATTTCCAGACAGAGAATCGGATCAACGTCAAAAGGACGGCCCCGCGCGCGGTATCATCGCATGCGGGGCCGTCTCTGCGTGTCAAAAAAGTGGCTCAGCCACTTTTTTGAGGAAGGGGATCGGGCCGAGTTCGGCCCGCAAAGTACTTTTTCGACGTACACGCCGCCGAAAAAGTGATCAAAATTTATTTTCGCCTTCGGCGAAAACTCCTGCGGAGGGCTTTTTTGACAGTCTGGGACGGCCCCACGCGCGGTATCATCGCATGCGGGGCCGTCCTTCTTATATTTATTATTAATTAAAAAAGAACCGTATTTTCATAATTGTGGTATTCAGACAGTTCCCGGGGCGTGTCAAAGCGCTTGCCGGTTCTCTTTACTGAAAAGAAAAAGAGCGCAGAACACCCTTGGCCATGCCGATTTTTCCGCCGGAGACGAGCCACGTCTTGGCCCGCCGCTGCAAGCCGGTGCGCTCCGGCAGTGCCGGAAGCGGCAGTGGACTTTCACAGTTGAACAGCCAGCGGTAGAACTCCTGATCGTCCTCCCGTACGGCGTAGCGCTCATAGTCCCCGGCAAACCGCCGGATGCCGGACCCCTCCGGCAGCAGCTCCTCCAGCGCCGGAGCCAGCAGCCAGCTGCCGCACAGTACCGCCCTGGGTTTGCCGCCGGGGCAGAACCTCCCGCCCTCTCCGGTGAAGAACCGCGCCGCCCAGTCATAGGACCGGTCCAGCTCCTCCCGGGTCAGAAGCGCGTCGGAGGGAATATGGACGCTAAGGATCCCGTCCCCCGCATTCAGGCCCGGAGGCGGCTGCTCTCCCTCCTCCAGACGGCGGTACTCAAATTCCAGCGTCCCCAGACGGAACAGCAGCCCTCCGGTCTGCCTCCAAGTCCAGAAGCCCCGGTCAAAGGCCCACAGGCCCGTCAGCTCCCTGGTCTCCTTGAGAAAGCGGGCAAAGCAGCCCATGGTGCCGGAGAAGACCTCCTCCGGCACGCCGGCCTCCCGGCAGAGCATCCGGGTTCGGCAGGCCGCTGCCAGGGCCGCCGCCAGCTGGGCCA
>CAJTUD010000074.1 GCA_910579725.1 uncultured Oscillospiraceae bacterium | reverse complement strand
GCCCCCTTTTGATATGCGTATTGGGATAGTGGTTCAGCCGTTGGAGGATTAGCCCAGCAGCTGGAGAACGCCCTGGGGCACCTGGTTCGCCTGGGCCAGCATGGCCTGGGCGGACTGGACCAGGATGTTGTTCTTCACGTAGCTCATCATTTCCTCGGCCACGTCGGTGTCGCGGATCGAGGATTCGGCGTCCTGGATGTTCTCGGCCATCACAGACAGGTTGTTGATGGTGTGCTCCAGACGGTTCTGGATCGCGCCCAGCCCGCCGCGGACGTCGGAAACGTAGTTGATGGCGTTCTTGACCACATCAATGGCAGCGGCAGCGCCTTCCTGGGTGCTGATGTCCAAGCCGTCAATGCCCAGAGCGGAGGTGTGCATATCATTGATGGAGACCTTCAGCTGGTTGTACTCATCGCTTGTGTCACCAAGCTGGAGCTTCAGGCCGCCTTTGCCATCGTAGAAGCTGACGTTCAGCTTGGGGATGGAGCGCTCAACCTCGTTGGCGGTGATGGTCACGGTGCCGTCGTCGGCGACCTCAACAGTAGCGCCCTTGGCCACATTGGCGAAGGCTTCGCCCATGGCCTTGGCGTCGATCTTGTCAAAGTCGGAAACCTCAATAGCGGTGCGGCCGCTGGAAGCCTTTTCGCCCTTCTTGACAAACTCATAGGTGTTGGAGTTGGTCCCATCGCTGATGGTCATATAGGAACCGGCCTTGACCATGCTGGGGTCGAATTTGAAAGACACGGTGGGGACCTCGTCACCGTAGGGGGTGGTGATCTCCATGGCCTTCACGTCGGAACCCACCGCTTTGGTGGTGATCTTCACAGTAGCGCCGTCAGCGGTGGCGGTATACTCGGCATCGGCGGGGTCCGCCAGCCCCTTGGTGGCAACGCCATTGATGGCGTCGGCGAAGCTCTTAGCCACCTTGTTGACATCGCTCAGGTCGTCCACCACAACCGCCTCGTTGCTGCGGTTGGTCACGTCACGGGCATCCTTGACCAGCTCATAGGTCTTGCCGCCCACGGTGATGGCGGTGCCGTAACCCACGCCGTCCTCAAAGGTGAAGGAGGACTCGGCGGCGCTGGGATCGGTGCCCTTGGTGATCTTGGTCTCGACAGCAGCGGGATCAGACGCGCTGAAGGTCACGTTGGTAATGCCGCCGCCAATACCGGCCTGAACCGGACCGGCCTTTGCGGAAGTGAAGGTAACGCCGGTGGCGGCGCCATTGCCGATGGTGATCTCCTTGCCGGTGCCAAAGATTTCGCCGGCATCGACCTGCTTGCCGTCATTCAGAGTGACCTTGGTAGCGCCATCGCCGGTTTTCTCCAGCTGGGCCTTCATGCTGTCCAGGGTAGCCGCATAGGTGTTTCCAAGCGCAAAGTCCTTGCCAGCGGTCAGCTTGATGTTGAAGTTGCGGCCATCGGACAGGGAGCCGGTCAGCTCAATCACGTCGCCAGCGCTGAAATTGGTGTTGTCATCCGTGCGGACAACCTCGTACTTGGAGGCAACATTCGCTGTACCGGCAGTAGCGCAGGCTGTTGCGTTGACCGTCGTGTTGCGGCTGGCATCCTCGGCATTGCTGCGCTCGACCTTGGCAACGTCAAACTGGCCGTCCAGCTTGGCGGCTACATTGACGCTGCCCTGTTCACTGCTCTTGTCGTCGAGCTTCGCATTTGCCGTGATATCAAAAAGGTCACCCACCTTGAAGCGGCTCTCGTCCGCAACGGTGCCGTCTTTGTTCTCAAACTTGGCTTCCTTCAGGGCGTTGACGATATTTGTGGTGGTGTCCGCAGGGCTGCCCCCAACCATGTCCTTCGTGACATTTACCTTAGCCACCAGATTGGCGTTGCCCTGCGCATCCTTGAAGGTGAAGGTGAGCACATCGCCGTCCTTGACATCCAGGCTTGTGGCAGTGCCGTCAAACAGCTTGGTAAAGCCGCCCTTCGCCGCTTTCGCAGGGGCACCGTTCGCAGCACCCGCCGTATAGGTGCCGGTGCCGAAGGTCACGCCCTTGTCGTTGACCTTGACGCTCTTGACAGCGGCCTCGGAAGCGCCCTCCGCCTTGGCGGTCAGGGTGACCTTGGTACCGTCCACCTTCACATCGAACTTCTGGGAAATACCGGCATCGCTGCTCAGGGCCTTCTGGATGCTTTCTGCCTGCTCTTCAGCGGTGGCTCCCTTGATATCATTGGCGCCGGCACCAAAGTTCAGGGTTTTGGTGCCGGTGGTGCCGAGGGAAGTGTCTGTGAACTCAATGGCCAGAGTATCGCCGGTGCCGAACAGGCTGGACACATCGATGGTGGCCTCGCCCTTGGTGCCGCCACCGTTGACGCCGTCGTTGATGGTCAGGCCCTCAACAATGCTCTTGGTGGAGGCCTTCACACCCTCAGCGGTGAGGTTCTGGGAAGAGAGGGAGCCGTCCAGCAGCTTGATGCCGTTGAAGTTGGCGCTGTCGGCAATACGGTTGATCTCGTCCTTCAGGGCGGTAACTTCCTTCTGGAGAGCCTCGCGGTCCACAGCGTTCTGATAGGTGCCGTTGGCGGACTGGGTAGCCAGGTAGTCCATGCGGTTGAGCATGTCGTGGATTTCCTGCATTGCGCCCTCGGCGGTCTTGACCAGGGAGGTGCCGTCCTTGACGTTCTTCTGGGCGGCCTTCAGGCCGGTGATCTGGGCGCGCATCTTCTCGGAAATAGCCAGACCGGCGGCGTCGTCACCGGCGCGGTTGATCTTGTAGCCGGAGGACAGCTTCTCCAGGTTCTTGGACAGAGCGTTGGTGTTGTTGGTGTAGTTCCGGTAGGCGCTCATGGCGGGGATGTTGTGTTGGATTCTCATAATTCAGATTCCCTTCATAATAAATTTGGTGTTTTGCGATCCTCTGTGCTTTCGCTAATCTTCCCTGCTCCCACACAGCGGATGGTGCGCCGCCCGGTCCAGGCCCCGTGGCCTTTAGAGCGTGAAACGTGCGCGGCGCTATATTTCAACCGGCCGGCCTAGCCGTTTGAAACCTGGTTGGTCTGCTCCGGTTCAACCGGGAACATGTGGTTGAGCTGCCGCCGCAGGGTTTGGACATTGCTGTCCCCGCCGTCCATTTGGGACAGCAGCCGCCGCATGGCGGACAGCGCCTGGGCGCGGCTCTGATTCCAGATGATCTCCTTCCGGTGCCAGCGGGGGCCGTCAAACACACAGCCGGGACGCTGTCCGCCGCCGCGCTCCAGAACCTCTCCGCGTAAAATGGTGATCTCTTTGGGCGCGTCAACCATCAGCTTGCAGCGGTCGCCGGAGATGTGGTACAGCTGGACCACAATGTCCTCGCCGATGGTCATGTACTCCCCCTGGTTCAGATTCAAGCAGAGCATGTTTGTCAACTCCTTTTTCAATTTGGCGGAACAGCATTCCTTCCGTCCACCGAAAAGCCGCATCTCGCGGCGCGGACGATTTTTCATCGTCACAATGTTGTGAACACCCTTTCGGGCTTCGGACGTGCGCACACGCCCTCTCGTTTCCCACTTGGCGGTTTGGAAAACGCTGAACGAAGAAAAAGCGGTTTCGATTTTCCTTCGCTCAACGCTCCCCGCGCCGCGTTCATGAGCATTCACCGGCGTTCCAACCGGCATATCAGTCAAGCGCAGAACTGCGCGTAACCTTCCGCTTTGATGTTTTTGGCGGCATTGACCTCCCGGTTATGTACCGCGCCGCATTTGGGACAGGTCCAGGATTTTTCCTTGTAGCTGACAGCATCCCGCACCAGTCCGCAGGCGGAACAGGTCCGCGTCGTAGGAAGATACCGGTCAATTATGATGAGCGGCTTCCCCTGACGGTTCAGCTTGTAGCGCAGGCACTCCCGGAACATGCCGTACCCGGACTCCATCATCGTTCCGTGGGTCATGGCTTTGGTAAGGTCCTCAAAGGCGTCGGCCCTCACACACACAGCATTCCAGGCGTTGGCTATCCGCCGGGATTCCTTGTGGATGAAGTCGCGCCGCTGGTTGGCGATGTGTTCGTGGAGCAGACGGTATTGCTGCACCGCCTCCTGATAGTTCCTGGAGCCGGACTGCATCCGGCACAGCCTCTGCTGAATCTTGGCCAGCTTTTCCCGCGCCTGTTTCAGCCAGCGGGGCGGGTCCGCCATGCTGCCGTCATCTGCCACATAAAAATGGGAGAGGGAGTATTTCAGCCCTATTGTTGTCTCCGGTGTCGGCGTGGCCGGTTCCGGCTGTTTCGCCGCATATTCGTACAAAATGTAGCAGTAATATTTTCCGCTGCGGGTCTTTTCCACGGTGATCCGCTTGAGCTTCCACCACGCCTGGGGGCGGCGGTGAAATTTGGCCCGAACGATCCCCGCCTTGGTCATGCGAATGCCGTCTTTGGTGGTGTAGATGGTGGGGCCGGATTCAAAAACGTGGTTGCAGGCGGTGAAGGAATCCCGGTCGTCCTTTTTCCGCTTGAAGTTGGGATAGCCGAATGATTCCGGGTTTTTGAAAAACACACGAAACGCCTGGGACAGCTTGTTGTGTTCCTGAATCAGCGCCTGATTATCCACCTCCCGCAGAAAGGGGGCCTTGTTCTTGTACTTGGCGGGGGTGGGGATGAAATGCGCTCCGGTTTCCAGATAGAACCTCTGCTGGTCGGCCAGCATGTTGTTCCAGATGTAGCGGCAGCAGCCGAAGGTCTTTTCAAACAGCTCCGCCTGGGCCGGGGTCGGGTAGAGGCGGACCTTGATGGTGGTGAACTGAATGGTCTGCCCGTCTTGGAGCGAACGCTCTTTCGGTTTTCTGGACATCGCAATCTCCGCCTCCTTTCCCCTGACCTCGGTTTTTCTATTTTTCTGCGGTTGTCACCTTTTTTGCCCGGTCGCAGAATGTGCTCTCCGGCATTTTGCAGGCCGCCGCTGCGCCGGTCAGGGAGATTTCACCGTTATTCCAGGCCGCACAGACCTCATAAAAGTTTTCAGGCAGAGCAGTCCGGGGCCGTCCAAACCGCACCCCTCTCGACCTTGCGGCGGCAATGCCCTCAGCCTGCCTTTGGCGGCGCTCCTTCTGCCGATCCGCCTCAGAGACCGAAAGAAACAGGTCTGTCACAAATTCCCCTAACAGCTCCTTGCTCTCAACAGTCTCCAGTGAGGACAGGCCAGCGGCGATCTCATTCGCCAACTGCTGTAACCGGGTTTTCAGCTCGGTTCGGTCTTCGGTTGCGAAAAAGCGGGGCCTTACGATGCTGTGCTGAATGTTCCGGCTTTCCTTTGCGGGTTGTTTTTTTGCGTTTTGGGGCATTGCACCCAGCCTTTCTTTCACAATTCAAGCGAAATTTTGGACGGGGTTGTATACAACCCCGTCCAAAAAATTTTTTCTGGAAAAGTATTATTTTCGCGGAAACAATGCCGATATGTAGTACAGTACAAAGGTGAGTTTTATCGGAAAAGTCTGGACGGATAAGTATACAACTTCGTCCAGTTTTATTTTGCTCTCGCGCGACTCATAGCCTGTTCTGCGCGAAGGGAAGCATCACGGAATGTGGACTTTGGCATACCACAAGCCTCCGCCGCAGCCCGAAGCGTTATTACCCCATCCCGCCACGCCTGACGGTACTCCTCAAAATTACCCGGCAGCACTTTGGGCAAAGGTCCAAAGTGTACTCCGCTGGCTTTTGCAGCCGCAATTCCCTCAGCCTGCCGTTGTCGGATGTTTTCCCGCTCCGTCTGGGCCACATAGCTTAAAAGCTGGAGCACGATGTCCGCAATCAATGTTCCGGTCAGGTCCCGCCCCTGCCGGGTGTCCAGCAGAGGCATATCCAACACGACAATAGCGGCTTTCCTTTGCTTTGTAATCACTCCCCACTGTTCCAGAATCTCGTCATAATTCCGGCCCAGGCGGTCGATACTTTTTACCACCAGCACGTCCCCCGGATGCAGAGCCTTTATCAGCCGCTGGTAGCGAGGGCGTTTGAAATCTTTCCCGGATAATTTTTCTATTACGATATTTTCTTCCTCCACGCCAAATGCCCTCATTGCCAGAAGTTGGCGTTCCTCGTTCTGCTCTTGCGTGGATACCCTCACATAACCATAAGTGGTTTCTGTCATCTTTCGGCCCCTTTCTGTAAAATGTACCCGCCTTATTGTAACAAGAAAGGGACAGTTGATACATTGTGAGGTTAACGTGCGGATTTTAGGGATGCGGTTTTGACCAACACGGCAAGGCATGGGTAAAGGAGCGGAAATTCCGATAGAGTAGGCGAGCAATGTATTGGAATATCCTTTTCGGATTTTCCAATACGCCCGTTGGGGTCCCCCCAAGCCCCGGACTGGCCGCTCTGCGTCCAGTCGAACACGCCTGACGGCGTGGCTTTGCGCTCCCTTCGGTCGCTCATTCCTGCACATCCGCGCAGGAAGGGAAACGCCCTTTCAGGGCGTTTCCTCATACCGTATTGGGCAGTAAAAAATTAAAATATCCATCTGGCGAGAATCGCCGTTCTTGCGTTCTGCCAGATTGCAGTCGATATAAAAATCTTCCAGGCCAAACCCGGCAAGGTTTTCTTCAAACAACTGGATTTCCTTTGTAGCAAGATTGATAGCGCCAACACCAAAACACTGGCTGACCTTCTGCGGCAAAATCTCATTCAGGCAGTCAGCACACAAGAAAGAAGCGGCCTTGTCCACGTCCAGGGTTTCGTCGGCGAGAAAGTCCACAGAGCCAGTAGCGTATCCCCGGTCATAATCTAACATCAAACTGGCAGAGAATCCGCCGTCCGTGCTGCCACCGCCACCGAAAGACACAACGCCAGCATATTCTTCAATCAACTGCCCGTTCAGTCTGTCATAGCGGTTGATTTCAAGCGGCTTGATCTCAAAGGTATTTAAGCTGATGAGCGCAATATTGTCCTGCCCCCAATATGACGGAACCAGGCTTTCGATGCCGCCCCCGCACAGATAGCAGTCCTCGTCTGATGTGTTGGAGGAATACCTGGTTTCATTATCCGGGGCCGGGAGTTGATCTGCTCCACACCCGGCCAGAATGAACAGCAGTATTACCAGCAGCAAAAGAGGAAACCGTTTCATGCTCCGCCCCCCTCATGGGTCACAGACCGGGTAAGCGGGTCAATCAAGATAATCTCCCGCCCCAACTTCCGGGCATAGTTGACCGTTGCGCCGGTGCCGCTGCGCCGCACTCCGCTGAAAACCGCCAGCAGCAAGCCAGCCGATTCCACCAGCCGGTGGTTCCGGTCGATCATACAGCCGTCATAATATTGGTGGCTCACATAGTCCACCGAATCGGCCCGTTTCAGAATAGAATGATACCGCTCCCGCGCTGAATCACTCCACCTGTCCGCCTGCCCTCCATAGGGCAGGACACAGCGGAGTTTCAGCGCGGGATTTTTCTCACGGAGGTCAAGCACGATCTCCGCCGCCCAGCAGTCGGTTCCGTCCGCGCCTCCGGTAAAATACTCTGTCACCCCGGCCCCGGCCAGCGTTGCGATCTGCCTCGCCAGGGTTTCTTTCAACGCTATGCACCGTGGGTCCGCCTCATTGTCCTTCCAGGGAAATTTATGCGGACGGTGGCCAGTGAAGGCGCAGGTTGTACCTACCATCTAAAAACCTCCCCCTTTGATGGTTTCTCGAATATTCTATATTGCCTGTGGCAGACTGTCAATTACAAATGTCGCAATTAAGATAAAAATGATAAGTTAAAATTGCTATCCGTCTTGTAGAATAAAGGCAAAGTCAGGGGGTGACGGTATGGCTATTTATGATTTTGGAATACGACTGAAAGAACTGCGAGAGGGCAAAAGGCTTTCACAGTCAGATGTTGCGGACCGGCTGGAAGTGACACGGGCTACAATCAGCGGCTATGAGTGCAATACCATCACTCCCAGCGTGGAGCAGCTTGTCAAACTGGCGGTGCTTTACAATACGTCCTTGGACTATATGCTGGGGATGGAAAATCGCTCTTATCTTTATCTGGACGATTTGAGCGAAAGCCAACAAAAGACCATTTTGGACGTGGTTGACCGTTTGAAGAAAGAATTTCTTAACCCGCTCTGATTTTATGAGCAGACGATTGACAGGTCCCCGCTATCGGCATATAATCTCAGCATATTGACCAGCAGGGATGAAACATTTTATGAAGGGAAACCACCACTCGCTTGCTTACAAAATGCAGGCCAAGCCAAACAAAACCTATAAGGATTTGCGGCAGAAGCAAAAGGCGAAAATTTCAGAATGGATGTTCCGGGCCGTCTGTGAGCATTACCAGGAACACGGGGAAATGCCTGGGGATGAAGCTGCTGAAAAGATCACCGCCAGAATCTACGATAAGATAAAATCTCTTGCGATATGGGTTCCCTATGACGAGGTACACCGGGCGTTCCTCTCCAAACTGCCCCGATATGAAACCCGCATCCAGGAGCATGGGATTCCAGAGGCCCCGCCGCCCAAAAAGAAAACTCCGGCCACGCCCCGGAAGAAGGGCCGCAGCAACAAGATTTGTCCGAACTGCGGCAGGAAAATGAAGCAGCAGTTTATCGGCTTGCAGCATTGCAGGTGCGGCATGAGCTGGAAAAAGGGAGAGGGCTTTTTTGAACGCTCCCCGGATATGGTATTTGCTTTGCAGCGCAGGAAGGTCGGGAAGAAAGTCAAACAGTGCCCGGTGATCCGCTACCGGGAGAGTGAATAGAATCCAGCATGATTTCAGCTAATAAAAAATCTCCCGTGCCAGCGGCACGGGAGATTTTTATAGTCACCGCTCTGGCCTTTGATCTCTATTCTGCTCCTGTTCCTCCGGCATGATGCCGAGGATTTTGTCCACGTTCTGCTTTGCCGTCCGGTAGGCGATCATATCCTGCCGCAGAGCCTTGTATTCCGCGTACTGCTCCTGCTTCTCCGCCAGCAAAGCGGTGTACTCCTGGGAAAGCTGGGCAACCTTTGGAATGGGCTTGCCGTCCAATGCGTCAAAGGCTTTCTTCGCCGCCTCATGCTTGGCGATCTCATCCCCATGCTCCGCCAGAAATTCCTTCTTGTGGCGGGACTTTTTATAGGCGGCGTAGACCTCCCGCGTCTTGGAGTAATTGATGATATGGGTCTTTAGCTGGGCAACCTCGGCCATGCGGCCTTCCAACTGTTTGATATGGCGGGAAACCTCGTCAAAGCGATCACCGGCCTGCTCTGCCCGCGCCGCCAATTCGTCATAGTCGGTCAAATCGTTTTCAACCAGGAAGTTGAGGGTTTTCGCCGCCTCCTTCAGATTGAAAATCTTTGCCCAGCGTTCGTAGCCAGCACCTTTTCCTGCTGCCAGCTTCGCTTGAATGTCAATGAGCATATTGACCTTCCGGCCAGCGTGGGGAACGGCCTTTTTCGTGGCAGCAGACCGCCCGCCCCGGTTGGTGCTGCGCTCCCGCAGGGCCTCCCTGGTGTAGTCGGCTCCCAGCTTATTGGAGCGGGTGAAACGGTCCCAGCCGGGGGCGCGGAAGGACAGCGCTTTGCCCTCCTTGATCTCATAGCCCTCGGCCCGCATCCTCGCAAGAAAATCATCGTAGTCCCGGCAGTCGGGGAGTACCCGGTCAATAGTCTGGCGCAGACGCTCTTTGTGACTGCGCCCATGCCTGACCGCCTCCATCTCCTTCTGCTTCCGCTCTTTTGTACTCGGCTTCGGGTTTTCAATGACGGACAGGCCATGCGCCCTGCACAAATCGTCATTGAGCCGCCGGAGAACCAGGTAAGAATCCTTGGGGTTTACAAATTTTCCGTCACAGTTGAGGTTGGTGCTGTTAAATTCTATGTGCGTGTGAATATGGGCCTTGTCCACATGGGTGGACACAACAAACTGGTGTTTCCCCTCCGTGAGTTTCATCGCCAGCTCATAGCCGATCCGGTTGGCTTCTTCCGGGCTGACCTCTCCTGGTTTGAAGGATTGAATGACCCGGTACATGATAACGTCCCGGTGGACGGGCTGGCTCCGTCCGGTGATCTGGAAGTAAAGCCGCTTGCTAAGTTCAAATTCTTCGGCGGCGGTTTCCGGGGAACACATGAACGAGGACACCAGCTCGCCGTCCTGGGTTTTCTCCGCTTTCTGGTCATAGTCGTGCCGGTCCGCCATGGACTGCTGCCGGGTCCGGTTCCGCATGATCTTCCGGGGGAGTATGTTGGAGATTGCCACCTGTTCCTCCTTTCAAAACAGGCTATGTATAGCCCAAATAGTAGCACGGGTAGCCTACTTTTGCAAGAGTATTTTAGTATGCTGAAAGAAAAAAGGTAGGTCCTTGCTATGGATACTGTGTCAGCCATTCGGGATAGAATTTTGCATTTATGCGCGGAGCGTAGCATTACCATCAACAAACTTGCTACCCTGTCCGCTTTACCGCCGTCCTCGGTGAAAAATATTTTGTATGGTAGAAGTCAAGACCCCAAAATTCTGACGATAAAGAAAATCTGCGATGGGCTGGACATTACGCTCATCGACTTTTTCAACTCACCGGAATTTGCTTCGCTGGAACCGGAAATCAAATAGGCGATTACCGTGCTCCCTCCCGCTGATACTGCTTTTGCCGCACCGCCTGGATATGGGCGCAGAGAAATTCATTGTAGTCTTTCCCGTGTTCCGCAGGTGGCGGATTGCGGTAAATCAGCTTCACCCGCTGGGACAGTTCCGGGTCCTTCCGAATGGCCTGTTCCAATCGCTCCATACCCAGCATCCCGGCCTTATCATTGTCCAGGCATAGGCTCACCTGGGTAACATGGGGATGATCGTGGAGAAATTGGAGCATAGCACGGGGCGCGGTTCCTCCAAGGGAAAGGTAATGGCTGTCCCGCCACTCGCCCCCGGACAGCTTCACCAGCGAGGCCAGGGATAGCGCGTCAATGGGGCTTTCCGCCACCGCCAGCCGGGGACATTCCGGGTCAGCGGCCAGCAGGGAAAAATTGTACCGTTTATCGCTGCCCTCCACATCTATCCGAAAGTTGTCCCGTGTTCCCCGCAGGCAGGCGAACCGGGCGTGGCCCTCCATATCCTTGCCCACAAAAACGCAGTTCTGATATTTCCGGCTTTCATAGAGCGTACCGGCCTGCATACACGCTTGCAGCAGTTCCGGGTGAATCCCCCGGCCTTGCAGATAGGACAGCATGGCGGCGGGAAACCGGCTGGCCTCCGGGAGCGAAAAGGGCTTCTGGGGCTTCGGCTGGGGCCGCTCCTGGGGCGGCGGGGCACGGTAGCCGCACAGAGCCTCCACCGCCCCTACAAAGTCCATCCCCCGGACCTTGATGAGATAGTCCAGCGCCGTCCGGCCCCCAATGCCCCGGCTGTTCCAGCACCATTTTCCGTTGGAGATTTTCAAGCTGTCGTGGGTTCGGGTACAGTATTCGTGGGGGCCGCACCGTTTCAGCTCATGGGGTTCATAGGTTTGCAAATAGGATAATAAATCCCATTCCTTTGCTTTTGCAATCTGTTCTTTGGTTACTCCTGGCATTCATTCATCCTTTCTTGCAAAAAAATAGAGGGACGACACTTGGGTCGTCCCTCACGTTAAAAGCTGGTATTCAATTTTGTCATACCCGGCGATTACCGGAACACTCAATCCTCCGGCTGGTCCAGGCCAAGCCGCTGGGCGATTTCTTCCGGCTTTAATCCGGCTTTGCTGGCGCTCTTAATCAAATCCTGGATTTTCTGCTTTTTGGTCTTACGGGGCTTGCGCGGCGGTTTGGGAGCGAGAATGTCCTTTTTCTTCTGCTCTAAAGCCGCGATCCGCTCCTTAACAGCCGTCTCCTTCTTATCGAAGTCCTCATTGGCGGCGTCTCTTTTAGCGGCAAGAGATTCCAGCTCTTGATTCAGCTTTTCAATCTTGCTGTCAACGGCCTCGGCCATCTGCTGGGGGGTGCGGCGGGTACGCTTCGTGTTTTGCTCATCCATGATAACTGCTCCTTTTTGATGTAATATTTTCCGCTGAATCTAATCAGGAAAATTATATCCCAAAAACATCAATTCCAAATAACTTTTTCATCATAACACAGGATAAGCATTTTGAAAATAGGCTTTCAAGTAAAAATAGGCGGCGAGAGCGCAAAATACACGCTCCCGCCGCCCTCGCAGTCACAGCGATTCAAATTTCTTCAGCAGGTCGTTGATGCCCTGCCAGACCTCCGTATAGCCCAGGCGCAAATCTTCCACGTCCTGGGCGTAGAGATTTCGGGTGCTGTTGCAGCGGCGGGCGATCTGGTTCACATTGCTGGAAATGGAGCGCAGGAGCTTCACCATCTCCATCACGCTGGACATATCCAACTGGACCACATATCCGTCCACCGCCATTTTCCGCAGGTACGCCCGCAGATTCATAGTCCCCAGCAGGGCCATTTTCTGGTCGATCACCTCCTTTTCCTCCGGGGACACCTTGGTGTAAAGGCCGATGGTCCGGCCCTCGTACTTTCTCACAGCGCCGCCTCCCTTCGCTGATCTCTTTCCGCACCAGCAGCCACCGGCGCGGGTGGAACGTAGGAGCGCAGCGCCGCCCGGATGGACGGCTTATCACCGCTCAGCACGGTAAGGGCGGGCGGCTCCGGCACAGGGGCCTCACCGCCCTCCAAATCCGCTTCGTCCTCACCATCCTGGGACTGCTCTGCCGTCTTTGTCCTGGGCTTTTCCAGCTCCCGGTTGAGCTGGGTCAGGCGGGCGGACTTCTCCACCAGCTCATTTTCCTTGGGGAAGGGCCGTTCAGATTCTTCTCTGGCGTTCACCAGCTCCTTCTCCAGTCTCTCCAGATGGTTCTCATGCCCCTTGATTTTTTCGGCCATACCCTCTAAGGCGTTGTTGATACGGGTAACATTGCCCACCGGATCATCGGCCAGCTCCGCCGTATAGGTCAAATGCTGCTTCATCGTGATCTTGAACTTGGAGCCGGTACAATGAAGCTGCATGGGAAAGCCCCGGTATTCGCCCAG
>CAJTUD010000073.1 GCA_910579725.1 uncultured Oscillospiraceae bacterium | reverse complement strand
GCGGGGACGGCGGAAAAAGCGTCTTCCGGACTTCCCGGCCGGAGAAGACGGCTCCGGCGGAAGCTCCGGTGCGGGCGCAGGCTCCGAATCCGGCGGGGGGGCCGGAACAGGCTCCGGAACGGACTCCGGCCCGGGCTCCGGGACCGGCGGCTTCTCCGGGATGAGTTCCGCCGCGCCGCCAAATTCCGCAAGAATGTCGTCCAGATCAAAGGACATGTCCTCCGGCAGCTCGACGCCCAGCAGCAGCCGCTGGGTATCCATCAGGGAGGGGTCTATTTGATTGTTGTTCTCGCGCTTCTCTGTCATAAAAAAAGTCTCATTTCTTTATCAGGACCGGTGAAATCCCAGACCCGCAGTCTGTTCCGACTGATGGAGACCGGTCTTCTCAGCTTCTCTGCCGCAGCGCCTCGTAGAGCAGTACGGCGGCGGCGGCAGACGCGTTCAGGGAGCTGATGCGCCCTTTCATGGGGATGCTGACCAGGAAATCACAGCTCTCCCGGACCAGGCGGCCCATGCCGTCCCCCTCGCTGCCGATTACAATGGCGGCGGGCGAGCGGAGGTCCGCCTCATAAAGGGACCTGTCCCCCTCTGCGGCGGCCCCGAAAATCCACAGGCCCTGTTTTTGCAGGTCCTTGAGCAGGGCGGGGATGTTGGGCACCCGGGCCACGGGGAGATAGCTCACCGCCCCGGCGCTGGTCTTGGCCACCACGGCGGTGAGCCCCGCGCTGCGCCGTTTGGGGATGATCACGCCGTGGGCCCCGGCGCACTCTGCGGTGCGGATGACGGCCCCCAGATTGTGCGGGTCGGAAATCTCGTCGCAGACCACCACCAGCGGCGGCTCCCCCCGGTCCGCGGCAGATTGCAGAATATCCTCCACCGCGGCGTAGGCCTGGGCGGCGGCCACGGCGATGACGCCCTGATGGCTGTGGGTCCGGCTCATGGCGTCCAGCTTCCGCCGGTCGCACTCCACCACCACGGCTCCGGCCTTTTTCGCCAAGTTGATCATCCGCCCCAGGGTACGGTCCGTCTCTCCCCGGGCGACGTACAGTTTATCGATGACGGTTCCGGCGCGCAGAGCCTCGGTCACAGGGTTGCGGCCCTCGATCAGCTCCTCCGCCGGGCGGTCTTCAAACTCTTTCATAAGCGCTCCTTTTCGCGGCGGCCCGGGGGGCCCGGCTCTCCGGAAACGTCCGCCCCCTGTGTGCACCCGCAGTAATACAGGGACAGTATACCACAAAACCTATGGATTGCGAAAGGGGTATTCACAGAAATTTCACAGAAAATCCACAGACAGTCCTTGTGGTGGGGCCGATTTTGTGATAGGATGCACCATAGACGCTTCCGGGCGGCGTGTGTGCGCCCGAAAGAATAGAAGGAGAATGAGATGGACAACAACAATAAAAACCAGAACAACAACAAAAACAAGAAAAATTTCAACGGGCTATTGATCCTGGTCGTCTGGGCAGTGGGGCTGACGGTTCTCTTCAACTATCTGTCCGCCTACAGCCGGCAGGCCAACACGGCGGCCACCACCTGCGAGATTTTGTACACCGAGCTGCTGGACATGGTGGAGGCGGACCAGGTGGAGCGTGTGCTCATTGTGGACGGCAGGCTGGAGATCACCCCTGCGGAGGGCTACGTCTACACGGATAAGGACGGCAATACTTACGACGACAACTACACCCTCTTCACCATGCCCATCGGCGCGGCCCTGGGGGATCTGATCGCCCTGATCAAAGCCCACGGAGTGGAGTTCGGCAATCCCTATGTGCCGGAGATGTCCCCCATTCTGGAGTTCATGATCGCCTACATTCTGCCCATGGTGCTGCTCATCGGGGCGTTCATGCTGTTTATGAACCTGATGGCCCGGAAGGGCGGCGGCCTTGGCGGCATCGGCAGCGTGGGCAAGAGCAACGCCAAAGTCTATATGGAAAAAACCACCGGCGTCACCTTCAACGACGTGGCCGGACAGGACGAGGCCAAGGAATCGCTGGTGGAGATCATCGACTTTCTCCACAATCCCGGCAAATACACCGCCATCGGCGCGAAGCTGCCCAAGGGTGCGCTGCTGGTGGGCTCCCCCGGCACCGGCAAGACCCTGCTGGCCAAGGCCGTGGCCGGAGAGGCGGGAGTGCCCTTTTTCTCCATCTCCGGCTCGGACTTTGTGGAGATGTTCGTGGGCGTGGGCGCCAGCCGGGTCCGGGATTTGTTCCAGGAGGCGGCCAAGGTGGCCCCCTGCATCATTTTTATCGACGAGATCGACGCCATCGGCAAAACACGAGATTCCCGCTTCGGCGGCGGCAACGACGAGCGGGAGCAGACTTTGAACCAGCTGCTGGCGGAGATGGACGGCTTCGATCCCAGCAAGGGCATCATTGTTCTGGCCGCCACCAACCGCCCGGAGGTGCTGGACAAGGCGCTGCTCCGTCCGGGCCGCTTCGACCGGCGCATCACCGTTGACAAGCCCAATCTGGCAGGCCGTCTGGCCACCCTTCAGGTCCATACCCGGAAAATCCGGCTGGCGGAGGACGTGGATCTCAACAAGGTCGCACAGGCCACGGCGGGCTGCGTGGGCGCAGATCTGGCCAACACCGTCAACGAGGCGGCGCTGCGGGCAGTCCGCCACGGGCGGCACGCGGTGAACCAGGGGGATCTGCTCTCCTCCTTTGAGACGGTCATTGCCGGCGCGGAAAAGAAAGGCACCGTCATCACCGAGCAGGAAAAGCGGATCATTGCCTACCACGAGGTGGGCCACGCTCTGACGGCGGCAAAGCAGAAGAATGCCCAGCCGGTGACAAAGATCACCATCGTGCCCCACACCGAGGGGGCCCTGGGCTATACCCTCCATCTGCCGGAGGAGGAGAAGTTCCTTATGAGCAAGGACGACATTCTCACCGAGATCCGCACTCTGCTGGCAGGCCGGTGCGCCGAGGAGCTGGTGTTTGACACCCAGACCTCCGGCGCGGCCAACGACATCGAGCGGGCCACGGAGCTGGCCCGGAATGTGGTGGCCCGGTTCGGCATGAGCGAGAAATTCGGCATGATGGCCCTGGGCAGCGTCCAGAACCAGTACCTGGAGGGCGGGTACAGTATGAACTGCGCCCAGGAAACCTTCGCCCTGGCGGACAAGGAAGTGGTGGCGCTGCTTCAGCGGTGCCACGACGAGGCCAGGGCCCTGCTGGAGGAAAACCGGGAGATGCTGGACAAGATTGCCTCCTATCTCTTCGAGAAGGAGACCGTTACCGGCTCCCAGATGATGGCGATTCTGGAGGGACGGGACCCGGACCAGGAGGACTACTACGGCGTTCCCGCCAAATCCGGCAGCGGAGCCATCGAGCCCCCGGCGAAGCACATCAGCATCGTCAGCGAGCCCATCCCCATGCCCGAGGTTTCCGGGGACTTGTCCGGCGAGACGAAAGCCAGCCCGGACAATACGCCGGAGGACGGCGGAGCGGAACAGACAGAGAAATAAGGAACGCGGCGGAGCCAGGAAATGCGGCTCCGCCGTTTTTCTTATGGGTTTTGCGAAAATAAATTGATAAAGGGCCGGTCCTATGCTATAATCACCTTGACGAATCGGATATTATGGAGGACTGCAATGCTTGAAAACATTCCATCTCATGCAGATATGGCTGCATTACTCGGACAGCCTTTGTCTGATGTTTGGCAAAAGCTATGTGGGGCGATTGATGAAAAATATGAAATGGAACGGTTATGGAACACCGGCGGCAAGAATTGGACTTATGAGTACAAATACCGCAGAGGCGGCAAAACCCTTTGCTGCCTGTACGCGAAAAGCAGCCGCATGGGTTTCATGATTGTCTTCGGGAAAGATGAGAGAGCAAAATTTGAAGAGATAAGGGGCACTCTTTCTGAAGCCGTTTGCAGGCAATTTGATGAAGCCAAAACTATCACGACGGGAAATGGGTCATGTTTGAGCCGGCCAATACCGCTGAATTTGACGATTACATCCAATTGCTGGCCATTAAGAGAAAACCGAATCGGAAGTAGTAATTCCAGCTCATCCGGCGGCTGCGCAGTGTAAGAACCTGTATGTTGCAAAAGGAGGAGATTATGAATAACGAAGAAAAAATCCTGGCAATACTGGAGAGACTGACAGAAGAAACGGGCAGGCACAGCGAAATGCTCACCAGGCAGGGAGAAATGATTACCAGACTGGGAGAGACGCTCGCCAGACATGATGAAATTCTCGCCCGGCATGATGAAATGTTGGAAAAACTGGTCAGGAAGGTGGACCAGCAGGGCGAGCTGCTGGAAGAGCTTGACAGCCGCTCCCTGCGCTCCGCAGTCATGCTGGAAAACGACGTGCTGCCTAAATTGCAGCTGCTCTATGAGGGGCAGGTCCATCTTCAGGAAACTCTGGCGCCCAAGGAGCGGGTGGAGGTCCTGGAGGATGAAGTCATCACCCTGAAATCCGCCGTAAAAATGATGACAAAGCGTCTGGAGGCGCTGGAGAGGGCGCAATAAGCGCCATATTCCCTATTATGTTATCAATTGAAAGGAGAAAGCTATGGAATACGTCACATTGGGCAAAACCGGCCTGAAGGTCTCCCGGGTGGGCCTGGGAGGCATCCCCATCCAGCGCATCGACGCTCAGGCGGCGAAAAAGCTTCTGGACGCGGTGGAGGCCGCAGGCATCAACTACATCGACTCCGCCCGGGGCTACAGCGTCAGCGAGGAGCTTATCGGCGGGGCCATCGAGGGCCGCCGGGACAGGTTCGTCCTGGCCACCAAGACCATGAGCCGGGACCGGGAGGCCATGGCCCGGGATATCGAGACCAGCCTGAAGAACTTCCGCACAGACTACATAGATCTCTATCAGGTCCACAACCCCAGCCTGAAGCAGCTGGAGCAGATCTGCGCCCCCGGCGGAGCGCTGGAGGCTCTGCTGGAGGCCAGAGAGGCCGGAAAGATCGGCCACATCGGTCTCACCGCCCACGCTCCGGAGGTGTTCGAGCGGGCGCTGGAGCTTGACTGGGTGGAGACGGTCATGTTCCCCTACAACATCGTGGAAACTCAGGCCGCGGAGCTGATGGAGCGGGCGAGGGAGCGAAACGTGGGCTTTATCAACATGAAGCCCCTGGCCGGCGGGGCCATTGAGGACGCGAAGCTGGCCATCCGCTTTGCCGCCGCCAACCCCAACGTGGATGTGGTGCTGCCCGGGATGTACGCGCCGGAGGAGGTGGAGGAGAACGTGGCCGCCGCCGCAGATTCCTCTCCCCTGACGGTGGAGGAACTGGAGCGGGTGGAGGCCATGCGCCGGGAGCTGGGCACCAGCTTCTGCCGCCGGTGCGGCTACTGCGCCCCCTGCACAGTGGGTATCGACATCCCCAATCAGTTCGTCTTTCACGGCTATCTCAGCCGCTACGGTCTGGCGGACTGGGCCAGGGGCCGGTATGGGGCCCTGAGCGCCCACGCGTCGGACTGTGTGGAGTGCGGCGCCTGCGAGGAGCGGTGCCCCTACCAGCTGCCCATCCGGAAGATGCTGAAAACGGTGGCGGCGGACTTTGGCATGTAGAGCCTGTATTCACAGGCGTCGAGCGCCATCCGGCCGGATGTGCGCCGGGAATTGACAGAAGTCAGACAAAGTGGTATAGTTGAACCCTGTACTTGAAGCCAACTCATACCTTTGGAGGCCATGCCGTTATGCAGCGAAAAAAAGCTGGCTGGAAGAAGCCGGCAATCCTTTTCCTGGCGCTCCTTCTGCTCCTTCAGATCGCCGATCTGGTGCGTCTGCGGTACTTTGACAGCGCCTGCCACCTGCCGGTGCTGATGTACCACCATTTCGACACGGAGTGCTTCGACAGCACCGTCGTATCGCCCGAACGGTTCCGGGAGCAGATGACCGCCCTGCGGGACGCAGGCTTCCACACAGTCTCCATCCCCCAGGTCATCGACTATGTGGAGACAGGCGCGCCTTTGCCGGACAAGCCGGTGCTCATTACCATGGACGACGGCTATGCCAGCAATCTGACCGTCGCCGCGCCCATTCTGGAGGAGCTTGGCATGCGCGCCACGGTGTTCGTCATCGGCGCCTACGAGGGGGAGACGCGCAGCCCCAACAACGGCTGGAGCCTGTTCATCCCCCGCTTCTCCTATCAGGAGGCGCTGCCTTGGGCCGAAAAAGGGGTGCTGGACTTCCAGAGCCATACCTTCAATATGCACCTGCTGGTCCGGGACGGCTTCAGCAGCCGCGACGGAATGCTGCGGATGCCGGGCGAGAGCGCCGGGGACTACCGCCAGGCCCTTCTTTCCGACGGCGCCAAGGCCCGCCAGCGGCGGGAGGAGGACGGTCTCCCCACCGCGCTGAACGCCCTGGCCTTCCCCTTCGGCTACTACGACGTCGAGTTGGACGGGATACTGCGGGAGGCGGGCTACGCCGCCACCTTTACCATTGACGAGCGGCTGAACCGCCTGCTTCCGGGCCATCCGGAGAGCCTGCGGATGATGGGCCGCATCAACGTCACTGATTTCATGTCAGGCGAAAAGCTGGTCAAGCGGGCAGAGAGATGCTTCTGACCGGCATATGGATTAGGAGAAAAGCTATGAAACACCATGTGGATACCATCTGCGTCCAGGGCGGCTACCGGCCCGCCAACGGCGAACCTCGCCAGATTCCCATCGTTCAGTCCACCACGTTCAAATATGAGTCCAGTGAAGAGATGGCCAGACTGTTTGACCTGGAGGCCAGCGGTTATTTCTACAGCCGGCTGCAAAACCCAACCTGCGACCATGTGGCGGCCAAAATCGCCCAGCTGGAGGGCGGCGCGGCGGCGATGCTCACCTCCTCCGGTCAGGCGGCCAACTTTTACGCCGTTTTCAACATCGCATCCTGCGGCGACCATGTGGTGGCCAGCAGCTCCATTTACGGCGGCACTTATAATCTTTTCGCCGTCACCATGAAGCGGATGGGTGTGGAGTTCACCTTCGTAGCCCCGGACTGCACCGGGGAGGAACTGGCCGCCGCCTTCCGGCCCAATACCAAGGCCGTGTTCGGTGAGACCATTGCCAACCCCGCCCTGACGGTGCTGGACATTGAGAAATTCGCCCAGGCCGCCCATGACCACGGCGTGCCCCTGATTGTGGATAACACCTTCGCCACCCCCATCCTCTGCCGCCCCATCGAATGGGGAGCGGACATCGTCACCCACTCCACCACCAAGTATATGGACGGCCACGCCGCCGCCCTGGGCGGCGCCATCGTGGACGGCGGGAAGTTCGACTGGATGGCCCACGCGGACAAATTTCCCGGCCTGTGCACGCCGGACGGCAGCTACCACGGCGTGACCTACGCCCAGCGCTTCGGAAAGGAAGGAGCCTTTATCACCAAGGCCACCGCCCAGCTCATGCGGGACTTCGGTTCCATGCTGTCCCCCCAGAGCGCCTTTATCCTCAACCTGGGGCTGGAGAGCCTCCACGTGCGCATGGCCCGGCACTGCGAGAACGGGCAGGCGGTGGCGGAATACCTGCAAGGCCACCCCAAGGTTGCCTGGGTCCGCTACAGCGGCCTGCCCGGGGACCCCTACTACGCGGTGGCCCGGAAGTACCTGCCGCAGGGCTCCTGCGGCGTGGTCAGCTTCGGCGTAAAGGGCGGACGGCAGGCGGCGGAGACCTTTATGGGCCGTCTGCGGCTGGGGACCATCGCCACCCATGTGGCGGACGCGAGGACCTGCTGCCTCCACCCCGCCAGCTCCACTCACCGGCAGATGAACGACGCCGAGCTGGAGGCCGCCGGAGTGTCCGCCGACCTGGTGCGTCTGAGCGTGGGCCTGGAGAGCAAGGAGGATTTGATCGCTGATCTGGAGCAGGCGCTGGCGGCGATGTAAGAAGACCGCCGGACGGCTTTGAAATGACATGGCGGCATTACTGCTCATTGTAATATATCTCTCCTTCATCGGCCTCGGCATCCCGGATTCTCTCTTCGGCACTGCATGGCCGGCGGTTTACGCCGAATTTCAGCTGCCCATCTCTTTCGCCAGCTTCGTCAGCGTGACCATCTGCTGCGGGACAATTGTATCCAGCGTGATGAGCGCAAAGATCATCCGGCTGCTGGGAACCAACAAGGTCGCCGCAGTCAGCACCGCCATCACCGCCGCGGCGCTGCTGGGGTTCTCCTTCTCGGAAAACCTTCCGGCAATGTGCCTGTGCGCCGTCCCCCTGGGACTGGGGGCGGGGGCCATCGACACAGCGCTGAACAACTATGTGGCCCTCCACTATTCCGCCCGGGTTATGAGCTTTCTTCACTGCTTTTTCGGCATCGGTGTCACCATCAGCCCCTTTATTCTGTCCCAGGTGATCGGCGGCAAGGCGGGCTGGCGGGGCGGCTACCGAATCGCCTTTATCATCCAGCTGGCCATCACGGCGCTGCTGGCCTGCACCCTGCCGGTGTGGGGAAAGGTCCATCCGGTAACGGAAGCCGGGCCGCAGAAGCGGACAAAGGACCTTCGTCTGGGAGAAATTGCCCGGATACCCGGCGTGAAGCTGATGTGGGTTCTGTTTATCGCCTCCTGCGCCATTGAGTGCACCTGCGGCAACTGGGCCAGCACCTTCCTGGTGGAGGTCAGGCATGTGACGGCAGAGCAGGCCGCCGGAATGGTCGTGTTCTACTACGCGGGCATGGCTCTGGGGCGGTTCCTCTCCGGGTTGCTGGCGGCCCGGCTGGACAGCTGGCGGATCATTGGCATCGGTCAGGCGGTTCTGGGTGCGGCACTGGCGATCCTGCTGCTGCCGGGCACTGCATGGACGGCGGGGATCGGGTTATTCCTGACAGGGCTGGGCAACGGCCCCATGTTCCCCAATTTCAACTATCTCACCCCGCGGAATTTCGGAAAAGACGTCTCCCAGTCCGTCATGGGAACCCAGATGGCGGCGTCCTACGTGGGCATTCTGGCGGCCCCGGCAATCTGCGGCGTGCTGGGTCAGGCGGTTCACATGGGAATCTTCCCCATTTATCTGACGGTCTTTTACCTTATTATGCTGGCCGCCGCGAGAAAAGCGAAACTTATTCCACCAAAACCCTGAAAGCAAGGAGACGCGTTATGCCCATTCGTATCCCCAACGAGCTGCCCGCCGCCAAAACCCTGAAGGACGAAAATATCTTCGTCATGACGGAGCAGCGGGCCGTCACGCAGGACATCCGGGCACTGAAAATTCTGCTGCTGAACCTGATGCCCACCAAGATTGCCACTGAGACTCAGCTCAGCCGCCTGCTGAGCAACACCCCCCTCCAGGTGGAGCTGGAGCTCATTGCGCCCCAGGGCCACGTGCCCAAAAACACCCCCCAGGAGCACATGCTGGCCTTTTACCGCCATTTCTCCGACGTGCGGGAGAACAACTACGACGGCATGGTCATCACCGGCGCGCCGGTGGAGCACCTGCCCTTTGAGGAGGTGGAGTACTGGCCGGAGCTGTGCGAGATCATGGAGTGGAGCAAGACCCACGTCCACTCCACCTTCCATATCTGCTGGGGAGCCCAGGCGGGACTGTACTACCACTACGGCATCCAAAAGTACCCTCTGGAGAAGAAGCTCTTCGGCGTGTTTCCCCACGTGGTGGAGCGCAGGAGCAACATGCTCTTTCGGGGCAGCGACGATGTGTTCATGGTGCCCCACTCCCGCCACACCACCATCCGCCGGGAGGACGTGGAGAAGGTCCCCAGCCTGAAGATTCTGGCCACCTCCGCTCAGGCGGGCGTTTACGCCCTGTCTACCGAAAGCGGCCGGCAGATTTTCATCACCGGCCACAGCGAATACGACGCCCGCACGCTGGAGCAGGAGTACCGGCGGGATAAGGATCTGGGCAAGCCCATTGCGGTACCGGAAAACTACTATCCCAACGATGACGACACCCAGCCGCCCAGAGTCACCTGGCGCTCCTGCGCCAACCTGCTCTACAGCAACTGGCTGAACTATTTTGTTTACCAGACCACCCCCTACGATATCAGCGAAATCCAGAGAAACAGGACATAAAAAGACCGGACGGAAAATCCGTCCGGTCTTTTCAGCCTTCCACGTATGTCTCCAGATTCTTGCAGATGGACACGGCGGCGGCGCCCATGGCTCCGCTGAAGGCATCCGGCTCCACGAAGATGAACCGGGTTCCTGTGCGGATCACACTGCACAGGTTCCGGCGCACCACCTCCAGCAGCAGCTCCCGGTTCTCCTGGCGGCAGAAAAGCTTGCCCTCAATGAGCATCCTGCTGGGACAGGCAAAATTATTGATGTTCGCCACAGCCACCCCCAGTACGTGGACCGCCTTCTCCACAATCTCCGCCGCATCCTTGTCCCCTGCCTCCTGGGCCTTCAGCAGGTGCTCCATGGTTGGCGCCTCTCCCCCGCAGATCCGGCGCAGTACGGGCCCTCCGCCTCCGGCCAGGACCTCCCTGCACCGCCGCAGCACCGCCCAGTCGCTGGAGTACGCCTCCAGACAGCCCTGGTTTCCGCAGTTGCAGCGGGGACCGCCCCGCTCCATAACCATGTGGCCCACCTCTCCCGCGCCCACTACGGAGCCAAAGACGCTGGCAGTGTTGAGCACCAGGGGACAGGCGATCCCCACGTTGATGAACAGATAGGCAAAGGTCTGGGCATCCCCCAGGGCATCCCGGCGAAACAGCTGGGCTCCGTAAGCCCTGGCGCAGGCGTTGTTTTCCACGCTGACCGGCCCGGCGTACCCCGTCAGCGCCGCCATATCCCCCCGGATATCCCTGTCAAACCAGTTGAGGCTTGGCCGCACCTCCAGCACGCCCCGCTCATTGTCCACCAGTCCGGGCATGCACACCCCCATGCCGGCCACGTCCTCCAACCGGAGGCGGCAGGCGTCCAGCGCCTGAACCACCATATCCCGGGCAAGCTCCATGTTCCGCCCATAGTCCGGGCAGTCCTCACCGTCCTCCCGGGCGTAGAGGGTCCGGCCCCGGTAATCCACCAGGCACAGCGTCCGCCGGGAGCCCTGGATCTCCATACCGATGAAGCGGCGGGACTCGGGCGCAATGTCCACCGGGTGGGCCTTCCGTCCAAGGTAGCTCACGCCGGACTGGGAAGAGCCGTTCTCCCGGACGATGCCGCGGCCGATCATGGCGCTGACGTTGGTGGTGATGGTGGGCAGCGTCAGCCCCAGCCGCCGGGCAATCTCGGCGCGTGTAATGGGACCGTGGTGGTAAATGGTCTTTAAAATGGCGGATTGATTTGCCGCCTTCACCCTTGCCGGATTCGCGCCCTGCTCAAATTGCAGCATGCTGCCCCCCTTCCCTCTCTCCGCTTCCCGCGCAGGCTTTCAGCCCAGCCGCTCGCCCCGCAGGAAAACGTCCGCCACCCGGTTGTCCTGATCCAGAATCACCAGATCGGCGTCCTTTCCATCCGCAATGGATCCCTTCCGGTCAAACACCCCGATGAGCCGCGCCGGATTCTCCGTCAGCAGCGGCAGTATCTCCTCCAGAGACCTGCCGGTGAAGGCAAGAAGATTCCGGAGGGCCGCGTCCTGGGTCAGCGTGCTGCCTGCCCGGGTGCCGTCGGAGGCCAGCTTGGCGTCGCCGTCCTCCACCACCACCTCGTTGACCCCCAGATGATACTTTCCGTCCGGCAGACCGGCAGCCATGATGGAATCGGTAATGGCCACCACCCGGTCCGGCCCCTTGACCTTCAGCAGCAGCCGCACAATTCCCGGGTGCAGGTGCCGGCCGTCGCAGATGGCCTCGCAGTACACGCCGCTCTCCAGTACCGCTCCCAGAATGGCAGGCCGATGCTGGTGGAGCAGCTGCATGGCGTTGAAGGTGTGGGTGGCCGCCTGCGCCCCGGCGGCGATGGCCGCCATGGCGGTGTCATAATCCGCCCCCGAGTGGCCGATGGCGGCAGCAATCCCCAGCTCCCGGGCGGCGGAGATCAGTTCGACGGTCCCCTCTACCTCCGGGGAGACCGTAAGATACCTGATAAAGCCCTCCGCCTGTTCCTGATAGGAGCGCAGCAGCGCCGCGTCTCCCTTCCGCAGCAGATGCTCCGGCATGGCTCCCTTGTAGGCCGGGGCCAGGAAGGGGCCTTCCAGATGAATTCCCAGCAGCTCCGCTCCGGCGGACGCCGCCTTCCGGGCGGCCCTGCACTGGTCGATGCACCAGCGAGTCTGCTCCTCCGTATCCGTCAGAACGGAGGCCAGCCAGGAGGTGGTGCCGTTTCCGGCGAAGAACCGGCCGATTTTCTCCAGATCCTCCGGCGGCGCGCCGTTGACGTCCACCCCTACCGCTCCGTGGGTGTGGATGTCGATAAAGCCGGGGACCACCCGCTTCCCCGCCGCGTCATGGACCTCGCCGGACACCGGCGCGTCCGGAGGCAGCAGGCGGAGCGTTCCGTCCTGAATGCCCACCGTCTTTTCCTGGAAGCTGCGGCCGGTATACACCCGGCCGTTTACGATATAGCGAGTCTTCATGATTCCTCCCTTATTCGGGCAGATTGGCGACAAATTCCGTGATGCGCAGCAGCGCGTCCGGGTGCTCCTGGAGCAGAGTCGCCGGGAAGTGGGCGGACGGCTCCCCGTAAGCGGCGTGACGGACCACGGCCCGGTGCCAGTCCCGGAAGCAGCCCAAGCGGATTTTCCGGGCGCCGCATATCTCCTTCATGCCGATGGTGACGCACCAGCGGGGCATGTCGTCCACGGCTCCGTTGAGATCCCCGATGGCGTTGGCGGTTCTGGTCTCCCGGGAGATTTCCAGCACCCGGGTGGGCAGGGCGCGAAACTGCTCCGGCGTCAGCTCGTCCTGGGCCTCGTTGAAGGCCACGTGGCCGTTGATGCCGATGCCGCCGAAGCAGATGTCCACGCCGCCCAAATCCCGGATCGTCCGCTCCATGTTCTCCGGGTCCCTGGGGTCCGGAAAAATCCGTTGGCTCTCCGGCATCACCAGCTCCGGCTTGATTTTGCTGTACACCGTCCGGTCCATGAAGCCCCGGAAGCTGAGAGAGTGGGATTTGTCGATCCACTCCTTCTCATCGGTGAGATATTCGTCCATATTCAGGAACCATACGTCTTTCAGGCTGATATTTTCCTGGTTGACCATATCCACAAAAAAGGGATACTGTCCCACCGGACCCACCGGACAGATGAATACCGTTTTCTCGCCCAGTGCGTTTTTCCGCTTGATCTCCTCCGCCATTTCCCTGGCCATGGTCCGGAATACGGCGGCGTTGTCCTCCATGACGGCGACGGGCAGCTTCGGTGCGTGCAGCAGCTGCTCTCTGGTGTAGTAATAATATTCGTGACCCATGCTCTTCCCCTCTTTCACGCTTCCAAATCCCGGAAGCCAGTATAGTTTGCCGTAACCTCCAGCACCCGGTACACGTCCAGGCTGGACTGGTATTCCGGCTCATTTTCACAGATCAGATCTCTCAGGGCCAGCCAGGCCTCCCGGCCTTCGGCCCTCCGGCCCTCCGCCAGCAGCTCCAGCGCCCGGGCCAGCCTCTGGGCGTACGCCCGGTGATACGCCAGCAGCCGCCAGTAGTAACCCTCCTCCCGGC
>CAJTUD010000072.1 GCA_910579725.1 uncultured Oscillospiraceae bacterium | reverse complement strand
TGACTGCTGTCCTCTCATGAGGGCAGTAAAAGCGGCGGATTACCTATCGCTATCTGCTGTATGACAGTGGCCACAAGCCTGTCGGGCAGTACACCTCCGACAATTCTGGGTACGTTTATATTGAGGGGTTGACCACCTCCGGGCGGTACTACCTCAAGGAGCTGGAGAACGAGGGCTATCTGGTGGACACCGAGATGAAGACGGTCTATGTCACCGCAGGCGAGACGACCATCGTGGAGTGGAAGAACACCCCCATCACCGGCCAGATCCAGGTGACCAAGACCTCCGCTGAGTACAACACCATGAACGGCTGGCCTGCCGGGACGCCCCTGCCCAACACGGAGTTTGAGATCTATGAGCATCGCTCCGGCAACCTGGCGGACACGATCAAGACAGACAAGAACGGTGTCGCCAAGTCCCGGCCCCTGCCCCTGGGCCGCTATAAGGTTGTGGAATCCAAATCAGCAGATTACTACGGCCTGGACAAGACGCCCATCGAGGTGGAGATCGAGTACGCCGGCCAGATCGTCAAGGCGGCTATGACCAACAAGAGCCTCTACACCAACGTCTCTATTACCAAGCGGGGCTACAGCGAGGTTGTTCCCGGTCAGAGCATCAAGTATGATCTCTCCGGCATCGGCAACAACTCCACTACCGCGCTCACATCTTTCTACTGGCGAGACACCCTGCCCACCAAGGCAGTGCGGCTGGATAAGATCGTCACCGGGACCTACAATGTGCCTGGGAATTACAAGATCGTCTACAAAACCAACCTCAGCAGCGAGTACCGCACGCTGGCGGACAATGTCAGCACCCAGCAGAACAGGGTCATCATCGCTTCTCCCGCCGCGCTGGGGCTGGCCTCCAACGAGTGTGTGACGGAGTTTATGTGCGTGTTCGGTGTGGTCCCGTCTAACTTCCGGCAGGTGGAGGCTCCCGCGGTTTACTGCAATGTCCTCTCCAGCCTGACGGGCGGTACCAAGTTCGTCAATCAGGCGGACGTGGGCGGCGTCTACAACGGGCAGTGGATCATGGCGACGGACCGCTGGGTCACCACGGTTTATAAACCCGGTAAACCCCTGCCCAGAACAGGGTACTGATTTGAAAACCATGTAATAATGGAGAGGGCCGTCCTGCGGGACGGCCCTCCAGCTTTTGGGAGGTATTTATGCGAAAATTCAAAAAACATCTGCGGCCCCTGCTCCTTGTCCTGGTGGTGATGTCCATCCTCTGCGTTCCTGCTTTCGCTACGTCCGGCGGCAGGGGCGATGTGGGCGCGGTAGTGGAGAGTACCTGGAATGACGCCGCTGGGCAGATCAAAACCGTTGTCAATAACGTGGTTTTCCCCGCGTTGGACATGGTTTTGACCATCGCGTTCTTCGGGAAATCGGCTATGGCATACTTTGATTACAAGAAACACGGCCAGTTTGAGTGGACCGGTCCGGTGATCCTGTTCGCCTGTCTCATCCTTACCCTCACCGCCCCCACTTACATCTGGACCATCATCGGAATTTAAGAAGGAGGGCAGAGATGAGCGAGATCAAAAACAGAATGGTTCTTCTGGCGGAACAGCTTCGGGAGCTGACCCACGGGATATGCAAAATGGGGCCCGGGCCCTATGGAATCGGTGTGTCCACAGATGCCGTTTCGCCGCTGACCGCCATCCTTCTGCTGACGCCCAATCCGTTTGAGGAGGGGGATGTCCGTCTGCCCGATGATCAGAACTGTACGGCGGAGATGCGTGCATATACCAAAGAGCAGATGGCGCTGCGAACGTACCTGACCAAGGACGAGCTGACGGCCTTCAGCCAGGGAGACGATCCCGCCGCCCGCATCGTGGCGGAAGCGATTCTCCGGATGAACGAATCCGGTCCCGTTGTCACCGTACAGGAATGTAACGACGCATTCGGCGTTCTGGCGGACTGGGAGATCAACGGGCAGAGCGCCACGTCTCCTGCGGAAAAGGAGTTTATTGCTTCGCTGTCTAAAACTTCAGCGCCAAAGGCGGGGATGGAGATGACCATGTGACGCTACACAAAATGCGTCAGCCATATCTTTTCCTGCCGCAGGCAAGTGACCAGGTCTACCTTCTTGGTCCCGGCTTCCATAAAGGAGATGGTTGCAAAAGTCCCTTCCCGCCTGGTCAGCAGGCCGCGACCGAAAATCTTGTGGGTGACCTCTGTGCCGGGGATGTAGTCCTTCATCCAGTTAGCGATCTGTTCTTTGGATGGACCGGCTGATTTGGCGGGCTGGGCCTTGCGTTCCGGCTCTTTCTCCGGCTCCTCGCCTAAAAACTGAGAGACGAATGAGAACGAGGCATCGGAGGGCTCTCCGAATTTGTTCTCGTAACAGAGAAATTCCAGCTGCTTCCTGGCCCTGGTGGCGCCCACGTAGAATAACCGCCGCTCCTCCTCCAATTCCTCGGCTTCATCCGCAGAGGGCAGTAGCCCGTCCACCGCGTCGATCAGGATCACATGGTCATACTCCAGCCCCTTGCTGGCATGGATGGTGGACAGCACGAAGGGACAGTCCGGGCGGGGCTCCAGAGTCTCAATGCGTTCCTTCAACTCCTGCAAATGCAGGAGGAACTGCCCCACCGAGGGCGTCTGATTCGCCAGAGAGAGAAGGATGTCCAGTTTGGTCGTGTCGCCATGCTGCTCCTGGAGGTAGTCGCCATATCCCATATAGCGCACCAGCCGCTGGATGGCGGCGAAGCTGGTCAGGTAGGGCAGCTTGGAATAGTGGGTCTGCATGGCCTTCACCTTCCCGATCTGCCAGGGCTCCAGCCCGCCGCTCTCCAGCAGGACCTCAAAGACGCTCTTGTCCTTGGGCATCCCGTAGAGCAGCTGCGAGATCACGGCCTTTTTCAGCTTCAAATCCAATTTGTAATAGAAGCGGAGGAACAGGTCCTTGTTGCCGTCATCGAAAGCGAATTCCAGCATGTCGGTGATGTCCCGCACCAGAGGGCTGGTGAAGAAAAATCCCTCCCGCTGGCGGCAGGCGTAAGGGACCCCCTTCTGCTCCAGCAGGTCGATGAGCGGCAGGGCGCTGTCATTATTGCGGTAGAGGACTGCCGTGGACTCCTCACAGTTTTCCGCCACTTTCAGCAGGTAATTGTACTGGCGGTTGTAGTCCTCCAGCATGATCCTGCGGATGGGACTGCCCTGCTGGTTCTCGGTACGCATTTTCTTCTGTCTGCGGTTCTGGTTGCAGCGGATAAACGCATCCGCCTTCTCCACGATGGCGCGGGTGGAGCGGTAGTTGGTCTCCAGCTTCAATACTTTCGCGCCGGGAAAGACCTGCTCAAACTCCAGCAGAGCCTGGGGCCATGCGGCACGGAAGCCGTAGATGCTCTGGTCTTCATCCCCCACCATAAAGATATTGCTGCTGCCGGATGCCAACAGGCGGAGGATGGCGTGCTGTATCTTCGAGGTATCCTGGGCTTCGTCCACGCAGATGTAGGGCCACCGGTGCTGGAAATATGCCAGGATATCCGGGTGCTGCCGGAAGATGCGGTATGTGAAGACCATCTGGTCATCGTAGTCCATGCGCCTGCTGCGGAGGAGATAGTCCTGATATTCGAAGTAAACCCGAGGAAAATCCATCCCGTCTACCTTGTGGGTGTGGATCTCCGCCTCGGTCAGCATCATGTTCTTACAGTAGGTGATATGGGTACGGGCGTCCTTCACCTGAAGGTCACTGGGGAACGCGGTTCCGGTGCGGGCCAGCAGATCGCGGATGACGCTGTTGATCTGCCGCTCATCGTCCAGCAGGGCGAAGGGCTCCGTTCCCTTCTGCCGGGCATAGCGCCCGATCACCACCGCGCACAGGCCGTTGATGGTGCGGAAGGTCAGCTTGTCCGCGTGGCCTTCCCCGAAGAAGCTGATAAACCGGGCCTTCATATCCCTGGTGGCCGCCACGGTGTAGGTCACGGTCAGTATCTGCTCCGGGCGGATGCCTTTGCAATGGAGCATGTACCCCAGACGGGTGACCAGCACGGTGGTCTTGCCGCTCCCCGGCACCGCCAGCAGCAGGACGGGCCCTTCTGTCTGACGGACGGCCTCCTCCTGCTGCCGGTTCAGCCGAATGGGATATTGACTTTTGAACTCCTCATAGGTCATGGGCGGCTCCTGCAAATTTTCTTGCAATCATTCTAACCAATTTATGCCTGCGTGTCAACGCAGGGAAACGGAGGTGACACAAATCTTTATCTGGGATTTTGTAGCGGACACGATCATGGGCAATCTCATGGACTGGTTCTATGGACAGCTCGTGGGGTTCCTGGGGAACTTCTTCGCCATCATGGGCATGATGGGCGTGGAACTCTTCGAGCTGACCTGGGTGCAGTCCGTCGTGACATTTTTCAGCCAGTTGGGCTGGGCGCTGTTCGGCGTCAGCGTGGTGGTCTGCTGTTTTGAGTTTGGTCTGGATTACTCCACCGGACGGGGCAGTATCCAGCAGACGGCGCTGAACATCGTGAAGGGCTTCCTGGCGGTCAGCCTGTTCTCCACCGTCCCGGTGCGGCTGTATGAATTGTCCGTGACCCTGCAGGGGCAGTTCACCGCGGAGATCACCGGACTGGGGACCAGCATTGGAGAGGTGGGACGGCAGATCATGGAGGACTTCTCCGCCGTGACCAGCCTCAGTGACATGACCGGCGCGCCGGACTTCATGATGTCCATGCTCACCAGTCCGATCATGCTGATCTTCTGCGTGATCGCCATGGGATACGCCGTGATAAAAATATTTTTTGCAAATCTGAAACGGGGCGGCATCCTGCTCATCCAGATCGCGGTGGGGAGCCTCTACATGTTTAGCGTGCCGCGCGGCTACTCGGACGGGTTCCTCCAGTGGATGAAGCAGGTCATCGGCCTGTGCCTGACGGCGTTCCTCCAGGCCACCATCCTGGCGGCGGGCCTCCTGGCATTCCGGGAACACCTGCTGCTGGGGCTGGGACTGATGCTCTCCGCAGGAGAAGTGCCCAGGATCGCCGGGACCTTCGGACTGGACACCACCACCCGCGCCAACATCATGTCCGCTGTCTACACCGCCCAGGCGGCGGTGAACACCACCAAGGCCGTAGCGGCGGCAATCAAATAAGGGGAGACTGCAAATGGAACAGATCAAAACCACCGCTCCGCCTGTCTATGTAATCTGGGCAGAAGGCTGGACAGACGGGCCTCTGTCCGGTCAGAACGGCTACCTGGCAGAAAATGGAGCGCGCCTCTTTTTTACCGGCAAGGAGGCGGCTGAGTTGAAGATCCACGATCTTCGAAACGGCTGTCTGAACAAGCATCCCGCTGCCGGGTATCACTGCATCAATTTCAATGGCAGCAGTTTGCCGGATCAGGATCTTACAGTGGAAGCCATTCGCACCTATGACCTGCAGCCTGATTTTGATCCGGAAGACTATGTGGCAACAGGGCAGGCATATGGAAACACTGGCGGCGGCTGTATGGTCGGGACGATGGCTTTCCGTCTGCCCAGCCTGGATAGATCCGTGTGGGTAAACTGCAGCGATGAGGGAGTGGTCATTACTTCCGCGGACTGTGTCTGGAATGAGGATCACAGCGGAAGCTGGAAAAGATATGAGGACGTCCTCTTGTTCCAGGCGGATTTTCAAGCATCACAGCCCGAGGATCTGGGCGCCTGGCTTCCCATGGTGCGGGAAGCTCTGCGGTATACCGCGGAGCAGGAGTTGTCCCGTCTCGGAAAAACTCTGAAAATACCTGCAAGCTGGCAGTCGCTGATGGATACGCCCCAGCCTGCGGGACCGGAAATGACATCACTATGTTGAGGAGGCAGAAGGTTGAAACTGATCTATGTAGCGTCCCCGTATGCCGGGGATGTGGAGCGTAACGTGGAATACGCGAAGCAGGCGTGCCGCACCGTCATGGAGAGCGGACACGCCTTTTTTGCGCCCCACCTGCTGTATCCGGCTGTGCTGGATGATGCCGTTCCGGAGGAGAGGCAGACGGGCATCGAGATGGGCCTGACCCTCCTGCATCGCTGCGATGAGTTGTGGGCCTTCGGTTCCGTGACCAGCAGCGGGATGCAGGCGGAGATCGAGGAGGCCGAACGACTGCGTATCCCGGTGCATCGGATGGATATATCAGAGGATCTTGCACCGGAGCGGCTCCTGGTCCCGGAACAGAACAGTCAGACGGCAGAAGCTGTAACGATGGCTATGTGAGGAGGTCAGACAATGAAATATGGCGTCACAGCCGCTACCCATCCGGATTCCCCGTGGGGCCGGACCGTCCGGTGGCGGTGCGACAGATATGGCCGCCCTCTGGCGTTCGATTCGGAAGTGGAAGCCAGGGAGGCGGCCATGGCGTTCAATGGCCAGCGGTGTATGTTTGAGCCGAACTACGACAATACCGTCCAGCCGCTGGAGAAGGAGGCATCGCAATGGAACATGGAACTGCACTGACGCTGGGATCGCTCTTCGACGGCATCGGCGGTTTCCCCCTGGCGGCGGTACGCAATGGCATCACTCCCGTCTGGGCCAGTGAGATCGAGCCGTTCCCTATCCGGGTCACGAAACACCATTTCCCCAACATGATCCATGTAGGGGACATCACTGAACTGGACGGGGCGCTGCTGCCGCCTGTGGATGTCATTTGCGGAGGGAGTCCCTGTCAGGACTGAGTGTGGCCGGCGCGAGAGCTGGTTTGGCCGGCGAACGCTCCGGCCTTTTTATGGAACAAATTCGGATCGTAAAGGAGATGCGAAATGCAGATGTACAGCGAGGCCGATCAGGTATCGCTGTTCGGCCAAGATGGATGTGCTGGGAAAATGTCCCCGGCGCGTTCAGCAGCGGAACGCCCAAGGGGGAGGACTTCCGCATCGTCCTCGAGGAGATCGTCCGGATTAAGGTCGATCCCGTTTATGTCCCTGGACCTCACCCCTGGGCATGGCAACCTGCTGGGCGAATCATACTGGGAGCTGATTTCTCCCTCGCCTGGCGGGTCTTCGACGCTCAATACTGGCCCCGCACCCCTCAGCGAAGAAGACGTATTTTCCTTGTCGCAGATTTTGCAGGAGGCTCCGCCCCGCAAATACTATTTAAGCAAAACAGCCTGCCTGGGTATCCTGCGCAGGGCGAAAGAACGCGGGAAGGATCTGCCGCCCCAGCTGAAAACAGCTCTGATGGCACAGGCGGGACTGATTCCACTGGCGGTTCCGGCGTCTGAACCCATCGCCTTCGCCGCCAACCAGCGGGATGAGGTGCGTGATCTCCACGATGTGGCCGGCGCACTGGGGGCGCAGCCGGGGATGAAGCAGCAGACCTTCATCGCGCAGGACTGCCTCACTCCCTGGGACACCCAGCAGGCCCGCATCTTTACCCCGGAGAGCAAGTCCCCCACACTGGCCAGTGCGGACGGCGGCGGCGGACGGAATCCTGGCGGTTTGCTTTTCACAGCTGGGGCAACCGGAAGTTTGACGCCCTGGGATAATCAGCAAAGACGTATATCCACACCGCTTGGTGTTTCGCCAACCATCAATAGCGGAGAACAAAAACCGGGCGGGCTTCTGTTTGTAGCAGGCTTCTGCGCCGGAGCCGCACCCACAGCGGGCGGGATCGGCTATCAGAAGGAGTGCGCTCCCACTTTGAAAGCCTCGGAAAGCGGGGTGCCGTCCATTCTCTGTCTCACGGATCACGGAGGCCAGCGCATGGATCTCACAACCGATATGACGCCTACGCTCCGGGCGCAGATGGGCGCTCATCTGCCGCTGATCTGCCTCAATGACCAGGGCGGCGGAGTCATGTCTTGCTCTGAAGATGTGGCGGGGACGCTGCGGGCACAGGAGCATGGACATCAGCCGCTGGTCATGGGGCTGCAGCAGGAAGCAGAAGCGCGCGTGGTTATTGAACTATTTGAGAATCACGGCATTGATGCGAGATATACGGGACCGCACAAAGTATCCCCCACATTGACGAATCGCGGTGGCACTGGGGGCAACAATCTCCCTCTTGCTCTGCAAGTGCAGGAACCGATCTGTATCTCCGGCAACGTCATCGACCGCCAGCCTCAGAACGGCGGCAATGGCCTGGGCTGTCAGGAGGGCATCGCATACACGCTGACCGCCACGGATCACCACGCGGTCTTTTCGCGGCAGAGAGTGGATGTGTTCAAGGATAACGATGTAGCGTCTACCGAGAGCGCCCGCCAGCATAAGGACGCCACCGACCTTGTCTGCCAGTCGGCGTATCAGGAAACGGTGGGCGCACTGACCAGCAGCGACCGAAAAGACCCCAACAGCCAGTATGTAGGACAGGATAAGCTGATCGTGGACAGTCCTCTGCTCATCCGGAGGCTGACACCACTGGAATGCGAGAGACTCCAAGGCTTTCCCGATTTTTGGACAGAGCTGTCGGGGGCCTCCGACTCCTCACGCTACAAAGCCCTTGGGAATAGCGTTGCGGTGCCCTGCGTGGAGTACCTCATGCAGGGGATCGCCCTGGTACTGCGGGCGGGGCTGTAGGATTGTTGCTTCTGCTTCCTTTCCGGCAATATCTTCGTTGGGTTTGGTGATAGCTTTACGACAGAAGTTTCGATATACTTGGCATTACAAAGCAGGAAAGGAGCGATTACGCTATGGAACAGACAGCCAACCTGTGCGCCCAGGTTCCCGCCTCCCTCCTGGCTAGGATACGGGAGGAGCAGGAGAAGGCGGGAATGCCGCGGGGCGAGTACATCACGCAAATACTGACCACCTACTATGAAACTCAAAGCAGAAAAGGAGACAAAACCATGGAATTTACTAAAACATTAGCCTTCCAGATCCCGGAAGAACTGTTCAACCGCATTAAGGACCATCTGGAGCGTGAGAGACAGCGCACCGGCAGGAAGCTCAGTCAGAAGGACTTCGTCATCGGTCTCATCAAGCGGGAGCTGGAGGCGGCCGGACAGCGGGAGGCCGGAGACACCGAACCCCAGGAGAATGACTCTGGGGATGGCAGCAGCGAACAGGAGTAACACAGCGGGGGCCGCCATCATGGCGGCCCTCAGATGTTGGAGGTGATCCCAATTTTTATCTATCCCGACAACCTGACTGCGAAGCCGACACTGTGGCTGTGGGAATTGAAGGACCTGGCGGTGGTGGGCATTGGGCTTTTGCTCTCTGTCCTGGCGCTGGCCTCCTTCGGCTTCCTGCTGCCGCTGGTGCTGACGGTGCTGTATGCCTTTCTCAGCATCCGCATGGAGGACGCCAGTATCCTGGATTTTCTCCGCAATGCGGTCTCGTTCCTGTTCCTACACCAGCAGTTCTACGAATGGAGGGAGCGGCGTGAATAGAAAACAGAAGAAGGAACAGAAGCGGCTGCTGTCCACACGGCAGCTCATGGGGATCGACCAGTTCACGGAAAACGGCCTGAAGGCAGGCCGCAGTGAGCTGGTCTTTTTCCTTATCCAGCCGGACAATCTCTCCGTCCTCTCCTCGGAGGGCGTTCGGGGGAAGATCGTGGCCCTGACCAACCTCCTGCGGGGCGTGGAGTCCGTCCGGCTGCTGGCGCTGGATTCCCGTGAATCTTTCCAGAGCAACAAGGACTGGTACCGCCGCCGCATGGAGCAGGAGACGAACCCCGCCCTGCGGGAGCTGCTGCGGCAGGACGCCGCCCACCTGGACAGCATCCAGGCCGGGACCGCCTCCGCGCGGGAGTTCGCCCTGGTCTTTGAGCTGGACCGCCAGAAGGAGGAGAACGCCCGCAGCCAGGTGACCCGATTGGAGAAAAACATCCGGGATCAGGGCTTCCGGGTGCGGCAGGCAGGACGGCAGGATCTCATGCGGCTGCTGGCGGTGTACTACCAGCAGGACATGACAACAGAGGTGTTTGAAGATATGGACGGCGAAAGGTGGGTGAACGCGGATGCCTAAACGAACCACGAAAAAAGCAAGACCTGTGCCGGAGCCTCAGCCCAAAGACTTTTTGGATATGATCGCTCCAGCGGCGGTGAAGTTCAATACGGACCATTTTATCCTGGGCAATGCCTACCACTGCGTCATGGCCCTGCGGAACTACCCCACCACCACGGAGGAGCTGGCCCTCCTTGGCCACCTGGGGGAGCGCAGCGGGGTAAACCTAACCATCAGCCTCCGGAGGGTCACGACGGCGGAGGAGCAGAAGATCATCCAGAACGCCTCCAACCGCAGCAGATTCGAGCGCGGCAGCACCAGCAACATGCAGCAGAGCGTCACAGCGGAGGCCAACCTCCAGGACGTAGCCGCGATGGTGGCTGCCCTGCGCCGCAGCAAGGAGCCGCTGATGCACTGCGCGGTCTATATCGACCTTGCCGCAGACAGCCTGGAGGCCCTGCGGACCCTGCGGGACACTGTGACGGGCGAGCTGATCCGTTCCAGGCTGGAGGCAGACCGCCTTCTGCTCAAGCAGCGGGAGGGCTTTCTCTCCGCAAATCCGGCTGGCCGGAATGCATTCGGGTCAAAGTGCGAGCGGGTCCTGCCGGCGTCCTCCGTGGCGAATCTCTACCCCAGCAACTACTCCGGCAAGACTGATCCCCAGGGCTTCTACATCGGCAGAGACAAATTCGGCAGCAACGTCATCGTTGACCTTGACCGCCGCGCGGACGACAAGACCAACGCCAGCGTCCTCATCCTGGGCAACTCCGGTCAGGGCAAGAGCTTCCTGCTGAAGCTGCTGGTCACCAATCTGCTGGAATCCGGGAAGTCCGTGATCTGCCTGGACCCGGAAAATGAGATGGGGGAGCTTTGCGGAAAACTGGGCGGCTGCTTCATTGACCTTATGAGCGGGAAATATCGCATCAATCCGCTGGAGCCGAAGCTGTGGGATATGGGCGGGGAGGAAATGGGGGCCCCCATCGAAGCCCAGCAAAGCGGGTTCGATGGGGAGAGGAGGAGCAGCGGAATGAGCGAGCTCCCGCCGACAGGCGGGAGCGAGGGATATGGAGCTTGTGACGACGAGGATGCTCCCGCAGCCTTTTCGGAACGCTCCCGGCTCAGTCAGCATATCTCGTTTCTGAAGGATTTCTTCCGCTCCTACAAGGATTTCTCGGACCGGCATATCGATGCCATTGAGCTGATGCTGGAGCGGCTGTACGGCAAGTGGGGCATCAACGACCACACGGACCATTCCACGATGCACCCCGCCGACTACCCTATCCTGTCAGACCTCTACGCGGTCATCCAGGACGCCTACCAGAATTATGACAGAGAGAACGATCCGCTCTATCCTGCCGAATTGCTGCAGCAGATCCTTCTGGGACTCCACTCCCTGTGCAAGGGCGCGGAGAGCAAGTTTTTCAACGGCTACACCAACGTCACCTCGGAGCGTTTCCTGGTGTTCGGCGTGAAGGACCTGTCAAACGCCTCGCAGAATCTCCGGGGGGCGCTGCTGTTCAATATCCTGTCTTTCCTCAGTGACCGGGTGCTGTCCGAAGGGAATACCGTGGCGGTGCTGGACGAGCTTCATGTATGGCTTTCCAATCCAACCGCCATCGAGTATATCCGGGGGATGCTCAAGCGGTGCCGGAAAAAGGACTCCAGCCTCATTATGGCCAGCCAGAATATCGAGGACTTCGCCCTCCCCGGCGTGGCGGAGATGACAAAGCCCCTGTTCTCCATCCCCACCCACCAGTTTTTGTTCAACGCCGGTTCTATCGACCGGCGCTTTTTTATGGACAATCTGCAGCTGGAGGAGGCGGAGTACGATATCGTGCGGTTTTCGCTGAAAACGGAGTGCCTGTATAAGTGCGGCAATGAGCGGCATCAGCTGGTAGTCGTTGCGCCGCCCCATAAGGCGGCGCTGTTCGGGAAGGCGGGCGGACGGTGATGGCAGCTTCATCGAATCTCTATGATATCCTCGATGACGATCCGCTCTCCGCTGGCTAAAATCAGGGTGCCCTCAAGATCATCAATTTTCTTCAGCCGGCCGGTGGTGGTGACATATGCCCCGCCGGCTTTCCTTTTGTCGGACCGGAAATAGGTCAGCGTCACCTGGGGACGGTTGGCAATATCGTCCGACAGCCGCTGCAGCTCCATGTCCAGAAGGGCCTTCTCATTTTCGGTCAATTCCACTTTTTCATCTGTATACCGCGCCGTCTCCTGCACGGCATCTTCGTAGCCGGTCAAGGCTCTAAACGGCTGAAACTGCGCCGCCCGGTCCAGCATAGGCATGTGTGGCCGGGTGCTGGAAACATGGTGCGGAAGGCCGATGATGTCGTCATACTTCCCCACTGCGATGTCCTCCGATCATGTTGTTCCGCTCCTTTGCTGTCGCGCCCTCTTCCAGGTTCATTCCCTTCAGGATGGCGTTTTTGCCAAACCGCCGCTTGATGTCCAGCATGGTGCGCTGTACCTTCTTCTCCCGCTCCAACTCCGCTGATTCCTCCGCTTTCCGCTCCTGCGATGCAGCGTAGTCGGTAAAGAGGTCCATCTGTTCAAAGGCTTTCTTATCCGGCGCGGATCTCTCGTCCGCTACACGGGTGGCCGTGAGATAAAACCGGCGCACCAGCAGGCTGCGGTCAACGATCCGGTCGAACAGCTCCAGAGCGGCAGTGACGATGCGCCTGGTGGAAGCGGTGTACTCCTCCATATTAGCGGTGCCATGGGCGTGTTTGGGGATGGCGCGGCCATAGCGGTCTGTGGTGACCTCTCCCTGGTAGACACCTTTCAGATTCTCAATGTCATAGCCTACTGTCAGGACCAGCTGATCCGTGACCAGTTTCTTATCCACCAGATCCAGCGCCAGCTGATCCGCCATTTCCCGTACCACCAGCCGGGCCTTGTCATAGCCGTAGGGATATTGCAGGACCTGACCGGAGCCGATGCTTTTTGATTCCGGCTTGTATGCTTTAACATCCGCAATCGTGACCGGCTCCCAACCCCAGGCATGGTCAATGAGCGTCTCTGCGTTCACGCCGAACAACTTATACAGCAGGTCCTCGTTGTGGTAATCGCCTGGTCCTCCCAGAGAGCAGCGTGCAATGTCCCCCATGGTGTACAGGCCGTTGGCCTCCAGCTTTTTAGCGTAACCGCCGCCTACTCGCCAGAAATCCGTGAGAGGACGGTGGTCCCACAGGTTGCGGCGGTAGCTCATCTCGTCCAGCTCCGCGATACGCACGCCATTCGCATCCGGCTGGACGTGTTTGGCCCAGATGTCCATGGCGATCTTGCAGAGGTAGAGGTTCGTGCCGATGCCCGCCGTGGCGGTGATGCCGGTCGTCTTCAGTACATCCTGGATGATCTTCACCGCCAGCTGGCGGGCGCTGAGTTTGTAGGTGTCCAGGTAGTTGGTGACGTCCATCAGCACTTCGTCTATCGAATAGTTGTGAACGTCACTGGGAGCAATGTATTTGAGATAGACATTGTAGACCCTGGTACTCCACTCCATGTAGTGCGCCATCCGGGGCGGAGCCACGATGTAGTCCACCGCCAGACTGGGGTCGGCTTTCAGCGCGGTATCATCGGTGGAGGAACCGGTGAGCTTCCGGCCCGGTGCGGACAGCTGCCGCTGGGCGTTGACCTCCCTGACCCGCTGTACCACCTCGAACAGCCGGGCCCTTCCGGAGATGCCCCAGGCTTTCAGGGAGGGGGTGACGGCCAGACAGATAGTCTTTTCCGTTCGGCTCAGGTCCGCCACCACGAGGTTGGTGGTCAGGGGATCGAGGCCGCGCTCGA
>CAJTUD010000071.1 GCA_910579725.1 uncultured Oscillospiraceae bacterium | reverse complement strand
CCTTTGCGGCGAAAGCGGGAAACTCTAGGCTGCGGGTCTGATCCAGAGTGGGGCATCTGCCGCCCTGCTCTGGATCTTGACACGCTCTGGGAGGCGGCGGAAAACTATCTGCTTCTTTTTCAGGAGCCTGATTCAGAAAAGAGGTGATACCCAATTTTTATCTTCGACTTTGTAGCCTCCACCATCATGGACAATCTGGTCGATTGGTTCTATGGACAGGTGGTGGGCTTCCTCGGCAACTTTTTTGCCGAGATGGGAAATATGGGCGTGGAGCTGTTCGAGCTGGACTGGGTCAGCGCCATCGTCCTGTTTTTCTCCCAGCTGGGCTGGGCGCTCTTCGGCGTCAGCCTGGTGGTCTCCGGCTTTGAGTTTGGGATCGAATACTCCACTGGCCGGGGTAACTTACAGCAGACGGCCCTCAACGCCATCAAGGGGTTTATGGCGGTCAGCCTGTTTACCGTGGTGCCTGTGCGGCTTTACGCTCTGTCCGTGTCCCTACAAGGGACCTTCGCAATTGGCTTGACCGGAGCCGGAACCAGCATCGGCACTGTGGGAGAACGGATCATTGAGGAACTGATGAGTGTGGAGAGCCTTGCGGATATGGCCGGCGCGCCCAGCTTTGGCCTGAGCGTCCTTACCAGCCCGATCATGCTTTTGTTCTGCATCATCATGATGGCCTATGCTGTGATTAAGGTCTTTTTCGCCAACCTCAAACGAGGCGGCATCCTGCTCATCCAGATCGCCGTGGGAAGCCTCTATATGTTCAGCGTCCCCAGAGGCTATACAGACGGCTTTGTCCAGTGGAGCAAACAGGTGATTGGCCTGTGCCTGACGGCCTTCCTGCAATCCACCATTTTGGTAGCGGGCCTGATGGTCTTTAAGGACCACGCCCTGCTGGGACTGGGCCTCATGCTCTCCGCGGGTGAGGTGCCCAGGATCGCCGGGACCTTCGGCCTGGACACCACCACCAGAGCCAACATCATGAGCGCCGTCTATACCGCCCAGGCTGCCGTCAATACCACCCGCACCGTTGCCCAGGCCGTGGCGCCCAAATAAGGACAGAGGAGGAAAAGACGGATATGAATCAACTGGTATACATTGCCTCGCCCCTCTCCGGAGATGTGGCGCACAATCTTGATTTCGCACGCCAGGCATGCCGCTATGCCATCGCCCAGGGCGTCACGCCATTCGCCCCGCATCTGCTGTACCCCCAGATGCTCAATGACAATGATCCCTGATGATCCTGACGGTGCTGTTCGCTTTCCTCTCCATCCGCATGGAGGGAGCCAGCATCCTGGACTTCCTGCGCTGCGCTGTCTGCTTCCTGTTCCTGCACCAGCAATATTACGAGTGGAGAGCCCCACAAAAATGACAGACGCAGAAATGAGACAGTGGCTGGCTGTCACAGAAAACAGCCGCTTTCAATGGACTGAGGATAAAATCACAAGTCTGAATGGCCGCGGCGCGCTTTACTATTTCGGCGGAGAGGACGGAATCTATATCCGAATCCAGCCGGGAGGGGAACTCTCTGTTGGAACCTATAAGGGGGCGTTTCCTCATATCGGAGAAGCACTCTTTACCCGGAAAGCGGTCATGGACTGCGGTGACTTCAACCGGGCGTTTCAGAAAGCGGCACAACTGGGAGGCCGGCAGTTTTTGCAGGATATGTTTTCCAGCAAGCCTTCCCAGGAGTTTATTGAAATTCCTGCACCTCCCGGTATGGGAATGCAGATGATGTAGGAGGTATCCACTTGAACCGAAAACAGAAAAAAGAGCTGCGGCGGCATTTGTCCACCCGGCAGCTCATGGGAATTGACCAGCTCACCGATCACGGCCTGAAGACGGCCAGAGGTGAGCTGGTTTTTTATCTGGTCAGCCCGGACAACCTCTCCGTCCTGTCCGCCGAGGGGGTCCGGGGCCGCGTCCGCGCCCTGACGGAGCTGCTGCGGGGTATGGAAGCAGTGGAGCTGCTGGCCCTGGATTCCCGCGAATCCTTCCAGAGCAACAAGCACCACTATCAGGCCCGGCTGGAGCAGGAGGATCTCCCCGCCCTGCGGGAGCTGCTCCGGCAGGACATGGGCCACTTGGACGAGATCCAGTCCACCACCGCCTCGGCGCGGGAGTTCGCCCTCGTCTACCGCAGGGAGGAAAAGTCCACCGAGGACGCCGGACACCTGAAGCAGATCGAGAAGCGCGTCCGGGACTGCGGCTTTCACGTCCGCATGGCGGAGGAGCAGGACATGATGCGTCTGCTGGCGGTGTACTACCAGCAGGACGTGACCACGGAGCAGTTTGACCGCTTTGACGGGGAAAGGAGCGCCAATGGCTAAAAAGCAGATAAAAAGGAAGAAAAAAGCAGCATTAAAACCGGAAGCTGTACCGCCCAAGGACTTCCTGGACATGATCGCCCCCGCCGCCGTGAAGTTCAACACGGACAGCTATATCCTGGGCGGTGCGTATCATTGCACCCTGGCCCTGCGCGGATACCCCACCAGCACCGAGGGACTGGCCCTGCTGCGGCATCTGGGCGAGAAAAGCGGCGTCACTCTGCGGATCTACACCCGCCAGGTCACGCCGGCTGAGGAGAACGCCATCCTCCACAACGCCACCAATAAGAGCAGGATGGAGCGCGGCAACACCAATGACATGAAGCAGAGTATCACCGCCGAGGCCAACCTCCAGGACGTGGCCGCGCTCATCACCACCATGCACCGCAACCGGGAGCCGCTGGTACACTGCGCCGTGTTCATCGAACTCTCCGCCAGGGACTCGGATAGTCTCCGCACCCTTCGGGACGATGTGACCGCCGAGCTGACCCGCTCCAAGCTGAACGCCGACCGTGTCCTCCTCCGCCAGCGGGAGGGCTTCCTCGCCTCCAACCCCGCCGGCAGCAACGTCTTCGGCTCCCTCTATGAACGGGTATTGCCCGCCTCCAGCGTGGCGAACCTCTTCCCCTTCAACTACTCCGGCAAGAACGATCCCAACGGCTTCTATGTGGGCCGGGACCGCTACGGCTCCAACATCATCGTAGACCTGGACCGCCGCGCCGAGGATAAGACTACCGCCAGTGTCCTCATCCTGGGCAACTCCGGCCAGGGCAAGAGCTACCTGCTGAAGCTCCTTCTCTGCAATATCCTGGAGAGCGGCAAGTCCGCTCTCTGCCTCGATCCTGAGCATGAGCTCATCGACCTGTGCGCCAACCTGGGCGGCTGCTTCGCTGATCTCATGAGCGGGCAGTACATCATCAACCCCCTGGAACCCAAGCTGTGGGATACCGATGGTGAGGACGATCCGGAAGCGCCAGCCGCCTTCCGGCAGCGCACTCGCCTGAGCCAGCACATCTCCTTCCTCAAGGACTTTTTCCGGGCCTATAAGGACTTTTCTGACCGCCACATCGACACCATCGAGCTGATGCTGGAACGGCTGTACAGGAAGTGGGGACTCAACAATCACACGGATTTCCAGTCCATGCGACCCGATGATTTCCCCATCCTCTCCGACCTCTACGATGTGATCGAGGACGCCTACCAGCACTATGACAGAGAGGAAAACCCGCTGTACCCGCGGGAACTGCTGCAGGAAGTCCTGCTGGGCCTCCACTCCATGTGCAGGGGCGCTGAAAGCAAGTTCTTCAACGGCCACACCAACATCACGTCCAGCCGCTTCCTGGTCTTCGGCGTGAAGGGTCTCCTCCAGGCCAGCCGGAACGTCAAGGACGCCATGCTCTTCAATGTCCTGTCCTACCTCAGCGACAAACTGCTGACCGAGGGAAACACCGTGGCCACGCTGGACGAGCTGTACATCTGGCTTTCCAACGTGACCACCATTGAGTATATCCGCAACACCCTCAAGCGGGTGCGGAAGAAAGAATCCGCCCTCATCCTCGCCAGTCAGAATCTGGAGGACTTCGATGTGGACGGCATCCGGGAGCTGACCCGGCCTCTCTTCGCCATCCCCACCCACCAGTTCCTCTTCAACGCCGGCAGTGTGGATAAGCGGTTCTATATGGACAACCTCCAGCTGGAGGAGTCCGAGTTTGAGCTGATCCGCTACCCCCAGCGGGGCGTCTGCCTCTACAAGTGCGGCAACGAGCGGTATCTGCTGGAAGTCCACGCCCCGCCTCACAAGGCGGAGCTGTTCGGGAAGGCGGGCGGACGGTAAGTCACTGGATATCCAGAATGTTCTCGATCACGATCCGCTCTCCTCCCATCATGATCAGAGCGCCCGCATAATCATCAAGTTTCTTTAATTGGCCGGTGGTGGTGACGTATGCGCCCCCGGTTTTCTTTTGGTCCGGACGAAACCAGGTCACAGTGATCTGAGGCTTGGAGGAAATCCTGTCTGCCAGGCTTTGCAGCTTCCTATCCAGAATGGACTTCTCATCCTCCGTCAATTCGGGCCGCTCATCGGTCAGCCGGGCCGTCTCCTGGACAGCGTCCTCATAGCCGGTCAGGGCCCGGAAGGGCTGGAACTGAGCCGCCCGGTCGATCATTGGCATCTGAGGGCGGGTGGAGGAGACGTGGTGCGGCAGGTTGATGATATCGTCATACCTCCCCACTGCGATGCCCTCCAATCGTGCGATTGCGTTCCTTTGCTGTCGCGCCCTCTTCCAGATTCATGCCTTTGAGAATGGCGTTTTTCCCAAACCGCTTCTTAATGTCCAGCACCGTCCGCTGCACCTTCTTCTCCCGCTCAAGCTCCGCTGTCTCCTTAGCCCGCTTCTCCTCAACAGCGTGATAGTCAGTGAAGAAATCCATCTGTTCAAAGGCTTTCTTATCCGGCGCAGATTTCTCGTCCGAAACGCGGGTGGCCGTGAGATAAAGCCGGCGCACCAGCAAGCTCCGGTCAATGATCCGGTCGAACAGTTCCAGAGCGGCAGTGATGATGCGCCTGGTGGAAGCGGTGTACTCCTCCAGATTGGCGGTGCCGTGGGCATGCTTGGGGACGGCCCTGCCGTAGCGGTCTCTGATCACTTCCCCTTTATACCCGCGGCCTTTCAGATTTTCAATATCATAGCCCACTGTCAGTACCAGCTGGTCTGTGACCAGGCTTTTGTCCACCAGATCCAGCGCCAGCTGATCCGCCATCTCCCGCACCACCAGCCGGGCCTTGTCATAACCGTAAGGACATTGCAAAACCTGCCCGGAGCCGATGCTCTTGGACTCCGGCGTGTATGCTTTGATGTCCGCCATTGTGACTGGTTCCCAGCCCCAGGCATGGTCGATCAACAGCTCTGCGTTGACCCCAAACAGCTTATAGAGCAGATCCTCGTTCTCCAGGGAGCAGCGGGCGACATCGCCCATGGTATAGATGCCATGGGCCTCCAGCTTTCTGGCGTACCCGCCGCCAACCCGCCAAAAATCGGTGAGGGGCCTGTGCTCCCACAGCAGGCGGCGGTAGGTGCGCTCGTCCAGCTTGGCGATGCGGACGCCGTTGACATCGGGATGGATGTGCTTCGCAACAATATCCATAGCGACTTTGCAGAGGTACAGATTCGTGCCGATTCCCGCCGTTGCTGTGATGCCGGTAGTCTCCAGTACATCCGAAATGATCTTACTTGCCAATTCTCTGGCGTTGAGTTTATAGGCGTCCAGATAGTTCGTCACGTCCATTAGGACTTCGTCAATCGAATAGTTGTGGATATCCTCCGGTGCGATGTATTTCAGGTACACATTGTAGACCCTGGTACTCCATTCCATGTAGTGGGCCATCCTGGGCGGGGCTACGATGTAGTCCAGCGCCAGGCCGGGGTCGGCTTTCAGGGCGGTATCATCCGAGGAGGAGCCGGTAAACTGCCGCCCCGGTGCGGAGCGCAGCCGCTGGGCGTTGACCTCCTTGACCCTCTGTATTACCTCAAACAGCCGCGCCCTGCCGGAGATGCCCCAGGCTTTCAGGCTGGGGGTGACCGCCAGACAGATGGTCTTCTCGGTGCGGCTCAGGTCCGCCACCACAAGGTTGGTGGTCAGGGGATCGAGGCCGCGCTCGATGCATTCAACCGAGGCGTAGAATGATTTGAGATCACAGGCAAGATAAGTTCTCTCCTTCACAGCGCGACCCCCTTTCCTTACAGTTTCGTTCCGGAACCTATCATAGCATACCCACACCAGACCAAACAAGTCAATATCATAATATCTAAAGGAGGAACCTCCATGAACATCGTTGGATATGGCGGGGGAACAAATTCGACCGCCATGCTGATCGGATTGTACCACCGGAAGATCCCGGTGGACTTGATCCTGTTCTCCAATACCGGGGGTGAGCAGCCCCACACCTATGACTTTCTCCCCATCATGGACCGCTGGCTGGAGGAACACGGCCTGCCCACGATCACCCAGGTGGAATACACTGACAGGAACGGAGACCGCCTGACTCTGGAGCAGGAGTGCCTTCGCTCCGGGACGCTGCCCGCCATCGCCTACGGCTACAAGAAGTGTTCCCTTAAGCACAAAATTCAGCCCCAGGACAAATTCTGCAACAATTATCCACCCTGCCGGGAGGTCTGGGCCAGAGGCGAACGTGTTGTCAAGTTCATCGGCTTTGACATTGGGGAGCAGAAACGGCGGAACCATGCCCAACCCATCGATGACGCCGACACCAAATATAAAAAGGAATATCCGCTCATGGACTGGGGCTGGACGCGGGAGGACTGCGTCGCCGCCATATTGCGGGAGGGTCTGCCGCTGCCCGGCAAGTCCTCCTGCTTTTTCTGTCCCTCCATGAAGAAGCGGGAGATTCGCACCCTTTACCACCAGCACCGGGATCTGTATGACCGGGCCATCGCCATCGAGGACGGCGCCCGGCCCAACCTCATCACGGTCAAGGGCCTGGGGCGGGATTGGGCATGGCGGGATTTCGTGGAGGCTGATCTGAACCAGACCGCCATGTGCTGGATGTTCCCGGAGGACGACCTGCCCTGCAACTGCCACGACGGTGGCTGAGAAAGGAGCGTTTTGAGATGGATATTATTGAACTGGAGCGGTGGAAACCCTCTGAAGCTAACCCGCACAAGCTGGAGTACGCCGGCCAGCCTGTGGCGCAGGAGGTATTCGAGGAGCTGAAGCACCGGCTGGAGGGCATGGGATACCTGCCGGACGAGTATTTTCTGCTGGACGGCCACTGGAAGGATGGCCGGGAGATCCCCAAGGATGCGGATATCTTCTGCACCACCGATTACGGCGCCAGCGAGGGTGTCTATCTGGATGTATATCTCAAGTGGTATGAGGATGGAAAGCCCATCACCAGGAGCTTCATCACCGGCAAGACTCTGGGTGAGAACGGCAACGATCTGGACAGGATGTTCCTCACCGCCTCCGCCATCACCAAGGCGTTCCACGGCGATCACGCCACCCACACCCGATACATGAAGATCGGCGGTGTGGAGGAGGACACCGGCGGTTCTGTGGTGCATCTGAGCCAGCAGGAGCAAAAGGTTATCATCGAGGCGCTGGTGGAGCAGCGGGAGCGGCAGGAGCAGGCCATGGGCCAGACCGAGCAGCTCCTGCGCCGCATGACCGGGAGCATCACGGAGTATGTCAACACGGTAGGAATGCGCCCTCTGCGGATGAGCGACTTTGACAAAGCGGTGCTGGCGATCCAGGACGGCGAACTGGAAGCCTTCAAGAAGTACGCAGCCAGGATTCCGTACCAGCAGGAGGAGACCCTGCTGGTGGAGGCGGCTGGCCGTCCGGGGGCCGTGGGCCGGAAGATGACGGAGCTGCTGATGCGGGACAGGTGCAATATCGACTACGCGGCGTACTGTAACGCCTGCAAGAGAGCCATCGATATCAACGATCCGGAGAAGGTCCTGTCCATGATGGTGAGGGCACAGGCCAGCGTGCCGCAGCTGGAGCCGTCCTTCTTTGGCGAAATGGCCTCCTACGCCCACTCAGACCATCGCTTCATTGCTAAGGAGATCATCAAGCGGTGCGGCGAGGAGCAGATTGCCGCCGCGCCGTCTTTCCTTCTGGAGCAGTTTGCTATGGACAAAGACTTTCGCACGTTATCTGCGCTGGTGGAAAAAGGGATCTCCGGAGGAGGCAGTTCAGCAAGGACACTCCATATGCTGACCTATGAGGGCCGTGACAGCTGGATCGCGGAAGAACTTCTGGAAAAGCGGATGTGGGTGGACGCCAACGACTACAGCGCGCTCCATGCCTGTGTCCAAAACGACGCGGTGGAGGTGTGCAGGCTGCTGCTGGACGGCGGCATGGACTTCGACCAGTACCGCCAGTGGGCACAGACACGGCCCTGCGCCGGCCATGAGGAGACCCTCCAGGCTCTGGCGGACCACTGGTCTGAGATGCAGGCAGAGGTGGAGCAGGCGCCCGCCCAGGAGAACGGAGGGATGACCCTTGGCTAATCCGGCTCTGATAGCAAAAGCCGCCGCCATCATCCTGACCGATGAAAAGGCACGGAAAGCGGTGGGCTGGACGCTGGTGGCGATCCTCTCCCCCCTCATCCTGCTCATCGCCTTTTTATGTGCTCTGGGCTCCGGCGCCACTGAGCACAACATCACTGCGGTGGAACTGTGTTTTTACGATACCATCGGCATTCCAGCGGAAACCCCGGAGGAGTACCGGCTGTGCATCGAGGCCATGCGCGCCAGCTTCGCCCAGTTGGATATTGCCATTGCTGCCATCAACGAGAATACAGAGGAAGAAACCAGCCTTGATGATATCCGCGTCAAGGCGATTTTTTATGCTCTGTACTTCGGCGCCGAAAGCCATAGGGACGCTCAGTCCTTCGCGGACTGCTTTGTCACCTGGGAGGAGCGTATCCGCACGGTTCTCGTGGAGGGCAGCGACCCGCCGGAGGAGACGGAGGAGACCTACTCTGTGGCCATTCCCATCGAGGATCTGGGAACTGTCTGGCAGAACATCGCCGCCATGGGTGTGGCGCCTGCCGCTGAGCAGCGGAGCAACGCCGACAGCATCTACAACCTGATTCGATATGGAGCGGCGGGCGGCGGCAGCGGCTTCGCCGGGTCGGATGTGCCCTTCATCGGCGCGGACGGCTTCTGCTCCCCCATCGGGGAGAACTGGCGGAACGTGGTCACCTCGGAGTTCGGCAACCGCCGTGACCCCTTCACCGGGGAGCGGCGGGGCCACACGGGGATGGATTTGGCGGTACCCACCGGAACCTCTGTCCGTGCCGCCCTGCCGGGGACGGTGACCGTGTCCACCTACAACCGGGGCGGCTACGGCTACTATGTGATGATCGACCACGGCAGTGGTCTGTCTACCCTGTATGGCCACAACTCCCAGCTGCTGGCGCGGGTGGGCCAGACGGTGGAGGCCGGGGATGTGATCGCCCTCTCCGGTTCCACCGGGCGCTCCACCGGCCCCCACCTCCACTTCGAGGTACGCATCAACGGAGAGCGGACCAATCCCAGAAGCTATCTGCCATAATTGCAGAGAGGAGGAAACGCACTATGAAATTCAAAGCAAATTTTACAGAAAAGCCGGCCAACTTTCAGATGGACGACTGCCGGATCGAAAAGGTGGTGGAGCTGTCCCATGAGGATTTTTGCCGGCTGAAGATCACCCCCTTGGCGGATCAGCCGTTTATTCGGGAGAACAAGGGCTGTATGTTCCACAGGGACGGTATCATCCACTGCCTGCTGGCGCTGGGCCAGGGCAGCAATGACGGGATACTCGTTGACGCGGAGAAGTATGACTATGCCCGTCTCGCGGCCTACATCCCCGGAATGCGGGACATCGTCAACGCTCAGATGGATCGGGCGGCGGACTTTATCATCCGCCGGGGAACGGAGAACACCACCAGCGGAAACTGGTGTATCTATTTCGAGGATCTGGAGGAGCATCTGGATCTGACCGTCCGGGAGGGTAGTGGGCTGGACTCTATGCTCCGAGCTGCCCTGAAGCAACGCCCCGAAGTATCGGCGGTGGATATGCACGACGGCTGCATCGAAGTGGAGTATCATCCGGAATACTGCCAGCAGCTCCAGGAGAAGAAAGCGCCTGAGCTTCTCCTGAAGGATCTGCTTCCCATGCTGAAAGGAGGCGGGCTGATGTTCCTGTGCCATGAGGAAGCGGAGCAGTCGGTGCTGGTGGAAAATCTGTGTGAGCTGACGGACGCCGGGCAGGAGGATCATGCCGCCCTGCTCAATGCCCGTGTGTCTGAGATCTGCGACACGCCTGAAGGGACAGAGATCGTACTCACCGGCGTAGACCCGGAGGAACTGGTGCGGTTCAACGAAGCCCACGACGCTTTTATGGAGGCGGAGCAGTCCATGGGGCCTGTGATGGGATAGGGGGTGCGGAGCTGTGAACAGGTTCAATATCCCCCTCGTGGCCGAGGGCCTCACCGCCTACGCCATCGAGCGCCAAAACGGATGGGAACGCCACCAGCCGGAGGGTGCTCCCCCCTGGCAGGCCCAGCGCCGCCTCTGGATAGACGCCATCCTCCAGGGCATGGCAAGGCTGGAGGAACAGGTCCCCGATCCGAAGCTGATGGAGCAGTTCGACCGTGAGCTGGAACAGCCCGGCGGCAGCGCGGCGGCTGTGCCCGCCTCTCTCCAATTGCAGAGAGGGACCATCCAGAATCTGCGGAACTTCGTGACCGCGCTGGAGGACACCGGCGACGACCGCCGCCGCCAGGTCAATGTGGTGCGGGAACTGCTGGAGGATATGGCCTCCCACCTGCCCTGGACTGGCAAAGACAACCGGCTTGACCTTGCCCGAGATGAGGCGGAGCGGTCGCTGGTGCGTATGACCGCTCAGATGCCTATCCGCTTCACACACATCGTCCTGGGTGGAGACGCCGGACCGCACTGGGCAAGCGGTTTTGTTTCTGGCTGCGTCAAGGATGAGGAGGCAGTCAAGCAGTCCTCAGTGTACCGGGGCGCGGTTCGGGACTACCCGGAGATCACAAACTGGGCTGCCCTCTGCGTGGCCTATGTGGGGCGGGGTCTGCCCTCCGCGCTGGGGACAGTTGACGCTTCTGATTTCGACCTGGAGATCATGAACCGAACCGGAAACAGGTTCCTGGATGAGTACGGCGTTCGCTGGCTGAGCGGTCCCTACCAGATGACCATAGCCGCCGCCCCTGCGGAGAGTCTGGATGGGTCTGCCCTGTTCCAAATGGGACACACCATGTAGGAGGGATGATGGAATGGAAAACAACGAGATCAAACTGTCCTTCAACAGCGAGAAGATGGAAGCGCTGGTGTTCTATCTGAAAAAAGACAACACCACAGTGCAGAAGAAGATGGATGAGGCTCTGCGTCTGCTCTACGAGCAGGCGGTGCCTGAGCCGCTGCGGGAGTATCTGGACGCCAAGTCCGCGCCCGCCCGGCCCAAGCGTCCGCCCCGTCCCAACCAGCCCAAGGCGGCTGCGCTCAAACCGGCGTCCGCCCCCACGGAGCATGAGAAGGAGGGCGGTGTATGAGCAACTATGTGCAGTTGGACGTATGGTTCCAGGAGGATAAGCTGAGCGCCCTCTCCTCTGTACTGGTGGAGCAGGGCACCACCGTGGAGAAACGGATGCAGGGGGTGCTCCTGGACATGTATGAGGCGTTAGTCCCGCATGAGACACAGGAGGCGATCCGTACCCGCCTTGACAAAGAGGAAGCTGAAGCACGAGCGGCGGAGGAAGCGGCCCGAAAGTATACGGCGTTTTGTGTTCGGGAGAATGGAGAAAGGTCGTTCTTCCAGCTGGACAGGACGGAGGATATCCTGGAGGTCGCCAAGTTCCTGCGCCAGTATCTGCGTGAGGAGCAGGGACCGGGGATCGCCGCGCTCCAGACGAGCGCCTTCGCTGGAATGCAGCCGGTCACCGCCGAGCAGTATGACCAGCTGCTGGCACTGCGGATAGAGACGCCTGATAAGATTACCGGCGTGTTCGATCTGGACTTCGACAAGCGGGAGGTTTCCACCGTGGATGCTGACGGCTGGAAGACCTGGCCCATGCAGGATGTCTCCACCGCCGTCTATCACGCGTACCGTAAGAGCTATCTCAGGCCGGAACAGTATATGTCCCGGTTCCTGGAAAAGCTGGAGGGCAAAGAACTCACCTCGGCGGGTCACCTCTCCGCACGGGATATCTCCTTCGCGGAGGAGATATCCGAGATAGACAGCCTGCTGGATTTTTACATGGAAACAAACTTCGACGTGGACGCGGTATTCGGCACACACGTCTGCACCGGCGAGAACGACGATACCCTGAATGTCTACGCCAACTACGACATGGCCTCCGGACAGGTCTGCGATGAGCTGGAGGTCGACCTGCACCGGGCAGACGGGCGTGAGGAGCCGGTGGAATACCGGCTCAACGCTGTTGAGAAGGCGACCCTGCTGCGCAAGATGGACGCCTACTGCCAGGGGCAGACCGGGCAGACACTGAAGGACTACAGCGCCCAATGGATGGCGGAGGAGATGGCACCGCCCACACAGCCCACGATGTGATATAGACTTTTTGCGTCTATGCCAATCTGACAACCCGATTTTTCGTTGGCTTTGCTGAATAGCTTTCACGGCGAAAGTGTGCCATTGTGTTTCTGCTCCCCCCAAAAATAAAATGCAGAAAGAAGGAAACAACGCATGAAAGCAAATACCAGATCCGCGCTCACGCCCCTTGACCTGTGTACCCTCATCGCCCATGAAACAGTATCTCTTCTGAACGCCGACGCGGAGGCACTGGATTCCGCTCTCCGGCTTCGGACAGGGCTGGATGTTTATGCGGCGGCCAGCGAACTGGGCAAAGAGGTCATACCGCTCCTGATGTGGATCGACCGGGAGATGGAGAGCGCCCGCCAGTATACTGCCACAGAGCAGGACACACCCCACCTGATCAGTCCAGACCGCTTGCTCCCGGTGCCGGATGCCGCCGCCCAGCTGAACGCGGTCTGGATGCTGTTTCAGACTGCGGTGAATGCTCCCGAGGACTATCGTCAGACGCTCCTGGAAACAGCCAGAACGCTCACAGAGATGGGTGGGCTGGAGGATATGCTCCTGACCACCAAAATCCCCGCTGCAGGATTCGTGAGCGTGGAGGATCTTCGGACGGAACTGGAAGATGTGCGCGTGGCGCTCCACCTCCAGGAGGCAGCGGACCATATCGCCGGACAGCCGGGTCAGATACTCTCACCTTGATCCCTGGATCACTACACCAACAGCAGAGGGGCGCTCCTGCCAGGAGTGCCCCTCTCAGATAGAATGGAGGATGCTAAATGACAAAAGAAGACTTTGAGGAAAAACTCAACGCTCTGGTACCCCAGCCTGACCCTGAAATCACTGCCGCGCTGTTTGCGTTTGGGCAGGAGCTGGGTCAGGAAGAAGCCTGCGACGGAGTGCGGGAGCTGCTCAACAGCATGAGTTTTGTCTCCCGGCACTTCTCCGCCGTGACCACGCAGAGCGTTTACGAGATCATCCAACACGGCTCGGCGGCCCTGCCTGGTGAAATGGTGGCGGCAGCTGTGTATCTGGAGAACGGCAACACACTCCAGGACGTCGCTGAGATGGCAGACCTGGGAATGCTCATGTGCTTCCACTGTCCGCGGGACATGGAGGAACTCAGTCCGTTGGCGCTGTGTGTTGTGACAGAGGGCGGACACAGCCGGTGCTTCCACACGCTGCACTTCGGCGCGTTCGATCCTGATACTGCTCTGCGGTCTGCGCGGCAGTACGCTCACGACCGGCAGATCTCCATCACAGACGCTCTGCTCTCGCTCACCACGGACATGGTGCTGGACGCCAACGGCGGTGCAAAGAAGATCCTGGTGGGCGACGATCCAGATATGACTCAGGCGCTGTCCGCCGTCTTCTCCCGCTGCCCTGCGGCAGCCGCGCGTCTCACCTTCGACGCTGACCGCAGCCAGACGGCAGTGGAGTACAACCCGCTGTGGCTGGAGCTGCGTCAGAAGCAGGGACCCGCTCAGGGCGGGATGCAGCTGACGGTGTAGCGGGGTGCGTCAAGGGCCGTTCCCGATGCGGAGCGGCCCTCGCTCTTGTTCCCCCGCTGTGCGCCACAGCGAGGCCCCTGTGTGCCGCCCGGCCCGACAGGGCAGCATCCCTGCCCCTCCCGACTGACACGCCGCCCTGCGCGGCCGTGTGGCGAAAGAGAGAAAATCGGCGTCCCCAAAATGTGCAGGTGAACCGGGGGGTCGAAAAAAGTGCAGGATAAAGCGCGGGGGTCGCAAGCGCCTCTCCGCGCGGGGAACACCGCCCCGCAGAGCGGGTCGGGGACGTTTCGGCGGGGGTCATTTTTTACCCCCTGGGGTCAGATCGGGGGT
>CAJTUD010000070.1 GCA_910579725.1 uncultured Oscillospiraceae bacterium | reverse complement strand
GAGCATGAACGGCTCCTCCTGGAGGCGCAGCAGGGACCCCAGGACCTCCGCCGCCCGGTCGAAGTCCCGGCGGGCCACGGCGGCGGTCATGTCGAAGACCTGGGCCTCCAGCACCGGGGCGGCCACGGCGGCGATGTCCGCCTTTGTTACCGCGCTCCCCCGGGCGTAGGCGCAGACCTTCTCAATCTCCGGGATCAGGGTGTTCATCAGGCTGCCGCAGGTGAAGAGCAGGTGCTCCGCTGTAGGCGCGTCAATGATATGGCCTGCGGCTTTGAACCGGCGGGATACCCATTTGAGAAGCTCTTTCTGGCTCTGCTCCTCAAAGCGGACCTCCCGGGCGTACTGCTCCAAGGCTGCGTAGAGCTTTTTGTAGGTTTTGTTGGGCTTGTATTCTATCTGGTCGTAGACAAAGACCAGACAGCAGTAGGGAGGGAAGTCCTCCAGCAGGGCGATCAGGCCCGTCCGTTGTTCCTCGCTGAGCTTGTAGAGGTCCCAGTCCACCACTTGCACCATGGTGCGTCGGGCCATCATGGGCATGGCCTCCACCGCCTCCGTCAGAGTCTGGATGGTCAGCCCTTTGCCCTCCAGCTTGTGGTAGTTGAAGTTCTCAAAGCCGGATACCAGATTCTTTTTCAGCTCCGAGAGGTAGAACTCCCGCAGATAGCTCTCCTCACCGCAGAAAATATAGATGGAGCCGGGCTCCCCCGCGGCGAGGGAGTCTTTGAGCTTCGCGAGACCGGCGTCGGGGGATTTCTTCTTCACTGCCATAAGCCTGCTTCTTCCTTTAGTAATTTTTTTCCATTATAGCAGATTGGGGAGCGGGGCGCAAGATGGTTGCCCGGATTCGACTTTCCTAGGTGGGAGAGCGCTTTTTTCCTCGGAGCTGCAAAAAACAGATTTTTACAGCTCCCGTCCCTTCTGCCTGACGCAGGTCCAGGCGCACAGACCGAGTCCCAACGCCAGGGCGGCGGCAAAAATGGGAATCTCGAAAGCCGGAGGTGCGCTTTTAAAAAGTCCGTTGGAGCGGAAAAAGCAGAACATCTCCTCTGTCAGCGTATAGCCAAACAGCACCCCCACGGCCACGAACAGAGGCACCGCCTTGAGCAGCATGGGTACATAATTGCTGCTGTACTGGGAGAGAAACAGGGCCAGTGCCCCGGCAGTCACCCCCAGCGCCGCCAGTATCCCCGCCGCGGCAAGCAGATATTGCCCATAGGTCCAGTCAAACCAAGGGAAAGGGCTGCGCTCCCGAGTAAAGAAAGGACAGTCCAGAAAGTTCCCCGCCCCCTTGACCGCCAGCGGTACGGCCAGCAGGATGAGATCCAGGGCCGACAGCGCCGCTGCTGAAACCAGTCCTGCCGCCATCTGGACTCCCAGCGCCCGCCGTCCCCGGCGGGAAGCCCACTGCATGGCCCTGGTCCTTCGCAGCCTGTCCCGTACCAGGGTGGGGGAGAGCAGCAAAATCACGCTGAGCACCACCCATACCGCCGCGAACTTGATGTAGTCAAGGGTATACTGCCGGGGAAACTCTCCCAGAAGGTTAATGCCCAATGCCCGCTGCCGGTCCAGTTCCGCCAGCCGCGCCTGCACCTGGAGCGTATCGTCCTTATGATGGGGGCTGTCGGAAAGAGCAAATGCGTCGTCCGTATAGATGCTTGTCCTGCTCAAAAAGTAGTCCAGGGCATAGATCTCGCTGTAGTTGGTGTTTTTCCTCACGTCATTGAGAATTTCGTAGGCTTCCTCCGCTGTCAGCACCACGCCGGGAGCGGTTAACTGGTTGGCAGCCTCCGCGCCGTGGCTATAGATGGTATAGACGGCGTCATAGGTGGTCAGTCCGGCCGCAGCCGCCTCCGGGATGTTTTCCACCAGCTGCTCGAACCGGTACTTCTCATCCGTCAGCTGCCGCTCCAGAGCCGGGATGTCCTCAAACTCCAGAATGGGGCCGAACCGGTCTATGAGCGCCAGATGCAGCTGATATTGCGCTGCCTGCTCGTTCCAGAGCCAGCGGCCTCCGTCAAATTGCTCCACGAAGAAGCTCAGCCGCAGCATATAGTACAGCGCCCCCAGCACTGCCAGCGCCGCCAGTATGCCGGGCCGCCAGATTTTCCGCATTTCCTGCCAGAACAGACTCATACCTCCACGTCCTTTCTGTTGAACCGTTTCAGAGCCAGATGCATTCCGCCTCCGCCCAGCAGTAGCCACACGACGGCAGTAACCGTCTCCTGCCATGGAATAAAATAGAGGATGCCTCCCTCGGTAAACCACCCCAGGGTCTGATCCCACAGGCTGACCGGCAAAAAGGAGAGCGGCACAAACACCGCCCAGCATCCTCGCAGATAGCTGGCGTACCAGATGCCCCAGCTGCCTGCCGTAAGGACCGCCAGCCCCACGGCGGAGGCGTAAGCGTTCCTCACCAGGGTTCCACAGGCCGCCGCCAGCAGGGTAAACACCGCCACCAGACCCGCCCCCAGCGCCGTCGTAGCCAGCAGATAGCTTCCGGCGGTGAAATCCGCCCAGGGCAGAAAGGGCCGGTAGGTGTCATAGCTGAACTTGCTCTCATGAAAAATTCCGGTGTTGAACTGGCTGGCCATGCTGGCCCCCCACACGCCGGAATAGTCCCACAGGGCGAAATAGGCCGCGAAGCTGGCCGCCGCCAAAATCAGATACAGCGCCAGTGCGGCGGCCACTCCTGCCAGCGTCTTGATCCGCCACAGCCTCCTGCCGACCAGAGAGGAGCATACCGCCGCCGTAGTCCGGTGGACTCTCTCATGATCCGTCAGACTGAGCATCACCAGAACGCCCAGCAGGATTCCCTCTGTCAGCAGAGCTTTGAAGAACAGCCGGTAGAGAATTCCGTTGGCCTCCTCTGTTGCCGGTCCGGCGAAAAAATCCAACGCCGAGCCGGTTTCCGCCAGATGCTCAGCCCGGCGCGCCGCCTGCCGGAGTTTCCAGTCCATCAGGGATGCCGCCAGCGGCGCGTCCTGGAGCAGACGGCCGTACATCTGCCGCTGGGTGCTGCTGTCGTAATGCTCCAGGGGATTGTCCATTTTCCGGAGAAAGTCCAGCAGTTTCAGGTGCTCCTCCGTCTGCGGCAGCTGGGCAAGGCCCTCCACAAAGTCCGCATCCACCCGCTGTCCCAATTGGGCGGCGATTGCGCTGCCCTCGTTGAACGTCCGGCAGGTCCACAGGGAGGCAAACAGCAAAAAACAGTTGAAGAGAAAGCACAGAGCCAGAAACGCCCACAGTGCAGGCGTTCCCGCCAGCTTCCGCCATTCGTATTTAAGCAGAGTCATGCCGTACCCTCCCGGTAGATGGCGAGGAACGCGTCCTCCAGCCCCGGCGTTGCGGGAACGCCGCCCGGAGGAGGCGCGTCGCAGAGCAGGCGCATCATGGCTCCCTGCTCCCCCTGCCGTTCGCTAAGGAGAAACTCTCCTTCCCGGAGCTTCGTCCCTGCCGGGACCTCAAACACCTTCCCGTGGAACCGGGCGCAGATGGCGGCGGGGCTGTTGCAGCAGTAAAGCCTGTGGTCCCGGAACATAACGATTTGCCCGGCGATGGTCTCGATGTCGGAGACGATGTGGGTGGAGAGGATGACAATCCGGTCCGCGGACAGGGAGTGGATCAGGTTCCGAAACCGTACCCGCTCCCGGGGGTCCAGTCCGGCAGTGGGCTCGTCCAGAATCAGCAGCCGGGGGTCTCCCAGCATAGCTTGGGCGATGCCCACCCGCTGGAGCATACCGCCGGAGAACTGCCGTAGCTTCCTGCCGGCCGCGTCCTCCAGCCCCACCAGCTTCAGAAGCTGCTCGATCCGATCCTCCGCCTTCCGGCGGGGAATACACTGAAGGGCGGCGGCGTAGAGGAGGAACTGCCGGGGCGTGTAGTAGGGGTAGTAGCCAAAATCTTGGGGCAGATAGCCCAGCAGCCCCCGGTACTCTCCGTCCAAGACGCGGATGTCCTCTCCGTCCCACAGAATCTGCCCGGAGGTGGGGAAGAGAAGGGTTGCGAGCATCTTGATAAGGGTGGTCTTGCCTGCGCCGTTGGGGGCCAGAAGACCGTAAACGCCGGGGGTGAAGGTCAGCGAGATATCCTCCAGGGCGGTGAAGCCGCCGTATTTTTTTGTGACATGTTCAACGGAAAGCATAATAAATGAATCCTCCTTTGTTGGGATTACGGAGCATGGTCCGCAGCTGGCCGGCACAGAGTGCCAGCCCCGCCCCGGCCAGCAGGAAAAAAACGGCGGTGGGGATTTGCGGCAGCAGGTCTGCGGCCCGGGAGTTCCCGTACAGGGCCCATGTCCCCGCCAGTACCCAGACGGCCGCCGGGACGGCCGCTCCCCACCAAAGCTTTCGGCAGGCCAGAGACAGTGCCGCGTGGAGAAACAGACTGGAGAAGGAGACCCCCAGCACCCGGACCAAAGGCAGCGCCCCGCCGCTGGCCCGCCACAGCAGCAGGTTTACCGGCACGCACACAAGCACCGCCGCCCCGCCGAACAGCAGCATTCTCAGAGCCATCAGTGTTTGCAGCGGCAGACGGCAGGTCCGCTTCCACTCCAGTGTGCCGTTGAGGGACTCCTTCCACATAGTCAGCCCATGAGCGGCGGCGTACAGCAGGGGAGAGGTGAGGAACAGCACCGCCGTCAGATGCTCCGCATAGCTCTCTGCGGGCATGAAGGCCAGCGCCGCAGGCGCAAAAGCCAGCAGTACCGCCAGAAACAGGCAGTCCTCCACACCGAACACCAGCGCGGACAAGGGCAGGTGCAGCCACAGAGGCGGCGATTTGTCTGTGGCCTGCCGGGCAATCCGGCGGATGGCGGCCTGCCGCTCCTCGGGTGAGGGCATGGGAATCCGGTTATTATGTTCCATGGGGGTCAAACTCCTTTCTCAGCCGCCCCAACAGGCGGTAGTACTGACTTTTCACAGCGCTCTCCGGCCGGTTAAGGATGGCGGCGATCTCAGGGAAGGTCCGTTCCCCCCAGAGGCGCAAACGAAATACGGCCTGCACCTCCGGCTCCAACCGGGAGACAAATGCTTCGATCTGCTCTAGCAGGATCCGGTCCTGTATGGCCGGGACAAAGTCCTCCTCCGCCGGGAGCTCCAGTTCCTCGATGGGTACTGTCTCCGGTCCCATCCGGCGGCGGGCGTCCACAGATTTGTTGACAGCGATGCGGTAAAGCCAGGTACGGAAACCCGCCTTCCTCCGGTCATAGGAGGGCAGGGCCCGGAGAACTGCCAGAAAGATATTCTGGGTCAGATCCATGGCATCCTCTTTATTTCCGGTCTGACGGCAGGCGAAACGGTAGATCTCGTCGTAGTAGGCGTCGATCAGCCGCTCCGCGGCCTGCCGGGAGTTTCGCCGCTGGATGTCCCGTATCCACTTCTGTTCCTGCTCCACTCTCTCACCGCCTTCTGTAAGATATATTCGTTTCAGGGAGGGAAATCGGCGCACCGAGTGCAAAAAAATTTTCTGGAAATGAAAACGGAGCGTTCTTCCCTTGACAAGTATGCAGCGGTTGGGTATGATAAAGATAAAGTACTGATGTTTTGTCCGCTCCTCCGGGGCGGGGAGGAGGTTTTTGATGCAGCAGAAAGACGTTGTGATTATCGGAGCAGGCCCGGCGGGTATTTTCACCGCGCTGGAAATGCTGAAGAAGGGCAGCCGACAAAAGATCCTGATTGTGGAGAAGGGCAGAGCAGTGGAGGACCGCCGCTGTCCCAAGAGCAAGGCGGGCAAGTGCGTCAACTGCAAGCCCTACTGCCACATCACCACCGGCTTCTCCGGCGCGGGAGCGTTTTCCGACGGAAAGCTGTCCCTGAGCTACGAGGTGGGGGGAGATCTGCCCTCCCTGATCGGCGCGGAGAAGGCCCAGGAGACGATTGATTATGCGGACCAAATCTACCTGGAGTTCGGCGCGGATTCCCACGTGGAGGGCCTGGGGAACACAGAGGAGGTAAAGGCCATCCGCAAGCGGGCCATTCGGGCGGGGCTGAAGCTGGTGGACTGTCCCATCCGCCACCTGGGTACGGAGAAAGCCCAGGAGCTGTACTACGCCATCGAGCAGTATTTGCTCAGCCATGGCGTGGAGATCCTTTTCGGCTATGAGTGCGCAAACCTGATGCTGGAGGGAGCGGTGTGCCGGGGTGTGCGGATCACCAACGGCCGGGAAGAACTGGAAATCAGGGCCCGGCACACTGTCATCGCCACCGGCCGTCGGGGGGCGGACTGGCTGGAGGGCCTGTGTGCGGAGCACAACATCGCCCACCAGCCTGGCACCGTGGACATCGGCGTGCGGGTGGAGGTCCGCAACGAGGTGATGGAGACGGTGAACCGGGTGCTCTACGAGTCCAAGCTGGTGGGCTATCCCAAGCCCTTCAAGAATAAGGTGCGCACCTTCTGCCAGAATCCTGGGGGATTTGTCAGTCAGGAGAACTACGACAACGATCTGGCGGTGGTCAATGGCCACAGCTACAAGGAATTGAAAAGCGACAACACCAATCTGGCCATTCTGTGCAGCCACAATTTTTCCTTTCCCTTCAACCAGCCTATCGCCTACGCCCAGAAGGTGGGGGAGCTGACCAACATGCTGGGGGCGGGCCACATTATGGTCCAGCGCTTCGGCGACATTCTGGACGGCAAGCGGACATGGCAGAAGGAGCTCAACTTCTCCAACGTGCGTCCCACCCTGCCAGATGCGGTGGCGGGGGACATCACAGCGGCCATGCCCTACCGGGCCATGATCAACATCATCAACTTTATCCAGGCCATGGATGAGGTGGTTCCCGGCTTCGCTTCCACAGAGACGCTGCTGTACTCCCCGGAACTGAAGTTCTACTCCAACCGTGTGAAGATGGATGAGAGCCTGAGCACCAACGTCCAGGGCCTCTACTGTCTGGGGGATTCCAGCGGCTGGACCCGGGGGCTGATGATGGCCTCGGTGATGGGGGTGCTGATGGGCCGCAGACTGGCGGCGGAGGAATAGCCTTTTTCCATAGTGAGCATTGATATCCGGGGGAGAGCCCGCCAGAAACACGGCGGGCTCTCCCCCGAAAAATTATTCCGATGCGCCGGCGGCGGAGCGCTGCGTTCTGCCGCAGAGCATCGCTTCAATGTTCTTTTTGAACAGATAAATCGCAGGATTTTTGTTGCTGGTCATCCATACTGCGTCCGTCCCCACTTTGCTTCTGGCGCAAAGCAGCTCGCAGGTGGCAATGTCGGCGCTGTCCAGCAGCAGCTGGGATTTTCCCAGCACTGCGCAAGCCATGCCCGCAGCCACGTAGAATTGCAGGCTTCGCAGACTGTCCACAAAAATGACCTGCCGGGGGGCGTAAGGGAGGTCCTGCATGGCATCGATGCTGCTGGATTCCAGGCGGACGAAGGCGGCATCCCGGAAGGTGTCCACCGTCACCGCCCCCGGCCACTCCTGATTGGAATAATAGATGCAGGGGCTGGTCCGGGTGATTGCCTTGCGGGTTACGCAGGCCGCGTCGGTGGGCCATACGGAATAGATCAGGGCCACGTCGGCGTCCCCCTCCGCCAAGCTTCGCAGGATGTTCTCCTGGGGTTGGGCAATGAGCTTGAGTTCCACTCCCGGGCAGCTTCCGCGAAAGGCGGTCAGCAGAGGCGTGATATGATTGATGGACATGGAATCGCTGATACTGATTTTCAGGGAAAGATTCTCTGCCTCTGCGGCCTTCCGGGTTTGCTCCAGAAGCCGCTTCATCATGGGGAGCTGCTCCTTGAGTCCCATGGAGAGGCAGACAGCGGCGGGGGTCGGTGCGACGCCCTGATTATTGCGTTCAAAGAGCCTGACGCCGATCTCCTCTTCCAGGCTGCTGATCTGCTTGCTGATATTGGATTGGGTGGTAAAGGCGGCGATCGCCGCTTTGGAAAAACTGCCCTGCTCCATGACATGGGCGAACAGCTGCAATGTGCCGAGTTTCATTTCGCGTTCCTCCTGGCGGGGATAGCTGCTCTATCTCACTTTGGAATATCAATTATGCCACAATTTCGCTTTTCTTGTCAACGATTTTATGGTAATTTTGTTATATGAAGGAAGAGAATTGCGGCCGTGGATTTCTTCTCCTGATAGGAAAACTAAGACGAGGTGATGTATATGACGCAGAAAACCATCTGCATTGAGCAAGCGCCTATTGAGATTTACGGAACCACGGATGTTGCCGTGGTGGGCGGCGGCGTCGCCGGGGTCAGCGCTGCCATTGCCGCCGCCCGGAACGGGAAAAAGGTTACGCTTATTGAAAAGAGCTGCATTCCGGGAGGCTTGGCCACTCTGGGCCATATCTGCGTATATTTGCCCCTGGATGACGGCGTGGGGAACAAGGTGTTCGGCGGTCTGGCTGAAGAGCTGCTCCATGTCTGCATCAAGCGCAGTTACAATACGCTCTCCCCGGAGTGGAAGCAGGGGGTTATGAGGGTAGAAAAGCCCTCCGCCCGCTACCGGTCTCACTTCAACATTCCCGCCGCCGTGTTTTCCCTGGATGAGATCATGGAGCGGGAGGGAATCACGGTTATGTACGATGCCGTATTTTCTCAGCCCATCATGAAGGGCGCCCGCTGCAAGGGAATTGTTTTGGAAACAAAGCAGGGCCGGGTGGCTCTGATGACCGGCATGGTGGTGGACGCCTCCGGCGATGCGGATGTGTTCTACCGGGCCGGAGCCGCCTGTCAGGAGCAGAAGAGCATTGTATCCCACTGGTGCTATGAGCTGCGGCCGGACGTCATGCGGGCGGGGCTGGAAAGCGGCAGGATCATTAACACGCTGCGCATGCGCTGGCTCGGTCTGCGGCCGGATGTGGACAATTCCAACAGTGAGCTGCCCCATTTTTACGGTACCACCATTGAAGGTGTCAACAGCTATTTGCAGGTCAGCCGCAAGCTGGCCAGAGACTACCTGGACCAGAATGACGCGCCTGATTATGCCATGATCTCCATGCCCTATATGGCACAGTTCCGCATGACCCGGCGCATTCTGGGTATGAAGGAGCTGGACATGACCGCTGCGGACCGGTTTCAGGACGATTCGGTGGGCTGCGTCTGTTCCGCCCTTGCCTGTCCCGCTCCGGTGTACGAGCTGCCCTACGGCACGCTGTTGGATCCAAAGCTGGAGAACATTGCCGCCGCCGGACGCATTATTGCCGCCGGAGGCGCCGGATGGGAGATGATGCGGCTGATTCCCGCCTGCGTTTTCACCGGGCAGGCTGCCGGAACCGCCGCCGCTCTTGCGCTGGAACAGGGGGTTTCCCTTCAGAATGTGGACATGGCGGTGCTTCAGGAGCGCCTTGCCGGAACCGGTGTTCTTATCCATATTCCGGATTATCTGAAGGGCAACCAGAACCGGAATGTCACGGAAAACCCCAAGTACATGGCGGATCCTCTGATTAAGGCAGATGCCCTGTCCTACCACTGAGTTTCCGTAAGCGAAGCCGTCCCCCTAGAGAGAGTTGAGAACCGCAGGGCCCCGCGCTTTTTCAGAAGCGCCGCCCTGGGGGTGTGGTTTTGCTGCCTTTTTCCAGGGATATCCAGCGTATCGTTCCGGCAACGGAAAAGACTACATACGATTTGTATCCATAGACGGGAAAACCGGACGGACAGCGTCCGCCGACTGTGGATACCGGTTCCAAAGAAGGGAGAATACCATGGACAACGCCAATGTTATCTCACGTGCCGCCGCTGTCGCCCGGTTCCTGATCTGCTCTGCCATCGGCATCTGTGTTTTCTTTGTGAAATTCCCTCTGGGCGGAAGCGCCGTCCTCCCGATTGATTATATCAATAACCTGTTTACCACATGGCTCAAAGGAAATAACTATCTGGAAGTCAGCATCTTCGGCTCAGCGCTCCTGATTTATTTTACTGTTTTCAAGAAAAAGTTCTGGAAAACCGCCAAGGACAACAAACTGGCCTTCTTTTTTGATCTGATGGGCGTGCTGGCTTTCGTCCTGATTGTGTTGGCCTTCTTCCGGATCTGCCCGCCGCTTTTTGAGGTCAACGCCACGCTCAGTGGAGCTTATTCCCTGATGGGCAAAATGTTCATTCAGATCATGGTCATTATGTTCTTCATTCCGTTTTTGACAGATTACGGATTACCGGAAGCCATCGGTGTTTTTGTACAGCCCTTCTGCCGGGCCATCTGGGCAGTTCCCGGGCGGGTGGCGGTTATCATCGTCAGCGCCTTTCTGGGCAACTTCACCGTGGGACATGTGCAGGCCAACATGTACTATACCACCGGCAGGGTGACGCACCGGGAGGCGCTGGTCATGGCCCTGGGCTTTTCCACGCCTTCCATAGGACTGATTCTCTCCTTGTGCAGCACCGCCGGGGTGACAGACCGATTTCCTCTGATCTGTGCCCTGATTCTGATCTGCGTGCTGGCGGTTACATCCATCGCGGCCCACATCCCGCCTCTGAGCAAATATCCTGACGAGTACTACGAAGGAGTTGAGCCCAACCCCGAATCTTATGAAAAAGGCAACCTTTTTCAGATTGCTTTCAATACCGGAATTGAGACATGCCAGAAAAATTCCGCCAAGGTGCCTGTCCTTCAAAATTGCAGAACTTTCTGCAAGTCGTTCTCCGCTGTGTCCAGCGTCTGTTTTGTGGGCGTGGGAACCATCGTATTTTTCGGACTTATCAACTACTATACGCCGGTCTTCACCCTGCTGGGTTACATTTTCTGGCCGGTTCTGAAGGTGTTGGGTATGCAGGCCGACATTATTGCGCCCATGATGGGTCTGGGTACTGTTTCCACTATTGCTTCCCAGACCGGGATCATCACAGCGGCGGGAGCGACCCTGGCGACCAAGGTGTTCGGCGTGGGATACGTGATGGTGGTCCTCTGCTTTTTCGGCAGCTTCATGTCCTCCCTCTATTCCACTAAAATCACCATCAGGCTCCGGGACTTCCTGCTGGTCTATTTTGAGCGGGCCTACCTGACGATCATCATTTACGGTCTGGCCTGTCAGCTGCTTTTCCGCTGACCGCGCCCGAATCAATGAGGACAGACGCGATGAAGCATCCTTTTCAAAATTGGGTTTGTGCGCTGCGCCGCGAGCCGGACAAAAACCAGGGTGGCTCCGGTGGCGTGTTTACCCGGTCGCTGCTGTGCGGCGTGGTATTTTCTACAGTGGGCCTGTGCTGGAAGAGCGGATATTTTGCCCGGTATGGGCTGGAAGATCTCCTTCGCGCCTGGGCAGGCTTGCTGGGCCATATTTTTCTCGCCATGCTATTGTTCACCCTGGGAATGGTTTCCCATCAGACCTTGATGGAACGGCGCGACAGCCGGAGGGTTGCTGTCTGCTTCTGGCTTATTCTGGGGGTGGCTGTCACCCTGCTGATTGTCAGCTGACCCAGACCGATGCGCTCGGGCGGCATCCTGTCTGAGCGCGTGCAAAAAAGCGCAAAGAACCTGTAATCACACTAGCCAGAGAACACCGTAAGGCGGAAAAAGCCCGCGCAAACGGAATACAGTCCGTTGATTACAGGTTCTTATATCTTTACAGATATGTTGTCACCCCAAAATCACCCATTTCTGATATCTTTTCCGGTTAGCCAGAGGCAAAAACAAATGCGAAAGAACCGCTTTGCACCCTTTCGGGTGAGTTCGTGTTCTTTCGCATTTAATATTGCAACTGGCCCAGCCGGCATATCTGCAAACTCACTTTTCAAATTGGTGCTGCTGAAAGCGGATTTGCTAAACCATTCGTCAAAATATTCAAAGTGGGCAGTCATCCACCAGTGGATGACTGCCCGATAAACTGGAAGTTGTATTACTTATGCCGTTCATTTTGAATAGATGATACCACTGCATAGCTGACGGTAATTAAAACAAGCGTCCCAAAAGCCACATACATCCACATCCAATCAGTAGCGATATAGACTGCATACGCCAAGAAAATGAATCCGATAAATATAAATGCAAAGCCGGATTGGCGATAGTAAGGCGTTTTGCTCTCTTTATTCACATCCATCTGTTTACGTTCCTGTTTCGAAGCCCAAATATAAGCGTTATTGAAAAGGTATCCTTTTTCTTTAAATTGAAGATAGCTGATAACAAGTGCCCCTATACCTAATGCTAAAAATATAATACTGTCTTTTCATTTTCTTTTTCTCTCCTTTTCCATTTCAGAGCCATCCGAAATCTGTAACTCTCCTTTGCGGAGCCGGAAAACCACATCGGCCTCTTTTGCCAACTCGTTAGAGTGCGTCACAATCACCACACATTTGCCGGATTTATGGGCGCTGTCTTTCAGAATGGTTGTGATCTCGGCAGCGGTATCCTCGTCCAAGTTCCCGGTCGGTTCATCGCCCAGGATAACCTGGGCATCACTGGCCAAGGCGCGGGCGATAGCCACACGCTGCTGCTGGCCGCCGGACAGCTTCAGCACGTTCCGTTTTGCTTCTTCTGCGGTCGAGCCCAACTGTTCCAGAATGGGGAGCGGCGGATACTTGGCGGTAAGGGCTACATTTTCCACCGGCGTTAAGTAGTCGATCAGGTTGTAGCTTTGGAAAATGAACGCCACATGACTGCGCCGGTGATCGGCAAGGCCGGTCTTTGCAATATCCTCGCCCTGGTAAAAAATCTGTCCGCTGGAAGGACTGTCCAGACCGCCCAACAGAGACAGTAACGTTGTTTTCCCGCACCCGGAGGGGCCGAGGATGGCGTACATCTTGCCCTGCTCCATTTGGGCGTTGATACCCCGCAGAACGCGCTTTTTGTTCTCGTAGGAATATTGCAGGCCCTTCACTTCTAAAATGCTCATAATCAAAACCTCCTTTAGCTCATTTGGGATAAGATGTTTTTCGGCTTCATTTTAACTACTGGCAGAGATGCCAGCACGACAGCGGCGGTGCAGATCGCCATTCCCAGCAGGTAGACCCAAAGCAGATATTCCGCTGTGACGTAGACTTCAATGCTATCGGGGGCTACCATATTGGATGTGTCGTAGGGGATATATTGGCCGGTGATGTCCAGATACTCCGTACCGTCGTCGGGTGTTTCAATCTCCGGGATGGGCTGTGTTTCCGCTACTTGACTGAACAACAGATTGCTCGTCCCCTGTGCAATCGCTCCACTGGAAAAATAGGACAGGCCAAAGGCAATTACGGCGATCATCAGCGTTTCGAGGATGTACTGCGCCACAATTTTGACTTTGCTCACACCGATGGAAAGCAGGATGCCCGTTTCATGTGTCCTCTGTTTGATCCACATATTGAGAATCAGCGCCAAAATGCCGATGCTGACAATCACGATGCCGATAATCAACCCTGTCACCATGTTCTGCATGGCGGTCAGAGAGGATGCCACGGCTTCATAGGCGGTATTATCAACGGTCAGCTTGAAGCAGCTCCAGTCCAGGTCTAAATTCTGTATCTGAGCCGCGATTTTATCAATGTCCCTGGGGTCGTCCACAAAAAACTCCACGCCATTGTCGTACTGGATCACATCGTGCATCATAATCTCCTGCATGGCTCTGTGGTCGATAATCAGGCGATTCCGTTTGTCTGTTGACGTGGTGTTAAATTGTCCATTGTCCATAGCAACTTCATATATACCGACAATTTTCAGCGACACGTCAGGATAGCCACCTGCGTCATAGCTGCATTGCACAGTGATGGTATCCCCCAACTTCAAGCCGTTTCTTTCAGCAAGTGCGGTGCTGATTAGAACAGCGTGATCGTCCTCCGGGGTAATATGCCGCCCCTCGACCAGCTTGAACGCCCCTCTCCGGAAGTAGTTGAAATACTCGGAATTAGAAGCGGAGGGGAGGCGGCTGTAATCTCTCGTTTGTCCGAAGCTAATGCCTGGAATAAACGAAAAATCCATTGCAAAGACGCTGCCATCACCTATACCGTTATAGTCACGGATGCCTTTGACGCTCATAACCTTCTCAATATCTGCGTCAGTGATCGGCGTACCTGTGTAGTCTACCAGCACACCGCCAATGCCTTGCTGGTATGTCCAGTTCTGGCTGTTGTCCATATCCCGTTCCATCTTAATACTCCCGCCTACGGACTGCCGCAGGCTCAATGCGGACTGGTCTGCCGCTGCCAGGATGGAAAGCCCCGTCAGGACAAATGTAGAGATCACGAACAGGGTCAACAGCAGGATCAGCGTTTTTCCTCCTTTCCTGGTCGTGTAAAAAAATGCCCTTTTTATCATATCTGCGTCCTCCTTAACTCATTTTCGATAAGATTTCTTTAGGATGAAGCTGGAAAATTGGATATGCGGCTATCATCACACCAGCAATCACAGCAAGAACCTCAATCCCGTACTGCAAAAGCAATTTC
>CAJTUD010000069.1 GCA_910579725.1 uncultured Oscillospiraceae bacterium | reverse complement strand
CGCGCCGGGAAGGCGCGGGGGGCTCTTGCTGCTATGCGGGGGATTCGATCAGATGCCGTCGGGCATCTGGGTGCTGTACTGGTTGCTGGCATACTGGTACATGCGCTGGACAATCACCCAGATTTCCTGGCGCAGCAGCGTGCCGCTGCCATTGAAGGTGCCGTTGGCGTTGCCAACGATGATCTGGGGAGAGGTACGGTTGAGCGCGATGGCGTAGCCGTTGGTGCTGTCAGAGAAGGGGGAATTGCCGGTGACGGGGGAGATCTTCAGAGCCTTGGCGGCAATCTCCACCACCGCGTCGCGGGTGATGGGAGCGGTCAGAACCACGTTGCTGCTGACAATGCCGCTGGAAACCGCCAGATTCTTATAGTTGATGGCCCAATCGTTGCCGGAGGGCTCCGCCTGAGTGGGATAGCCGGCGGCCAGGAGGATCATCTTCAGAGCCTGACCGTAGTTCAGCGTGCCTCTGGGCTCGGCCTTGCCGTTGCCGGTGCCCTGGACGATGCCCCTGCTGACCAGATCGCTGAGAGCGGTGAGGTACCAGTTGGCGGAGCCGTCCTTGGGAATGTCGGTGAACTGGCTGACGTTGGTGGCGCCGGAGCTGCCGGTGTTGCCGCTGACGACGATGCTCACCTGACCGCTGCCGATCTGAGCGCCGGAGGCGTTATAGCAGATAAAGGCCACCTGATCGGTTCTGTTGAAATTGGCGTTGGGACGGTAATACACACTGCTCAGCTGGCTCACCGGGACGGTGACGCCATTGCTGGTGACGGGGGAACCGCCGTAGGTCAGGGTGCCGTTGCCGGGAATGGTGAAGTGAATCTGGGTGCAGTTGGCCATCACGGTGGGGCTGGCCTGGGTGAAGGAGTACTGGTTGAAGGAAACTCCGCTGCCGGAGCACACCAGCGCGACAGTAATGTTGCCGGCCAGGGTGCTGGGATTGAAGATTACTTCACCAGAGAACTGGGCGGTATTGTTGACGTAGGCGATGTAGCTGATGGAATCGGTGCGTCCGCCGCTGGAGGTGTAGGTCACGTTGTTGAGCTGGCGGTCGCCGGAATTGCGGGTGGTGAAGTAGTAGGACTTGATGTTGCTGGAGCGCAGGGTGGTGTTGGAATAGGTCAGGGTTCCGTTGGAGGGGACCTCCTGGAACTGAATGGTCAGGTTGGAGGGAGCGGTGCCGCCCACGGCCTGACGGTAGGCGTTGGTGAAGTCGCTGGGGTTGAGCTTGACGGAACCGTTGAGGGGGGTGTAGGTGATGTCGGTGGCGGTGCCGCTGAGATAGTTGATGACGACGGTGCCGGTGACGGTGCGGTTATTGGTTCCGTAATTGCTGCGGTTGCCATAGGCGGTGAAGCCGATGCGGACAGTGTTCGCGCGGCTGGCGGTGGTTCCGCTGGGGGTAAAATAGACGCTGTCCAGAGCGTTCTGGCGGCTGCTGGGGGAAACGTAGCAGGAGGAGCCGCTGGACAGGCGGGTGCCGTTGTTGGCATACAGGGAGCCGCTGCCGGTGCTGGGGGTGTTGAAGGTGACGTAGGTCAGAGAACCGCCGTTGGTCTTGTCGTAATAGAGATTCTCAAAGTCTGCCACGTTGAAGTACACCGTCTCGCCGATGGTGGCGGGGTAGGTGATGTCACCGATGGTGGAGGTGGCGCCGCCGCGGCTGTCGATGGCGATGGAGCCGCGGACAGGAGTTGTGCTGACGTTCCCGTTTACACCATTGGTATAATAGTAGGCTTCAATACCGAAATAAGCGGTACCGGTGCTGTTGCTGGGGGTGAACAGAACGTTGGAGAGGTAGTTATAGCTGCTTGTGCTGTAGCGGTCGGCCCAATATTGGGTGTAAGTTGAAGCGTTCAGGCTGCCATACGTGTGGCTGGTGGAGGTGAAGCGGACGTAGGCCAGACGGTTGTAGCTGTTGCTGTAGTAGTCCAGCTGAGAAACAATGGAACTCTTGCCGTTGGCGTCGGTTTCACCCAGATAGTAGCTGCCGTTTACCACTACGCTGGCCAGAGTGGAGCCGTAGTTATTGTTGTTATTATCACCTGTATAAACTGTGCATGAGTAAGTAGAGGCAGTGCCATTTATTTTTGCGGTAACTGTGTAGCTATTATAATCCACATAGCCGCCGTAGGTCACGATCACAAGCTCCTGACCCACCAGATAAGCACTAAGATAATTGCTGACATAAGTTGGGGAAGTAGAACTGGTACTATTAATAGTTACACTGCCAATTGTCCAAGTTACAGAAGAGATCTGTGTAGAGCCTGTTGTGCCTACACTCAGTCTCCGAGTGCCGCTATATCCATTATACCAATATATTGGAACAGTTTTGTTAGTAACATATCGATTATCACCAGTAAAATCATCACACCAAAGGTAAACACCATTGGCTCCCGCCGCCTGCGCGGTGGAGCTTCCGTATTCCGCCCAGACTTCCGGCGCCAGCCCTAAAACAAGCAGCAGGGCCAACAGACGGGCCAGAAATTTTTGCGTGGTTTGTTTCATGTTTCATCCTTCCTTTCTCACATCCGGGGCGAGGCCCCGTGTGCCATGCGGACAGCCTGTCCGCCAGTCTGCCCAGCCCGGGGGGCCGGTCAGATTCATTTACTGTCGCAGTATACCAGAGTATTGTGAAGGGCGCGTATCGAAGTTGTATCGTATTTGCATCATTTCTTAATTCTTACGAAATTTTCCCCCTTTCCCACCCGCTTCCTTGGATTAGACGCAGAGGAGGAGGGAAAAGTTCCTGATCCGGAAAAAATCTGCGAAGAACCGGGTTATGAATGCAGTTTTTTACGCCGCGCCGAACCGGTACTCGGTGGTGTAATCGTAGCGCTGGCCGGGGCGGAGGAGAATGTCGCCCCACTCGGGGTGGTTGGGACTGTCGGGGAAAAACTGGGTTTCCAGACATACCCCCCGGCGGGGATGGTAGTGCTCCCCGTTCCTGCCTCCCGGCGCGTTAAGAAAGTTGCCGGTGTACAGCTGCACCCCGGGCTTCTCCGTCCAGGTCTCCATGACGATCCCGGTTTTCTCGCCGGTGAGGCGGGCCGCGAGACGCAGGCCCTGGGCGGGGTCCAGCACAAAATTGTGGTCGTAGCCGCCCACATTGCGCAGCTGAGGGTCGTCCTGCCCGATGTCCCGGCCGAGAGGCTTTTCAACGGTGAAGTCAAAGGGGGTGCCCGCCGCGGCGCAGGCCATGGCCAGAGGGATGCTGTCCGGCCCTACGGGGGTATACTGGCCGGAGGCCAGCCAGAGCCGGTGGCCCAGAATGTCTCCGGAGCCGTTGAGGTTGAAATACGCGTGACTGGTGATGTTGCAGTGGGTGGTCTGGTCGCTGACGGCTTCATAGCGAATGCGGAGGCCCCGGCCGGTGAGGGTATACGTTACCCACAGCTCCAGAGTGCCGGGAAAGCCGCCCTGACCATCGGGGGCGGTACAGGCGAGGGTGACGAAGTCCTCGCCGGCATCCAGGGGACGGAAGATCTGACGGGAAAAGCCGGCGGGGCCGCCGTGGAGCTGCTTGGGGCCCTCGTTGGGCTCCAGGGCAATCCGCCGTCCGTCGATGAGACAGCTGGCGGCGGCGATGCGGTTGGCATAGCGCCCCACCACAGCGCCCACGTATCCGCCGTTGTCCTCGTAGGCGGACAGGCCGTCGTACCCCAGCGCCACGTCCACAGCTCCGCCGCCGCCGTCCGGAACCCGAAGGGCCCGCAGGGCCGCGCCGTAAGTGATGATCTCCGCCTCCATGGCGTCCCGCCGCAGGGTGAATTTGTCCACGGGCCGTCCGTCCCGTGTGGAGCCGAAGGGCTCCCGCTGTACTGACATGGTTATCTCCTCCTTACCTCTTTGCGGCTATGGAGACAGTATAGCATATCTTTTCCGGAAAAACAAGGATCATATGCTTTGTTCCGGCAGGATTCCCTCTGGATGGTCCCACATGACCAGCAGCGTTCCCTCCTTCACCTCCGCCGAGGCGGCCTGTCCGGTAAAGCGGTTGCTGACCCCCAGGGGAAAGGCGCTGGTAAGGACCGCGTCCCGGAGGGGATAGCACAGGCCGGTGAGGGAGACGCCCCGGGCCTCGCCGTCGGGGCAGAAGACGGAGATGGTTCCGGCGTGACCGGGGGCGAAATCCAGCCGTCCGCAATGGACGGCGGAGACGGCGGTCCCCTCTCCCAGCAGGAAGCCGGCCGCGCCCCGGCGGGCCAGATAGAGCAGGACCTGGAGATTGGCGTAGGTGTGGTCCAGCCGCCCGCCCAGGCAGCCGTAGAGAAGAAAGGTTTTGTATCCCCGGTCAAGGCCGGCCTTGACCGCCAGCATGGCATCGGTGTCGTCCTTTTCCACGGGGTGGCGGAGGACGCCGTCCCCCTGGGGAACGCGGCCCAGGGAGTCGAAGTCCCCTATGGTCAGATGGGGCGCGAGTCCCCGGCGGGTCAGGTGAGTCAGGCCGCCATCGGCGGCGATGAGAAGATCGTCTTTTCCGGGCGAGGGGAGCTTTCCGGGCTCCATGGCTCCGACGATGATGCACAGTGGGGGCATGGGGGCGTCCTTTCCGGCCGCCGGGGGCGGCGCTTCTGATCTGAGGCCCCGGGGACCGCCCGGGCCTGAAGGTTTCGTCTGCTGCGGGGCGCTTTTTGTCCGTCCGGTCCGGAGCGGGCTGCGGGAAGGATCAGCCTCCCTCCGCCTCCTGCCGGGCGGCGGCCTGCTTGATCTGCTCCTTCACCCTGCGGATCAGGGGCACCGCCAGCGCAAGGGACAATACGTCCGCCACCGCCTGGACCGAGGCCACGCCTACCGCTCCCATGAAATGGGCCATGGGGAAGACGATGGGCAGAAAACAGGTTCCCTGCCGGGCAGTGGACAGCAGCACCGCGCCGCCGGCGCGGCCCAGACCGGCGCAGAGCATGTTGACCACAGCCACCCAGCTGTGGGCCGGAAGGGCCAGACATTGCAGCCGGATGGCCAGCGCCCCGATCTGCCGCATTTCCGGGTCCGCCTTGGCAAACAGGGAAATCAGCGGTCCGGCGAAAACAGCCAGCAGCAGCCCCATGGCCGCCGCGCCGATGACCGCCGTCCGGGCAGCGAAGCGGTAGCTCGCCTCCACCCGGTCGTACCGCCTGGCTCCCCAGTTGAAGCCCGCCACCGGCTGGAAGCCGGTGCCAAAGCCCAGAATGATGCCGAAGGGGAACATCATCACCTTGGTGGATACGCCGATGCCCGCCAGCACCGAGTCGGAAATGTTCCCCGCGATGCGGTTGAGCACGATGGCCGAGATCACCGCCAGTCCGTTGCGGAAGAGGGAGGAGGAGCCGACGGAGACAATCTGCCAGATGATCTGGCTGTCCGGCCGGAACAGGCCCGGGGACAGCCGCAGAAGGCTGCGGCGGGTCAGGTAGGGGAAAACCAGTATGGCAAAGCTGACCAGCTTGGATATGGCCGTGGCGATGGAGGCCCCCGTTACGCCCATGTCCAGGTAAAAAATGAAGAGAGGGTCCAGGAAGCAGTTGAGCACCCCGCCAAAGCCCATGCCGATCATGCTCAGCATGGCGCTGCCCTCCGCCCGCAGGCACTGGTTCATCACGAAATTGGCCGCCATGAAGGGGGCTGCGAGAAGCACGTAGGAGGCGTATTCCACGGCGTACTGCTCACAGGTGTCCGTTGCGCCCAGCAGACGGACCATGGGATGCATGAAGGCGCTGCCCAGAGCCATCACCAGCGCGCCGAAGGCCATGGCGGTGAAGAAGGCCACGGAGAAAACCCGGCTGGCCCGGGATTCCTCTCTGGCTCCCAGGAGCCGGGAGATGTAGCTGGCCGCGCCCACCGCCAGCATGGAGCCCGCCATCATGATGATCTGGTCCAGCGAGGCGTTGACGCTGACCGCCGCCGTGGCGTTGGTGCCCAGCGAGCTGACGAAAAAGGTGTCCGCCAGATTGTAGATGGAGGTGATGAGAAAAGATATGATGGATGGCGCCGCCATTTTGGTGATGATCCGAGGCAGGGGCTCGGTGAGCATCATGGTTTTCCGGTATTCCTGCTGCTTTTGTTCCGGTTCTTTCATTGAGACTTCCTCCGTAAAAGTTTAATATAGAACAATTTCATACGCGTCCTATTGTAAACCCCGGAGGGAAGAAGTGTCAAGAACTCGCGAAAAAAAGGGGCCGCGTCATCCCTTTCCCGATCCGGAGGGGAAGTATTTTTCGGCAAAAGGGACCTTTTGCACCTGAAATTCCCTGCTTTTCAAATAATTGAGTATTCCGGCGTCTGTGGGGAAATCAAAGCGGAGATAGTAGCTGTAAAGGGCCTGCCGCGTCTCGTGATAGCGGCGGTTCACCTCCCCGCGGCCATACTTGCCGTCGCCCAGAAGGGGATGGCCCGCGCCGGCGAAGGAGGCGCGGATCTGATGGGTGCGCCCCGTCAGCAGCTCCGCCTCCACCAGACTCAGTTCTCCCCGGCTGCGCAGCGTCCGGTAGAGTGTTTCGGCGGACTTGCCGCCGGGAACGGGCCGGCGGTAGACCTGCACCTGGTTTTTGGACTCGTCCTTGAGAAGAAAGCAGGACAGCTTCCCCTCAGGCGGGGTCATCCGGCCCAGAACGGCGCAGAGGTACTTTTTGGTAATCTCCCGGGCGCGGATTTTGGCGGTGAGAATCCGCAGGGATTCGGCGTCCTTGGCGGCAATGACAATCCCGCCGGTATTGCGGTCAATGCGGTTGCACAGCGCCGGGGCAAAGGCGTTCTCCCTCTTGGGATTCCACTCCCGCTTCTGATAGAGGTACGCCTGAATGTGGTTGATGAGCGTGTTTACCTTCTCCGTCTCATCGGCGTGGACCACCATTCCGGGGCGCTTGTCGGCCAGAAGGATATGCTCGTCCTCATAGAGAACGTCCAGCCGTGGCTGAAACAGAGTGAGAAACAGGTTGTCCTCCCGGGGCGGCTCAAAAAACTCGTCGTTGATATACAGCGAAAGCACGTCTCCCTCCGCCAGACGCTGGTCCCGCTGGCAGCGGGCGCCGTTGCACTTTATCCGCCTGATGCGGATGTACTTTTGCAGCAGCGCCGGGGGCAGCAGGGGCATGGCCTTGGACAGGAAGCGGTCCAGCCGCTGGCCGGCGTCGTTTTTCCCGATGGTGAATTCCCGCATAGGCTCCTCCCGGCGCTTATTCGGGCCGGCCGGCGCAGCAGGCGTAGACGGTGAATTCCGCCTCCTTGCTGTCCGTCGGCTCCGAGGACAGGCCCAGCAGCCCGTCCATGGCCTCCTGGTCGTAGGCCGCCAGAGCGCAGCAGCCCAGCTTCAGCTCCTCGCAGGCCAGATACACGTTCTGGCAGGAGTGGCCTGCGTCCAGAAGGATGTCCTTGTGGGCGTGGTCGTCGTACCGCCACTCGCTGCGGTAGGGCACCGCCGTCCACACCAGGCATACCGGCGCATATCCGGCGAACCTCTGGCCCACCAGGGCACAGGTCAGCTGCTCCGCCTGCTGCTGTGGGGAGTCCAGCCGCTCCAGCTGGCCCTCCACCGCCAGATAGTGGTACAGCCCCGGACACAGGCCCTCCACCCGGTTGACAAAGACATATAGCTCCAGGGGGTGCCGCGCGCCGCCGGAGGGGGCGGTGCGCAGCGTGCAGTGCTCCTTGACCTGTTTCACGCCCTGAGCTGCCCACAGCAGGAAAGACAGCTCGTCCAGGGTCAGAGGACTTTCCGAGTAGGCCCGGCGGCTGTACCGGTTTTCCAGCAGGACGCCGAAGGGCGTCACGTCCCGCTCCGGCAGCGCCACGGTTTCCCCGTTCCGGCGGAGAGACATCGGGGGCATGGGCAGGCGCTCCTGCTGGTCGGTGGGATGTACGTCCGCCTCGTCTATTTCGCGATAGCCCTTCAGAAATTCCCGCAGGGCGACGGTGTTTTTATGCCGCATAGTTTTTCCTCCTTAAACGTTTCTGATGTAAATCTGGCAGGGGTTTTGTCCGCCCCATAGCGTGGGGAAGCACTCCAGCTCCCGGAAGCCCAAGCTGCGGTAAAAGGCATTGGTCTGATCGTAAGAGGTATAGCAGCCCTCCCGGACGGTCTTGACCTGGAGAAAGACATATCCCTTCTCCCTGGCATACTGGTGGAACGCGGAGAACAGAGCCCGTCCGATTCCCTGGCGGTGGTACGCCGGCAGCACACCCATGACGGCCAGCTCCGCTGTACAGGGGCTGGTTTCCTTCAGAGCCAGAAACCCCCGGACTGCGCCGCCCTCCAGCTCCGCCCAGAAAGGCTGGGTGCGACTGTCCCGGATGTATTCCTCCCGGCTTTCCGGGATGCCGAACCAGTCCGGCAGGGCCTCCAGCACTTCTCTGGCGATGGCTGCCCGGGCGTCCGGCGCTTCGATCTCCTGGACCATAAGGCTCATCCCCTTTCCTTGTGCGGACAGAATAAATCCAGTATACTCCATGATACGGAAAAAGTCCACAAAATATAAAATTACAGCCCGGCCCCTGCGGGAGCAGTCCCGCAGGGGCTGGAGCGCATCAGGTCAGTTTCTGCCGGGGGCCGTTCAGCGGCAGCAGCCGCAGCAGTGCTTGGCGCCCTCGTAGTCACAGGAGTTGGTCAGGCTGTTGGGGGGGAAGAATTCCTCCACGGGGAAGCTGATGTTCTGGAACAGCTCGCAGGGATCCTCGCTGGCGCAGCCGCCGCCGCAGGAGCAGTCCTTGTCTGGCATGCAGTAGTCAAATACCGGAATCAGCAGCTGGGTATCCCGCTCCAGACGGATGATGGAGAACTGACCCAGAGTGACAAAAGCGCGGCGGTACTCGTCGCCCATGGTCAGCTCGCAGCCGAAGCACTGACACACGCAGGCGGGAATCTCGCAGATGTCGCAGTCGCAGCAGCGGTTTTCGCAGCACTCCACCAGCTTGGCGTCCAGCACGATGGGGTCCACGGTCTCCACGACGGCCGTGGGGAGATTGCTCCGCTCCAGCAGCTGGCGGTCCAGAGCGTCCACGCGCAGCTCGGAGGAGAAAATCTTGGCGTTCCCCTCGCTGCCGAACAGGATCACACGCTTGTCAAAGACGCAAAGGCCCTCCACCTCCACCGGACGGGGGCAGGAGCAGTAGGCGTTAAGCGTCACACGGTAGAAAAAGCGCATATCCACCGTGTAGAAGCCGCGGTTGAAGACCACGGGCTCCACGTCAATGTACGTATAGAGCAGCTCCGCTTTGCCGCCCTTCACGGTCTGAGCCCGGCTGAGGATATCCTGACCGGCCATGGTGGGGTAGAAGCGAAGATCTTCGATGCAGTCCTTATCCCGGCAGCTGTCAAAGATCTTCTTGGTATGGATACAAACGGCCTCGCAGTTTTCCCGCATTCCGGAAACGGGGCCGGGAGCAATACGTTCAGGCATGATGAACCTCCTAAATAGTACGTTGGTCTTTCTGTTGTTGGGAAGGCGTCCGCCTTCATTCCAGTCTATGCGCCTGAGGGCGGGGGGTGAAAATTTGGGCTATACAAATTTCTCCGGAGAAGGTATAATGAAGGCAGCAACAGCCAGGAGGTGCGCTATGCCTGCATTCGGTTTTATCAGCGGAAAGCTGGAAATCAAGTTCCTGATCCTCTATATCGCGGCCCGGGTGGTGGAGCCCGTACCTTTTGAGACGCTGCAGGAGCTGAGCATGTGCGACGGCGGCGTGGACTACTTCGGGTTTTCCGAGTGCCTGGCGGACCTGGTGAGGACAGAGCACCTGGCGCTGAAGGACGGCTTGTATGCCATTACGGAGAAGGGCCGCCGCAACAGCGCCGTCTGCGAAAGCAGCCTCCCGTATTCTGTGCGGATGCAGGCGGAACAGAAGCTGGCCCTCTGTAATGAGCAGCTCAAGCGCCGCGCTCTGGTAAAGGCGTCCGTTCTGCCCCGGGACAAGGGGGGATACGAGGTCTCGCTGTCCCTGAGCGACGAGCTTGACGAGCTTATGCGCCTTACGCTCCTCGTCACCCGGCAGGATATGGCGCTGGAGCTGCAAAAGAGGTTCCGGGAGGGCGCGGAGGAATTGTACGCCAAAATTCTGTCGGACCTGTATGGAAAAGGCTGAAAAAGCCGTGGGAGGCATCTGCCTCTCACGGCTTTTTCTCTGCGTGTCAAAAAAGTGGCTGCGTGTACAGCGATTGAATTTCTTTGCCGCCTGCGGGCGGCTTTTTTCTATTTCCGGCGGTCGGTCCGGACAAAGGGCTCCACAATCTCCTCTTCTGTCAGCAGGCCGTACTTTTCCGGACGGCGGTAGGCGTTGCCGTGGACCTCCCGGCGGCGGTAGTCCCGCAGCCGGTCAAGATCCAGCTCCGCCACATAGACGCCTTCCGCCTCTCCCGCTTCCAGAATGCAGGTGTCCCGGGACTCCGGAAGCTCCGGAACGTACGCCACGCCGTCGAAAACGGTGGAGCGGCCGTTGCAGTCCGGCTGGCCCGACGGATAATTGGCGGTGGCGATGGCGGTCATGTTCTCAAAGGCGCGGCCGCGCAGTTGGGAAAGCCGGTTGATCTCCATGGGGCAGGCATTGGGCACCAGAATCAGCTCTGCGCCTTTCAGCATTAAAATGCGGGCGCTCTCCGGAAACTCCCGGTCATAGCAGATCATCATCCCGATTCTCACAGGCCCCAGAGCGGTGTCCAGCCAGACCGCAGGGAAGTCCGTTCCAGCCGTCAGCCGGGCCTCGTCCCCGAAATCACAGGTGTGAACCTTGGCGTACAGCAGCCGCCGGACGCCGCGGCGGTCAAAGAGGACCGCGCTGTTCCGGGGAGTGGGCTGAAAACGCTCCAGAAAGGTCACGGCAATAGCCATATCCAGCTCCCCGGCCAGCGCGCCGAAGGCGGAGACAAACGGGCCGTTCGCCTCTACCGCCAGCTCCCGCAGCCTTCCGGCGTCCTCGGGGATGTCATAGCCGCTGCTCCACATCTCCGGAAACAGCGCGATGTCCGCGCCCAGCGCCTTCGCCTTCCGGCAGGCTTCCATACCCTTGCGCAGCTGTCCCTCCGGCGAGCCGGTGGGCAGAAGCTGAAGCAGGGCGATTTTCAGATGCATCATTCGTCCTCCTTGTTAGAACTCTCAGAAATAAGATTTGAATGCTTTTCCTGCTTGTTTTTCTTCATATTATCTGATTTGGCACTGCATTTTTACTGTTCTGAAAAATTTTAGAGCCAAAATAGAGCCAGTGGCACAATACCGATTTTCTCCTTTAAGAGAAACTCAATCAATAATCTATATTAACATACACACAAACGGAAATTTGCTTTGTCAGAGCAAATACTCCTTAATATCCCCGACAAACTGGTTGCCGCATCGAGCAAGCTCGCCAAGTACACGGTTAATACCTTGTTCACTCTTGTACCAATTATCCTTTGTAATATTATAACAATGAATTGGGCAGACCTTTATTTCAACGTCGGGAAAAGCCAGTTGATATAGCATAAGACAACGCCGGGCATGAAACGCTTTACAGATAATCAAAGCGGTTTTGATTTCTATCCCTTTTTCGTCAACAATCTTTCGGGAGAAAAAGGCATTATCACGGGTGTGTCCGGACTTGTTTTCTCGAATGACAGCATCCATAGATACACCATTTTTAATTAACACATCCGTAAAGAACTCACAGTCGGATTGATAATTGCCGTTATATATGTCTGCCTTTGACCGAACGCCTGGCCATTTATCCCGTTTAACGCTGATACCTCCTGACGGAATCAGCCATTTCGCATATCCTTTGCGGTACAGCTCCGCTGCATATTCAGGCTGTTCTGGGTGCGAACCACCGGGCAGAAAGATTACATCAGATTTTTCAGGCGTGTCAGAAACAAATATGTAGTTTGAAATATCTGTTATGATACGATTGTTCATTTGCCAATAGCTCCTTACATTCTTTGCGTTTCAATATGTATCTGCACTGCTTGCTTAAATTTTCGTTTTGCTGCTCTAAGTATAGCATATCTCTACACAGTTTGCTACAAGAAATGTGGGATATGGCTACCGTCACGCCCCATACATCTGATCGTTCCAACGATTTTTCTATTTCCCATTTCCACCCTTTCAAATCATTCTGCTTTTTATATAGGCTGTTACGCTCTTTGCACCGTTCTTTCATGCGCTCTAACTGCGCCTGCACTCCCTCCCGGGCGGTGGTTTCCCGGCCGCCTGGTTTGCGGCTGAAAAGCCGTCCATGTCCGAATGATACCTCCGCTTGGAGGCCTTGTCCATAGCCGCGGCGGGTTTTTACGGAAATTTCTCCGGAATTGGAAAAGAAACCGGGGACGAAGGTCTTTTTTGTTTGACTTTTTTTCATATCGGGGATACAATAAGGAAAAACATCTGTAGGAGGCATGAGCCATGCTGTATTCCGATCATCCCCGGGTGCATTACGGGAAACCGCAGCTGGCCGAGGTGATCTGCCAGCTCCGGTTTCCTGCCATACTGTCCATCGGAGCCCGGGAGCCCGTGGATTTTCAGGACGCCGTGAGGGGGATGTTTCCCCGCTACGCCGCCAAGGAGGAGCAGCCCGCCGCCAAAATCACCGGCCTGGGCCCCGCCGGCGCGAAGGTGGAAACCCCCAAGCCTGTGGTCAACCACAATTTTATCTCCGCCGACGGGCATTGGAAGCTGAATCTGACCAGCGGCTTTATCTCCCTGTCCACGGTGGCGTATCCGGGCTGGGAGGGCTTTGGAAAGCACTTTGATCTGCCCCTGGCGCAGTTTATCAGGATCTATCAGCCCGCTTTTTTTGAGCGGATCGGACTGAGATATGTGAACATCTTCTCCCGGAAGGTTCTGGAGCTGGAGGGAGAGCCCTGGCGGGAGCTGATCGCGGCCCCGTACCTGGGGGTTCTGGCCGAGGAGGATGTGGACGAGTCCGCCGCCCGAAAGTGTTCGGTGGACGTGGAGCTGAACCTGGACAGCACCTGCCGGGCAAAAATCCATTCAGGACCAGGCATGGTCAAGCAGAACGCGCCCAACGCACCCCAGGACCCGGAGGTGAAATTCATTCTGGATCTGGACCTGTTTATGGGCGGGCAGATTGATCCCCGCATGGCCGCCGCCGGACTGGAAACTCTCCATGGGCATTCCACGCCCCTGTTTCAGGGGGCCGTCACCGACAGGCTCCACAGCGCGATGGAACCGGACTGACCGGATTTCCCTGCCTGCGGAGGGCCTGCCGGCCGCTGCCGCGCTCATGCCGCGGGGAACCGCTCTTGACAGAGCGTACAGCCTATGGTATAGATGTAATCGGATTTCCATAATTTCACCGCATGGCATAAACGCAGTATAAAAGAGGAGTTATTTCTGTATGGCAAACGTAGCGATTGCAACCGACAGCAACAGCGGCATCACCCAGGCCGCCGCCAGGGAAATGGGTATCCGGGTGCTGCCCATGCCCTTTTATATCAATGAGAAGCTGTTCTTTGAGGACATTACCCTCACCCAGGAGGAGTTTTACCGCCATCTGGCGGAGGATGCGGATATTTCCACGTCCCAGCCAGCGCCGGGAGATGTTACCGACCTGTGGGACGAGATGCTCAAAACCCACGATCAGGTGGTCTATATCCCCATGTCCAGCGGACTGTCCGCCTCCTGCGAGACGGCGCTGATGCTGTCCGCCGACTATAAAGGGAGAGTTTTCGTGGTGGACAACCAGCGCATTTCCATCACGCAGAGGCAATCTGCCTTGGATGCGCTGGAGATGGCCCGGGCGGGCATGGACGGCAGGGCCATTCATGACACGCTGATGCGGGAGCGGCTGGAGGCCAGCATTTACATCACGGTGGACACCCTGAAGTACCTGAAAAAGGGCGGCCGGGTTACGGCCGCCGGAGCCGCCATCGGTGCGGTACTGAACATCAAGCCGGTGCTCCAGATTCAGGGAGACAAGCTGGATGCCTTCGCCAAGGCCCGGGGGTGGAAGTCCGCCAAGAAAACCATGCTGGACGCCATGGAGAAGGACATCACCCAGCGCTTTGCCGGAAAAGAGGTCCATCTCAGCGCCGCTTACACCTGCTCCGACGAGGAGGCGCAGGAGTGGAAACGGGAGCTTCAGGACCGGTTTCCGGGCTATGAGATCCATATGGACCGGCTGTCCCTCAGCGTGGCCTGCCACATCGGGGCCGGGTCCATGGCCGTGGCGTGCAGCAGGAAGGTTGAGTTCTGACCGGACGGACAGGGAACGAACAGATTGGGGAGGAAAGACGGGGCATGATCGACATATTTGACATCATGGGTCCTATCATGGTGGGACCGTCCAGCTCGCACACAGCCGGAGCCGTACGCATCGGCCGCATGGCCCGGACCCTGCTGGGGGAGAAGCCGGTGCGGGCGGAGCTGTACCTTCACGGCTCCTTTGCCGAAACGGGTGTTGGCCACGGAACGGATAAGGCCCTGGTGGCGGGACTGCTGGGGATGGCCACCGATAACCTGGATATTCCCAATAGCTTTGAGATTGCCGCGAAGCAGAAGCTGAAATTCACCTTCGAGGAGTTTGACCTGCGGGATGCTCATCCCAACAGCGTGAAGATGGTGATTACCGGCGAATCCGGAAGAAAGATGAAAATGCAGGCCAGCTCCATCGGCGGCGGACGCATCATGGTGGATAAGCTGGACGGGGTGGCGGTGAGCTTCTCCGGGGACTATCACACGCTGATTATTCAGAATATGGACAACCAGAGCAATCTGGCCGACGTGTCCACGGCGCTGTCCCTGGCCAGGGTGAACGTGGCAAACATGAGTATGCACCGCAGCGCCAAGGGGGGCAATGTCATGATGATTATTGAGACGGACGACCCAGTGCCCGGCTATATTGTGGAGCTGATCGACAAGCAGCCGGGGATTTTGCAGGTTATCCATTATGTAAGGGAGGATTGACCATGAACCTGGATTCCATGCAGGAGATCGTCACCGCCGCCCGGCGGGAAGGCAAGCGGTTCTGGGAGATCATTCTGGAGACGGACATGGAGAACCGGGGAGTGTCCCGCGGGGAGTCTCTGGAGAAAATGGCGCAGAACTGGCACACGATGAAGGAGGCCAGCGAGGTCTACACCGGCGAGCGGCGAAGTCTGAGCGGTATGGCCGGCGGGCAGGGCAAGCTGATGCACGACTATTCCGACGGGAATCCCATCGGCGGGGAATTCATGGCGCAGGTGATCGCCGAGGCCCTGTCCATGGGGGAGA
>CAJTUD010000068.1 GCA_910579725.1 uncultured Oscillospiraceae bacterium | reverse complement strand
ACCAGGGCCACCACCAGCGCTACCAGCACCGGGGCCGCCTGGGAGCCGGGGCCCTTGGCGCTGAAGAAGATGAAGTCCGGCCGGGCCAGCAGCAGCGCCAGCAGTCCCATCATCAGCGCCGGGAAGATCAGTCCCTCCGCCATGGACTGGGGGTGCGCCCGCCGGAGGCTGAAGCCCCGGGTGAGAAACTGGGCGCCGGTGAAGATGCCGATGGCGAAGCCCGCCAGTCCCACCAGGGCGTTGCCGTCGCCGCCGCCGATGCGGATCACCATCCGCAGGGGGCACCCCAGGAATACCAGAGCCCCGATCATCACAAACATCGCGATGACAAACCGGGTCATGGGGGAGGACCCGCCCTTGGGCCGGAACTCCCGCCGGAGGAAGGCCACGGCCGTGGAGCCCAGCACCAGACCGATAATCTCCGGACGGATGTACTGCACAATCCCTGTGCCAGTCTCCGGGTCAAAGCCCGCCCTCTGGAGGTTCAGCGCCCCGGCGATGTCCCGCAGGAAGCAGGCGATGCAGAACCCCATGTTGGCCGGATTCCCCAGACAGGTCAGCAGCACCGCCGCCGCCCCCACCGCCAGACCAGCGCCAACCACCAGGCCATAGCGCTTGATGATGCTTTCTTTTTCCATAAACCGCTCTCCCCTCGCAAATCAGCGGGACCGGACAAAAAAGAGCGCCCGCGGATTTTCTTCCCCTTCCGCAAACGCCCCGCCGGTCCCCTTGTATGTTCAGTATACCCGATCCGGCCGCAAAAAGCAAGCGTTATTTTTTTAAAAGAATAATGTATCAGGCGGGAGGAAGCCCTCCCGCCCTGGGGCCGAAGCAGGTTACAGGCGGCTGACGCCTTCGCTGTATACCGCCTTGATGCTCCGGCGGTCCATGAGGTAGACGGCCCGCTCGAACCGCTCGGACAGGGTCAGCTCCCGGGCGGGCTCCGGGAAGCCGCTGTCGTCCACCACAATGGCGTGGAGCTTCGTCCCCGGCTGGAATCCCCCGCCGCCGCCGAAGTACCGGTGTCCCGCCCCGGACCCCAGGTAGTACGCCTCCGGTACGGTGAGGAAGGGCTCCCCCGTCTCCATCTGCCGGAGCTTGGAGGCGCGGATGGCCATGACCACAGCCTGATTCATGGCCAGGGAGTCCCCTCCGGCGATATCGCTGCCCAGCGCCACAGGAACGCCCCGGTTCAGCAGCTCCCGGACGGGAGCCGTACCGCTGCAAAGATTCACGTTGGAGGCGGCGCAGTGCACCGCCCAGACGCCCTCCCGGGCCATGGCCTCCTGCTCCCGGGGGTCGCTGTGGACGCAGTGGGCCATGAGGGTTCCCTTCTTCCACAGGCCGTACTTGCGGTAGCTCTCCCAGTACTGGGCGCAGTCGGGGTGAAGCTGTCCCACCCAGTCGATTTCCCCCCGGTTCTCCGACAGGTGGGACTGTACCGGCAGGCCCCGCTCCGCCGCCAGCTTCCCCAGGGCCTCCATGAGGCTGTCGGAGCAGGCGGGGGTGAACCGGGGCGTCAAAATGGGCTTGACCAGACGGAAGCGGCAGTTTTCCAGCCAGCGCAGGGTCTCGGAGACAGATTCCTCCGTGGTCTCCTGGGACAGGCCGGCGTTGCGGTCCATGTTCACCTTGCCCACAAGGCCCGTCACACCGGCCCGCTCCAGCTCCTCCATCAGGATCAGGGTGGCCGCGGCGTGGCGGGAGGAGAACATGGCGACCCGGGTCGTACCGGAGGCAATCAAATCCCGGGCCAGCTGCCGGTAGACCCGCCGGGCGTAGGAGAGGTCTTCAAACCGGGCCTCCGTTCGGAAGGTGTAGGTATCCAGCCACTCCAGCAGCGGCAGATCCATGCCCATGCCCAGCATGGGATATTGAGGCGCGTGGAGATGGAGGTCGGCAAAGGAGGGCATGATCAGCCCCTGGCCCCAGTCCGTCACCGGGCAGGCGGCGTACCGCTCCGGCAGCCTGCGGTACACGTCCTCGATCACCCCGTCCTCCAGAACGAGATACCCCCTTGGAATGGTTTCCAGCACCCCGAAGGACGGGGCTTGGATCAGGTTTCCATGCAGAATGTCAGTCATGTCGCAGCTCCTTTCCGGCGGCAGGCTATATAGCCGGCACACTTGTGAAGATCGTCCGGGACAGGCCCCGGACCATGAAAAAAGCGCCCCGCGTCCACCCCCGGCGGGGGGACGCAGAACACTCATAGCAGGACCGAAGGCGGCCCGGTAGAAACTTTCGCGCCATAACCGCGAAATTATATGAGCTGATGCTTTTTCCTTGGCAATAGTATACCAAAAGCGGCGGCGGTTTGCAAGGGTTTTTTGGATATTTTTTATCCCCCGCCCCGCCGTTTTTCGCAGCCGGAGCTCAGAATATCCTTCTCACCAGGGCGGCCGCTTCCTTTTGAAGGAACTTCAGCTCCTCCGTCCCGCTGTACACCGCCAGATATATCCCGTTGGGAACTGCGGCGCAGAGCAGCGCTTTCAGGCAAAATCCGCCGAACCCCTCCCCCGTCATGCGGCAGAGAAGCCCTGTGGCCACGCCGGCGGCCACCGTCACCGCCGTACGCAGCAGATAGCCCGCGAAGTACGTTCTGACAGGCAGATGCAGTCCCCGGCGGTAAACCACCAGCGGCTCAATCCAGGCCGGCAGCGCCAGCGTACTGACCAGCGTTCCGGCAAGGACCCCCGCGATGCCCCAGCGCTCCGCCAGAAGGATGGAAACCCCCAGATTCACCGCCGCTTCGGCAATGGACCGGTACCGGTCGTCCCAGAACAGGCCCATGACGCCCTTCACGTTGGACACAGGCACCCGCATACTGCTCACGTAGAAATTCACCGTAATCAGAAAAACCACCTCTCTGGGCAGCAGGTAGCCGCCGCCCAGCCACAGGCTGATAAAGGGATCATACAGCCAGAACAGGCAGATGCTCATCCATCCGAACAGCCACGCGGAGAAAAAGTCCAGGCGGCGGAAGGCCGTCCGCCTCTCCTCCTCCCCCTCCGTGGCGTTGAGGTTTCCCATGGCCGGCGTAATGGCGTCGAAGAGGGAACTGATGACGGCGTTCAGAAAGCCGCGGATCATGACGTAATTGGAGTACAGCCCCGTTGTGGCCACGCCCACGAATTTGGAGATGAGGATGTTGTCCGTTCCGAACACCGCGGCGGCCCCCAGGCGGTGGAGCAGCATGGCCTTGACGTTGCGGCGGATTTCCTCCCGCTTCTCCCGGGGGAGCGGCCGGACCTCCCTCTCCCGCAGGTACGGATTCAGCCGGTCCGTCTCCAGGGAAATCAGGATGTTCTGGGCCAGCGTCGCGCACACGGCAATGGCCAGATACCAAAGATAACTGCGGGTCAGCCACAGGGCCGTGACCTGCGCCGCCGTGGCCAGCAGCGCCACCGCCGCGCGGATGAGGGCGTCCATATACTTCCGCTGCTGGACGAACAGCAGCGTGGCCTTGCAGGAGAGAAAATAGGAGACGCCGGTGTTCAGCACCGTGAGTAAGTAGATCAGGGAAATATGGGGGATGTTCTCCGGCATTTCCTTGACAAAAAAGTCCAGGAATGGAGTCAGCGCCAGCCCCGCCGCCAGCACAACCAGTCCCACGCCCCGGTATACCCGGCGGTACAGCGCCATGAGGGATTTGACCGTCTCCGTGTCTCCATGGGCCGCCGGGCTGTAGAGGCTGTAGGTGATGGAAACGCCAACCCCCAGCTCCGCCAGAGAGAGCAGGGAGAGGATGTCGGTGAAAAGCCCGCTGATCCCCAGGTACTCCTTTCCCAGAAACACCACAAACATCCGGCGGGAAAAGAATTTCAGCAGCGCCAGCACAAGCTCGCTGATGGCCGTAAGCTTCAGGTTTTTCGCGGCGCGCCCAAGCTTGTCCATCTCCCTACTCCTTCGCGGTCCCGCGCCGGCGGAGAACCGCCCCGGCGGCCTGAAAGGCGGCTGTGCTGGCATACAGCAGCAGCTCCGCCGCCGCGTCCTTTTTCCCGGGCCGGAGCGCCAGCGCTTTCCACGTGAAATGCCGCCGGACATGCTGCTGAAACCGCTGTAAGCAGCCGGAAAGCCGGTCCCCCGGCATACCGCTCTCCACCGCCTGCATGGCCAGCCGGACGCTGGTATTCATGGCAATCTGCCGGAACCCGTCCGCCAGCTCCGGCCGGCGGAGGGCGGCGTCCCCGCAGATTTCATCCAGAATGGCCAGCACTGTACAGCGCTTTTCGGTAACGCCCTCGTTGACCGCGCTGCCCTGGCGGAAGACATAGTGATACAGCGGAGCCGGCACATAGGCGATCCGGTCAACCCGCTGCAAAACCTGATAGAAAAACAGGAGGTCCTCTCCATAGGAAAACCGCCCGTCAAAAAGACAGCTTTTCACCGCCTCCGCCGGGAACAGCTTTCCCCACGCCGTCCACAGAAACGGGCTGCGCCGGGCCATACAGCGCACCGCCTCCTCCCGGGAATAGACGGCGGCCGGCGCGGCCTCCAGACCCAGCCCGTCGTCCCCGCAGACGCTTACATCCGCCTGGCTCTCCGCCAGAGCCCGGTACAGGGTTTCCAGAAGGGCGGGCTCTCCGTAGTCGTCGGAATCCACAAAAGCGATGTACGCCCCCGACGCTCTGCTCACGCCCTCGTTCCGGGCGGCGCACACCCCCCGGTTCTCCGGAAAATGCACGATCTGAAACCGCGGGTCCCGGTCCGCCCAGCCGTCGCAGAGTTCGCCTCCGCCGTCGGAGGAAGCGTCGTCGACCACAATCACTTCCATATTGGGGTAGGTCTGCTCCGCCAGGGAAGCCAGACATTTTTCCACATAGGCCGCCACGTTATATACCGGAACGACCACGCTGATTTTCGGCCTCTCCCGCTCCATCGCTATCCCTCCTTCCGCCGCAGGCGCGTATACAGGGCGGCTGCCGCCCAGAAGGCGGCCGCGCTGGCATACAGCAGCAGAATCGACGCCGCGTTTTTCTTTCCGGAGGAGCGCCCCAGAGCCTTCCACGTGAAATGCCGCCGGATGTTCGCCTGCACCTGCTTCAGGTACGGAAAGAGCCGCTCGCCCCCGCAGCCGTTTTTGACCGCAATCATCGCCATGCACCGGTCCGCTTCCAGAGCCAGCTGGCGGAAATCCTCCGCCGCCTCCGGATGGTTGACGGCGGCATCCAGGCAGACCATGTCGTGGGCCCGCAGGGCGGTGCACTTCCGCGGGTTCAGGCCGCTCTGCACCTGACTGCCCTCCCGGCAGTTGTAGACGTACAGCCGGTCCGGAATGTAAGCCCCCCGGTTCGTCTTCTCCAGCAGCCGGTAAAGGAACAGCAGATCCTCGCTGTAGAAAATATCCTCCGGAAAGAGGTTCTTTTTCACCAGCTCCGCGTCATAGAGCTTTCCCCAGGGCACAAGGTTGAACGGGCTCCCCTTGGCCAGAGCGAGGATGGCCTCCTCCCGTGAAAAGCTGCGGGCGGGGCCGTCCGCAATCCGCAGCCCCTCCGCGCCGCAGGCGGCGAAGTCCGCCCGGTTCTCCTTCAGGCAGGCGTACAGCTTCTCCAGCATATCCGGCATGACCCGGTCGTCGGAATCCACGAAGGAGACGTATCTCCCCCCGGCCCGGCGGATGCCTGCGTTCCTGGCCGCCGAGGGCCCCCGGTTCTCCGGAAGCCGGAGAACCTGAAAGCGCTTGTCCCGGGCCGCGAAGTCCTGGCAGATGCGGACGCTGCCGTCGGGGGAGGCGTCGTCCACGGTGATGACCTCCAGGTTGGCGTAGGTCTGCTCCGCCAAAGAGCGCAGGCACGCCTCCAGATAGTCCTCCGATTTGTACACCGGCACAATGACGCTGATCAAAGGCTTCCGTCCGTCCATCTCAGCTCTCCTCCGCCGCCCGCCTGTAGTATTCCGCCAGAAGCCGGTGGGTCTGGCGGATATCAAAGATGCGCTGCACCTTTTCCACATTGACCTGGGACACGCGCTCCATGAACCCCGGGCTGCTGCTGCACCGCAGCAGGGCCTCCGCCAGGGCGGGCACGTCGCCGGGCTGCACCAGCAGGCCGTTATCCTCCCCCACCACCTCCGGGATGGCTCCCACGGCGGAGGCGATGATGGCCTTGCCGGCGGCCATTCCCTCCAGAATCGCCATGGGCAGGCCCTCGTGATAGGAGGGCAGAACGATGGTTCCGGCCTCCCTCATCCGCTCCAGCTTTTCCTCGCCGCTGATCCAGCCCAATACGGTGATGCTGCCCCCCAGCCCTTTTTCCGCCACGGCGGCGCGGACCTTTTCCACCTCGCCGTCCCCCGCCAGACAGATGTGCAGCTCCGGGTCCTTCTTCACCGCCAGGGCCGCAGCGTCGATGAGATCGTAAACGCCTTTCCGCCGGCCCATTCTTCCCAGCATCAGAAAGGAGTGGCGGCGCTCCGAGGGGATGGCTTTCGCCGCCTGAAGCCCGCCGGTATCGACGCCGTTATACAGCGTCCCGCAGTCCTTCATGGGAAAGCGGCTCTCCAGCTCCCGCTTCCACCCCTCCGACAGCGCCAGGGTCAAATCCGCCTGCCGGAAGAAGTCCCTGACGGTCTCCTTCCCCCGCTCTCCCAGGCCGTCATAAAAGGAGAGGTACTCCGCGCCGTGAATGTGGACGATCACCTTCTTCCCCGCACGCCTGGCCGCGCGAAGATAGAGATTTTTCCGGAAGGTGCTGCCCCGCTCGGCTGTGTGGATATGGAACAGATCATACTGCCCGCAGCGGGGCAGAAAGCGGAGGTAGGCGAAGGCGGAGTACAGCAGCCGGACCGCCAGATTTCCGTCTATGTAGGAAGGAAAAATGTCAATCTCAAATTCCCGGTTCAGCTCTTTGCTCTCCCTGATTCCCCGGATCACTGCGGACATCCCGCCCCGGGCCTTTGTCTCATGGGGACCGATCACTAAAACTTTCATGGCGCACCTCAATTATATGGAACGGATAAATTCCTCTACGGACGCGATAAACGCCTCCGTATTGCTGGGATATTCGCCGGAACCCAGGGACCGGACGGCCGCCAGCGCCTCCGGCAGGCGCGCCGTGTCAGGGCAGGCGCAGACCAGCCCCATCTCGTGAAAGCGCTGCGTCAGCTCCATCTGATGGTCGTCCACATGCTCCCCGTACCGGGCCAGCCGGGGAACGGCGATAATCTTTTTCCCCCGGCGTATGGCGTCGATCATGGTACCCGCGCCGCCGTGGGTGATGAGAACGGCGCACTGCTCCATCAGGGCGGCAAACTGCTCCTGATGGCAGAAGGGCCGGTACCGGCAGTGCCGGGGAATATACCCGCTGCATCCGGTCTGCATGAAGACCTCTTCGGCAACGGCCCCCTCCCCCGCCATCTGATCGACCCGGGACAAGAGGCGGTCAAAGGGAAATTTCTGGGACCCAACTGTTACAAATATCATTGCGCACCTCAAAAAACGCCGCCCCGGTAGATCGCTTTGGGGTAAAACGCCCGCAGCTCCGGCCATTGGATATAAAACCGGTCCGCAAACCGGTAGAGCAGCTTTCCGGTCCGGCTGGGGGTGTTCACCTTGGCGAAGGATTCAATGTACACCAGCTTTTTCCCCAGCAGCTTGCACAGCAGGCAGACCGGCACTGTCGCGAGAGCGCCGGTGCATATCACCGCATCCGGCCGTTCCCGCAGAAGGATTCCCAGGGAGCGGACGGCGTTTTGCAGCAGCTTGCCCGCGCATCCCCGCTCCCGGCGGTTGACCTGGGGCACATAGTAGCACCGAATCTCCCCGCCGCCCGCCTGGTAGCCGGTCTGCTCCGTGACAATAAAGCTGTCATACCGCTCCATCAGGGGGCGCAGGGCCAGGAGCTCCTGCAAATGCCCGCCGGACGACGCGGCGAAACAGAGCTTCAGCCCGCGTTCCTTCAAAGCACATCACCTCCCGGCGTCCGGGCCCTTTTCCGGACCGCCTCAATCCACTCCGCCCATTCTTCTCCAATGGGCGCGGTATTTCTCCAGGGCCTCCTCCTCCAGCTCCTCCACGCGGAAGGCCATCGGCACCAGGGAGCAGGCCGCCATGGTGTAGGGATAATAGATCGCGTTGTCGGTGGCGTACAGCACAAAGCAGTAAACGCAGATGGCGAAGAACAGGCTCCCCGCCTTTTTCCCGCCCTGCCGGAACCAGTAGCGCAGCCGCACGATCAGCCAGCTCCACAGCCACACCCAATAGCCAATAAAGCCGATGTTCATGTACATGCGCAGGAAATCGTTGTGAATCTGCATGGCGTCCTGCCGGGGCGCCGGGAAGACCTCGCCGGAGGCCCAGTCCACAAAGCGCTCAAAGCCGGTGCCCTTTCCCACATAGGTGAAGCTGATATCGTAGTAGGGCTCCAGATTTTCAAACATCCTCACCCGGCCCATGGTATTGATTTCCAGGTATTCCTCCAGAAAGGAAAAGAGCCCGTACCGGATGCCCACAATATACAAAAAGCTGAAAATCATCAGTCCAATGCCGGCGCACAGCGCCGTCTGCCGCGCCGCCCGCTCCGGCAGCAGCCGCAGCAGCCACGCCGCCAGAAATCCCAGCGCAATGGCGGGGATGGCAATTCGCTTCAGACCGATCAGAAAGAAGAAGGATGAAACCGTCAGCCAGAGAACCGGATGGCGGATTTCCTTTCGGTTGAGCAGCAGATAGAGCAGGAACGGCCCGAAGGCGAAGGTCAGGTCATGGGTTTCCAGCTTCACCATCAGCGGCCCGGTTTCCCCGCTGAAGGTGATCAGCAGCGCGAACAGCTCCCGCAGGAATTCATCCAGCCCGCCCTCCGCAATCACCGTCAGAACGCTGATGAAGTTTGCCGCGCACATGGCCCCCAGGCAATACCATATCCCCCTGCTGCCGAACAGGTATACGGCGGCGGCGGCCACCACAATAGCCAGCAGCTGCGGAATTATCATGGAAACGCCGTTGAGAACGGCGTTCGCTTCCGCCTGGGACGCCACCCATATGATCGCGGAAAACACCAGCGGAACCAGCCGGGGAAGCATCTGCACCGCCGTATGGCGGGCCAGGACCGCCGCCCGTCCCAGCCGCGCCGTCACGGTGAAATTCAGCAGCGCAAGGAAAATGATGGCCAGCGCGCAAGGGTTTTTGAGACTCAGCTCCATGCCGCCGACGGAAAAGTAGGTATCCTGAAAAAAGAACATGGCGGCAGCCAGAAGTATGTACAGGGCGGCAACCAAGCTTCCTCCCCCTTCCCTTCCATCACGTTTCCTGTACCGACGCAGGCTGGGAGGCGCCCTCTTCCTTCGCCGCGCCCACCCGCTTCATGGCCGCGGACAAAAGCTTGCGGATATAGAAGCACTCCTCGTCGCCCGCCCGGGCGAATCCGCTTTGCAGCGCCAGGCTGTAGCCCTTGTCCCGGGTCTTCTCCTCCAGCGCGACGCCCAGCTGGAACAGAGCCGCCTCCGCCTGCTCCGCCTCCATGGCCTCCGCGAAGATCAGGTACTGCCCCGCGCCGTTGTTGCCTACAAACACCTTGCCGGAGGGGACGAAAATCGACGTGAGCGTTTCCGCGAAGTCTTTGATCATTCTGTCGCCGGCCTCCCGGCCCAGCCGGGCGTTCTCCGATTGCAGATTGGTCAATTTGCACACGACGCAGGTAAAGCCCTCCGGAATGGGCCGGTGCTCCCGGGCGGCAATGTACTGGTCGCACTTGGCCCGGTTGGGCAGGCCGTCGGCCTTGTTGGTGAAGGCGTAGTACTCGATAAAGTCCTCGATTCTGCCGAAAAGCGCCGCTCCGGCGCAGCCCAGCGCCCCGAAGATCACCACGATCAGCGCGGTGAAAATCAGAATGGGGAACCGCTCCGTCACCCGCACGCTGGAGAGCATCAGGATGTTCTGCGCCCCCAGGTACTCGTTGTACTCGTCGTTGGTTTCGTAATAGACTGTTTGCAGGCTGTTGATCTTCTCCGCCAGCCGCTGGATTTCCGCCTGAATCCGCTCCTGGGCGGCCTGGGACGAGCTTGCGGGCGCACCGGAGAATACCCGCAGCACATACTCGTTGTAGTCCTTGTCAATCAGGTTCTGCTCAAAGAGGGTGCGGTCCTCAATGTACTGCATGAGCAGCCGGTCATACTCCGCCGTCCGGTCAACCGGCGTCCACTGGCCGTCCTCGTCCTTGTTCCAGTCGTCGTACACATCCGGCAGCACGCTGTTGTTCCAGACCGCTTCCTCGCTGCCGTCCTCGTTCTGGCGGTAAGTGACGCTCAGCTCGCCCACGGTGTCCTCATAGGCGTCAATAATCCCGCGAATCCGCTCAATTTCAAAGCTGGCGGCGTTGTTGGCGATGACCAGATCGTTATTCCGGTTCTGATATTTGTCCAGAAGCACGTCCCGGTCCTTTGTGACCCGGCCCGACAGAATTTCCGAAAAGAGCTGGCGGACCTCCGCCCGCCGGATGAAATTGAACTCGTCATAGAGGTCCTGGAAGCTCCGCCCGGTGCGGCTGGAGCGGAACTCCCCGTTCCACGAGGCCTTGTTCTCCAGATGCTCCGTGACGCTCTCCAGCGTCTTGTCCATGACCTCCGCCATTTCCAGATAGTCATAGCTCTTGGAGGTGATGTCGCTGACCGGGTTTGCCGCCTGGGAGGTGTTGACGTGGGTTTTTCCGTAGTACTCCGCGTACTCCTGCAAAATCTGATTCAAAACCTTCCGGGGATAGTCCATCCCGTTTTCCACGCCGCAGGTGAAGGAGACAATGAAGCGGGTGGGTATGAACTCATAATCCGACTCCCCATTCTCCAGCTTTGATTTCTGTATCTGCTGGTCCTCCTCGGTAACGACGGGCTCCACATGGAGGCCCATGCGGATTTGATTGGCGGTTGCTTCCGTATAGCCGATGTCAAGGGCCTTCATGGCCTGGGCCACCAGGTTGGTGGCGTAGATTTCCGTGGTGTCGATGCGCGTGCCGTCCGGAGAGAGCCCCCCGGCAGCCCGGGAACCGGCGTACTCGATCACCGTCGCGGCGGTATACTGCTGGATGCGGTACTGGGCCGCCAGAAAGAAGGCGGCTCCCGCCAGAATGGAAAAGCCGGCGATCAAAGCGCGGTATTTTTTCAGATAACGAAAAACATCAAGCTCTTTCATTTGGCCCCATTCTCCTTGCGCTCTTCTTTCCCCTCTCCGGCCTTGCCGCTTCCGCGTCCGGCATGATTTTCCCGCAGCTCCCGGTAAACGGGCTCTGAGACGGCAAACCCCGCCTGCGCGGCGGCGAAGGCCGCGGCAAGCGCAAACGCCTTGACCGCCTCGCCTGCGGCGGAGGGCGCGGTGAAGCCCACCTGAATGTAACCGGCCCGCTTTTCTCTGAAATACGCGCCGCACAGCTCCCGGCACTGTACGGACAGGTTCTGGAGCTCCGCCTTCATCTCTTCGATATACCGGGCGGCCTGGTCATAGGCGGCCGTCCCAGCCTTGGAGGTGCGGATCTGCTCGGAGGCGTAGGCGTTGTGCTCGATTTCCTCCCCCTGCACAGTGGCTGTGGCCAGATGCTCCTTGGCCTCGTCCGCGAAGTAGTCCACGCCCACCTTTGTCCGGGACATGTAAAATTCCTTCTCCTCGTCGTAGGTGGGGATCAGCACAAAGCGGGTCATAAAGGCGTCATACATCTGAATCGCCTCAATGCGCACGTCATAGGCCGCCAGCTCCTTCCGCTGGGAGGTGTCCAGCAGGCGGTTGGCGTACTGCATCCGCGACTGGTAGGTGCGGCTGTTCTGTGAAAGGCCGTTTTCCAGCACAAAGGCTTCGTAGCGCTCCAGATCAATGTCAATAAAATTGCTGATCTTCTGGGACAGAGAGGCAAAGGTCTCCTGACTGTCCGTCTCCCGGAAGCTGCTGCTCTCGTTGCTGTAGACGGGGATATAGTTGCGCAGCTTGTTGGCCTGCATGCTCAAATAATCCTTCACATCCAGGTATTCCATTCCCTCCAGCCCCTCAAAGGACAAATCCAGCACGCTGTCGTTTTCCCCATAGCTGCTCACAAAATACTCCCAGTAGGCGTCCGCCAGAAGGCTCAGCACCGTTCTCGGACTCGTGCGGTACAAGGACACCTTGCCGGAGCAGCGAACGCGGTACTCCGTGGATATTTTCAGATTCGACTCCACGGAGACGTCCAGCTTTTCCGCGTCCAGCGGCGCTGAGATGGTCAGGAAATCCGCCAGCCGGTCCACGCTGATTTTCAGGTCTCCCCGGCGGATCACCTCCTCCAGGATGTGGTCGGAGAGAATGTCGGATTCGTTAAACCGGGTGACGTTGGGATTCTGTCCCCGGGCCGCCTCCTCATAGTTGAACACCATCAGCATATCCGGGGAATAGAGGGCGGGCCCCATCTGCCCGGCAAAGCAGGTGAAAAAAAACAGCGCGCCGCATACCGCCAGTTTCCTTCCGGTACGCCGGCTCAGGCCGCCCCGCAGCTCCATGGCGGGCAGCTTTGATCTGATTTTCAAAAAACGGTAGAGCAGGACCGCGCACAGATAGGCCAGATACGCTTTCAGAGCCAGCGCGGCGGCGCTCAGAATAACCATATCTCCTCAGCTCCTTTCCTCATGACTGCCGGGGAGTGGCGTCCTGCCGGCCGTTGATGTCGATAACAGCCAGTTCGGGCCGGTTGTTCACCCGGGGGAACGGGCTGTGTCCGCCCATCCCTCTGGAAACAAAGACAGCTGCGCGGGAGAGCTGGTACATGCCGCCGCTGTACTGCGGGAAGAATCCGGTATCCACGTGATACAGTCCCCCCAGCACCGGCAGGCGCACCTGTCCGCCGTGGAAATGGCCGCAGACGGCAAGATCGATCTCCGCGTCCGCCAGCGCGTTATAGTAAAGGCTGGGATAGTGGGAAATCAGGAGCTTGAAGGCGGCGCTCTGCTGGTATTCCTCCATGAAAGCGGCCCCGTATTCGGAAAATCCCTCCGGGGAGGTGTTCAGCCCTCCGATCAGGAAGGGCGTCTTGCCCACCACCGTCTCCTCCGACCATGTCACCAGGAAATGGACGCCGCACTCCGTCAGCAGGCTTTCCAGGGGGCTGTCCTGCTCATACATCAGATTGCTCTCATGGTTGCCGGGACTGTAGTAGACCGGGGCGATTTCCACCAGAGCGCGGCACAGGTTCAGTACAATATCAAGATTTTCGTCGTCCGCGTTGACCATATCTCCCGCAATCAGGATCAAATCCGGCTCCAGCGCGGTGATCTGACGGGTCAGCTCCCGATTGCCGGGACCAAATTCCCGGTTATGCAGGTCCGACAGAACCACGGCCCGGACGCTTTCCGCGCCCACAATTTTGGGAGAATACAAATGATAAAAGCTGACCTCCAGCTCCTCGGACAGCAGCCTCCGCCCGCCCAAAACCAGTATGACGGCCGTCAAAACCAGCCAGAAAACGATCCGGACGCGCCGTCCTCTCCTCCGCCGGGAGGCGGTGCCGGCGGGTTCCTTCGCTTCCTTCACCACAGTTACCTCCTTGTCACAATCCGCTCAGACGCCGTCCCTGCGGAAAATCGTTTTCACCGTCAGGAAAATGAGCTTCCAGTCCAGCAGCCAGTTCCGTTCCCGGATATAGCGCAAATCCAGCTCCATCCAGGCGTCAAAATCCAGCTCGTTCCGGCCCCGCTGGATCTGCCAGAAGCAGGTGAGCCCCGGCTGGATGTTCAGCCGCTGGCGCTGATAGGGCGTATATTTGACCACCTCTCTGGGAAGAGGAGGACGGGGGCCCACAATCGACATGTCTCCGCGCAGAATGTTGATAAGCTGGGGCAGCTCATCGAGGCTGGTGGAGCGCAGCAGCCGTCCGAATCTGGTGATGCGGGGATCCTCCCTGATTTTGAAGGCGGGGCCGGTCATTTCGTTATAGGGCAGCAGCTTCTCCAGCTGCTCCTCCGCGTCCGCGCACATCGTGCGGAACTTGTAGAGCCGGAACTCCCTGCCGCCCATTCCGCAGCGGGACTGGGTGAAGATCGGGCCGCCCCGGGGATCGTCTACCACAATCGCCAGCGCAATCAGAATCAGCAGCGGCGAGAGCACCACCAGCGCCAGAGCGGACAGGATCACGTCCTGAATCCGCTTGTACCGCAGGTATCCCGTCCCCTGTCCGGCGGATAAATCACAGAATGCCGGCAGAATTTCTTCTGTTGCTTCCACTTCCACAGACTCCAGTTTTTTTGCCGCTTTCATGTAGAACACCTCCAGTTGTTGTTGGAAATATTCCGCAGTTTCCGCCCGCCGCTTCACCCGGCGGTTACAATAAAACAGTCCTCAGCTTTCAGTACATCAATCTTTGGGGAACCATCTGCTTCTCTGCGCTCGGGTTTTCTGAAAAGAGGCCTATAGCTTCCTGCGGATAAATGAGAGGTTTGCAGAAATGTGTACCTTTTTGTAAGCCTGTCTGCCGCGCAAAATACTTTTGTAAGTATCCTGTGAATATGTCCGGTTTTTGGTCGAAAATATCCAATTTCCCGGGAAAATTATTTGGGAATTTACTCCTATTTTGGGGCTTGAAAATTGTGAATCCATATGATATTATCTTCGCGTATTATCTAAGCGGCAGCAAAAGAATAGGCTTGCAAAAAGGTACGCATTTTTGCAGCAGGACTTGACCGCTGCGAATCTGTGTGATATGATCTTGGCAGAAGCAGGGAAATTCCCTTGCAAAAAGGTACGCATTTTTGCAGATTTTTTTGGTTACAAATTCTCGGCCTTCTGGTGAATCTGCGCATGATAGCGGAATGTGGCCAGAGGCATGCCGCACTCCTTCGCCGCCGCGGTCCCGGTGATCGCTCCGCCTTTCCACCTCTGATATGCGCTGTGGAAATTCTCCGGCAGCGGCTTTGGCGGCCGGCCGAACCGGACGCCTCTGGCCTTCGCCGCCGCGATGCCCTCCGCCTGCCTCTGGCGGATGTTGGTGCGCTCGTTCTCCGCGGCAAAGGACAGCACCTGCAAGACAATGTCGCTGAGGAACGTTCCCATCAGGTCTTTGCCCCGCCGGGTGTCCAGCAGCGGCATGTCCAACACCACAATGTCCACCCGCTTTTCCCTGGTGAGCACCCGCCACTGCTCCAGGATTTCCACATAATTGCGCCCCAGCCGGTCGATGCTCTTGATGTAGAGCAGGTCGTCCGGCTTTAATTTTTTGATAAGCCGCTTGTACTGGGGCCGCTCAAAATCCTTGCCGGACTGCTTGTCCATAAAAATGTTCTTCCTCGAGATGGCGAGCTCCCGCATGGCGGCCAGCTGCCGGTCCTCATTCTGCTCGCGGGTACTGACCCGGATGTATCCATAGGTATTGTTTGAAATCGTTACCGCCCCCTTCCGCGTTGCCGGATCATAGTGCCGCCGCACCCGAAAACCGGTAAAGTCCGGCGGTCAGAACGGCGCAGGCGGGCCGCCTGCGTCCTCCGCCCTGCCCGGCGCCGTGTTTCTTCCCCTCTTTTACCGTTTCTCGAGTGTACCGGCCATCCATACCTTAACATAAATTAACGGGGATATCATGAACGCTCCTTTTCGGAGGGTCCAAAATATCCCCGCTTTTTTATAGCCGACACACTTGAGAATCGGTAAAGTTCGGTGGTCAAAATGGCACAGGGCGGCGTTGTCGTCTTTGGCG
>CAJTUD010000067.1:8304-15662 GCA_910579725.1 uncultured Oscillospiraceae bacterium | reverse complement strand
GTTGATCTTGTAACCGGAAGACAGCTTCTCAAGGTTCTTGGACACCGCGCTGGTGTTGGTGTTGTAGTTGCGGTACGCGTTCATCGCCGCAATGTTGTGTTGGATTCTCATGGTAGTACTCCTTTACAGAATTTATAGTGCCCCGCATCATGCGCCAGCACATCTTAATAATGCCAAACGCTTTGACCGCCTTGGCCTTTGGCGCGTCATCGTGTCTGGTGCGGTGGATCTATTCCAACCGGCTCGTCAGCCGGAAGAAATCTACATAGGAAAATCGGACCGGTGTCCTTTGGGCGGCACGTTCACCAGATGCTCCGGCCTCTGTCCGCCCTCCCGCTCCAGCACGCTGCCCCGGACAATCGGAACATCCCGGGGCGCGTCAATGGCGAGATAGGACCGCCCGCCCTCCATGCGGTAGAGCTGAACGACGATGCCGTCGCCAATGGTGAGATATTCGCCGGGTGTCAGGGATAATTTCAGCATGCGGGCCTCCTTCAGGTCCTTGGCGTAGAAACGAAAAATATATTATGCTGAGTGGACCGCCTGCGAAGCAGGCTTCGGGCTGCGCCCGGAGACCGGGGTTGCCCTCTTTTTTTCCCACTCGCGATTATCCGGGAAGCGCTGGCCGCAGAGGCAGTCTGCCTGCCGCTCCGGCCAACGCTTCCCCCGCGTCATGGGCATCCGCCGGTGTCCCTGCCGGCGCGCCGGGGAAAATATCAGGCGCAGATTTGCGCCAGACCTTGCCGTTTCACATCCTCCGCCGTCTCTGCCAGTCCGTCCACGACGATATACCGCTTGCCCTGCCGTTCCAGCTTGTATTGCAGATACTGCCGGAACATTCCAAAGCCGGGGGCGCTTCCTGCCGCGCCTTCTCCTGTGCACACGGCGTCCCAGGCGTTGGCTATCCGCCTGCTCTCCTTGTGCAGGAAGTCCCGGCGCTGATTGGCGGCGTGTTCATGGAGAAGCCGGAGCTTTCTGAGCTGGTCCTCGTAATTTCTGGAGCCCCGCTGCATGCGGGAGAGCCTCTGCTGCATCCGCCGCAGCTTTTCCCGGGATTTTGCCAATTCAGGCGGCTCCGGAGCGCGGCCCAGACTGTCCAGATAGAAATGGACAGGGGAGGCCCACAGGCCCAGCGTGCGCTCCGGGGCGGGAAGAACCGGCTCCGCTTCCTTCACGCTGTATTTGAACAGAAGGGAACAGAAATACTTTCCCGACCGCGTTTTGCTGACCGACGCGGAGACCAGCGACCACCAGTGGAGGGGCCTGCGGTGGAGCACCGCCTTTACGCATCCCAGCTTCGGCATCCGGACTCCGCCGGAGGTGAGAGAAATGGACGGTCCGGTCCGGTACTGGCGGCAGTAAACGGTGAAGGAATCCGCTCTATCTTTCTTGCGCTTGAATTTGGGATACTGGAAAGAGGATGGATCGCGAAAGAAATTCAGGTAGGCTTTCCGTAAATTCTGATGCACTGTGCACAGCGGCTGACTGTCCACATCCCGGAGAAAGGGAGCTTCCCGCTTGTAATGAGCGGGGGTGGGGATATAGTGGAGATCGGTGGCCGCGTAGAATTCCCGGGCGTCGGCCAGCATCCGGTTCCAGAGGTACCGGCAGCAGCCAAAGGTCTTCTCTATCAGCGCCGTTTGGACGGGAGTGGGGTGGAGGCGGACCTTGATAACGGTGTATTGGGTCGTTCTGCCCTCTGCGGCAGAAATGCTTTTCCTGTTGCCTGCCGCCATAAACGCCTCCTGCCCGCGCCGGAAACGGTGAGTTTGCAAAAGTATACTTTTGCAAACCATCGCTCCATCCTGCTTACACACATATATTCGGCGGATGTTTTCAAAAATTAAGTGGTTTTACATAATTTTTTTCGCAGTTGCTTTTGATTTAAAAAAGTATACTTTCACAAACCCTCGTTTTTCTTCCGTTTGAAGGGCTTTCAGGCAGAAAAAGGTCCTCCGGAGAGCAGTTCGCTCCCCGGAGGACCTTTTGCGTTCCCATGTCCGGCTCTACATCCGGATCTCTGCCTTTCGGTAAAACAGCACGCTCAGGGTCAGAAGGGCCAGTAACAGCGCCCCGCCCACGGCGGCCCACAGCATAGGGGGCATCAGCCCCGTCAGGTAAACCATACCCCGCCCGATCTGGGCCAGGAGGCTGGTGCCGCCTTCCTTCGCTGCGTCCACGCTGCCGGTGATAATCAGAGGCAGGAAGCACAGGGGGAACCATACGGCGGCGAAGCCCTTGGACCCAAAGCGCAGCATCAGCGCGCCGAAGAGAAAGTCCAGGAGGCAGATACCCAGGATGAACGCCAGATAGAACCACCACTGATCTATTTTATGGAAAATATTGAGGGCCAGCTCCCAGCCGGAGTAGATCATGGCGTACAGCCGCAGCTCCAGCTGATTGAGCAGCCATGCAAAAGCTACGCCCGCCGCGCAGTTGATGGCGGTCAGGATCGGGTCTGCCAGCATGTAGGACCGGCGGGTGCGGCCCATGGAGACTGCCAGCCGGTAGCGGCTCATGCCAGTTCCCCGGGTCAGCCCGCCGATGATCGTGGCCATCAGGGCCATCATGCCGCCAATGGCGGCGTAGTCCCGGTCTTTATTAAAGATGTTGATGATCAGCACCATGACCACGCCCATCAGGAACAGCCCCGCCTGGAAGGCGAACATCATCAGCATGCCGCCGCGGTTGACCTTCCAATACCGTACAAAAAAATCCATGATCTCTCCCCCATTACAGTTTTACCTCCTGCCGCCGCAGGAGCATCCATTGAAACGCCAGATCCACCGCCAGCGAACCAACCACCGCCGCCGCCAGCCACCAGGGCGTGGACATTAAATGTGCCGCCAGCTCCACCGTCTTCGCCGTGAAGAAACTGTCCTGCATGGACACGCCGGCAAAGCCCATTGTGCCGCCGCCGAGGCCGCAAAGAACGATAATCAATGCGGTGCCCGCCCATTTCCAGCGGGTAAACAGGGTCCCCATGATGCTTCCCAAAGCGGAAGCGATCAGCAGCACGCACACAATGGTGGGGATACTGCGCAGGCCGATGGAGGATACCTCTCCCGGCGCAATGAGCCAGACAAGGGCACACAGTGCCGTAGTTGCCATGATGATCAGCAGCCGGAAGTAGTGGAACCCAAGCAGCACGTTTCGCCGCGTCTCCCCCATGGACAGCAGGAGGGGTACGTACAGAACTTCTGTGCCGGTGTTGCCCACAAGGATGCAGAAAACTGCGCCAATGCACAGGAAATAAGGTACCCTTGTGGCGAAGGTTCTGAAGTCCAGTCCCTCCGCGCCGAATATGGCCAGCACAGCCAATACCGCCGCCACAGCCAGTACCAGCCCTCCGCACTCCCAGGTGTACCGGGTCCAGAATTTCAGATTCCGTTTCATGGCCTGGCTTCCTCCTCTCCGCACAGAGCCACGAAAGCCCGTTGGAGGCTCACCGGCTGGACGGACACGTCCCGGCTTTCATCTACCGCCTGCCCCGGTTTGAGGAACACGGTGACGCCCTTGCTGCGGCCTATGGTCTCCGGGTGGTGAACCTCCAAACCGGCGGTGGCGGCGTCCACCTCCTCGGCCTTGCCGCTGACGTGGACCGCGCTGTCCACAAATGTTTGGGTATTTTCCTTCAGCAGGATCTTTCCCTCGTGGAGGATGACCACCTCCTCCAGCACGTCGGCGGCCTCCTCGATGATGTGGGTGGAAACCACGAAGGTCCGTCCGGAGCTGGAATACTCTTCCAGAAGCAGCTTGTAGAACTGCTCCCGGGCCACCACGTCCAGCCCCGCCACCGGTTCGTCCAGGAAGGTGTAGGGGGCCTTGGAGCACAGGGCCACCACGATGGTAATCATGGACAGCATGCCCTTGCTCATCTTGCCCAGCTTCTTTTTCACGTTCAGATCGAACAGCTTCACCAGCCGCGCTTCCAGGGCCTTGTCCCAGTCCTCGTAGTAGGTGGCGGCGATGCGCAGATACTCCTTGGCCTTCATGGCGGCCAGGCCGCTTTCAGCGTTGGCGCTCAGCTCCCGGGAAAAGCAGATCTTCGCCAGACTTTGCCGGTGCTCCCACACCGGTTCCCCGTCCAGAGTGACGCTGCCCCTGGTGGCGGGATTCTGAGCGGACAGGATGGACAGCAGGGTGGTCTTTCCCGCTCCGTTTCGGCCAATCAGGCCGTAGATTTTCCCGGGCTGGAGGTCCAATGTCACATCATGCAGCACGTCTTTGCCGCCATAGGTCTTTACAATATTTTCGCAGTGCAGGCTCATATGTTTCTCTCCCCTATCATAGTCAGTAATTCTTCCTTGGAAATCCCCAGACTCCTGGCTTCTGCCAGTAGAGGAACTACATGATTTTCCGCAAAGGCAGCCTTGCGCTTGGTCAGGATTTTATCTCTGGCCCCTTTGGATACGAACATGCCGATCCCCCGGCGCTTGTACAGGATGTCTTCGTCCACCAGCAGCCCCACGCCCTTGGCGGCGGTGGCCGGGTTGATGGTGTACAGCTTCGCCAGCTCGTTGGTGCTGGGCACCTGCTCCTCCTCCAGCAGGATGCCCCGCAGGATGTCGGTCTCAATCATCTCACTGATTTGCAGGTATATGGATTTCTGCTCCGTCAGCCGCTCATTCAACCGAGCCCCTCCTTTCTGCGTTCTTTGGTTTGGTAGTTAATTACTTGTGTAATTAACTATACAATGCGGAGGCAATTTTGTCAACAGGGAATTTCAAAAATTTTCACCGCCGGGGCTCAGGGCACCCGGCTCTTTCCCTGCGCATACAATGGGATGACCAGGAGAGTGATAATCTATGGCTTACTCTGATCGAGAACTACTGGCACGACTCATTGAGTGCGAGGCCGGAGGGGAGGGAACCGACGGAATGAAGGCCGTGGCCGGTGTGGTGATGAACCGGGTCCACGCCACCGGCGGCGAATACGCCCGGGTGGGCCAGGGCAGCATACGCAGGATCATTTTTCAGCCCTATCAGTTCGTCTGCGCCAGCGAGACGGAGGGCGGGGCCTATAATCCGCAGAACATCTACAACATGCGCCCCGAGGCCATCCACTATGAGATTGCTGACTGGGCCATCGCTGGAAACCGTCTGCCGGATGTGGCGGAGTCCCTGTGGTTCTACAACCCCTTCAGCCCTAAGTGCCGCAACAATTTCCCCACCAACGTGGGGTACTGGCAGACCCGAATCGGGGATCATTGTTTTTATAATCCGACTTCGGCTTACTACAAGACATAATTCCCGGCATTCACAACCTATTTATTAAGGAGTGGTACATGATGGAGCATCAACCCGCAGGCCCGGCCCAGCCTATGCCGGCCGCGCCGGATGAGACCGGCTACTATATGCATGTCCCTGAGCGGACGGACAACTGGATTTATGGCGATCCCGGACAAAATGGTCAGACCCCGTCTTTTCCGCCGGCAGCCGTACCCCAGTCCGCCATGCCGGCGGAGCCCGCGCTCCCTGCCGGCGCAGCCCAGGCCCCGATTCCCGGCATGAACGGCGGCGAGATTCTGTGCGGTGTATCCAGCGCCGCCGCCCAGAGCCAGCGAATGAAAAACCCCGTGGACATGGCCCACACCCACATGCCTTCCGGTGCGGATGAAGCCTATCAGGCTTCTCTGCGCAGCCTGCTGAACCGGAACGTCGGGTACTTTGTGGAGGCCACCTTCCTGGTAGGGCCCGACCGGCCGATCACCTGGAAGGGCATCCTGCATACGGTGGGCAGTGACTATCTCGTGCTCTACCAGCCTGATTTTGAGCGGTACATCTCCGGCGACCTCTATTCGCTGAAATTTGTTCAGTTTCATAATGTAAAAGGCGTCCCCTACTGTTCGGCTTCCCAGAGCTGGCAGGGACAGCTCTAAGGAACCTCTGAATAAATCCCTCCGTATATTTGTGTACGCCGGTTGAATCAGAGTTTTCGCAGTCCGCAATTTTCCCTCCCCCGGATTTCCGCTGGGAGGGGAATTTTTGTTACCTGTCACCCTGCTTTGTAACTTTTGTAACTGCTTCTGTAACCAATTTCCCTTTGCAACACCATCTTTTTCCTCTTCACAGCGCCAAAATTTTTCCGTTATGTCAACTGCGTAGTTAAAAATGAAGGAATTCTCTTGACAAATGTCAAACTTTCTGGTACACTACACCCGGTTTTTGAAAAAGTAACAAAGGTTACAATCTGGTATCCGGCTTGTATAGGATTGGAAATTCTGGGCATCCTATCCAGTGCGGGCCACACCCCGCGCCTGTGATTCTTTTTTAAAAGCGAACGGAGGAACAAGTATCATGTTTGAAAGAAGCAAGAAAGCCGCGCTGTTCATCAAGCGGCTGACCGCTGTCGCAGCTGTACCGGCCCTCTTTGTCATTGCAGTATTTCTGATCTGCCTTTCCGGCCCCAATCAGGCCGGCGCCATGTACATGGTTTCCAATGACGGTCCTGTTCATGTGGATGATCTGGAAGGCAGCGTATTTCTGACCGACGGCTCTGCGGGGCTGGTTTCCCGGGTCAGCGGAAGCGAATTGGCTCTGACCCCGGGGCTGTGGGTGACAGTTACCCATCAGGAGGAGCAGTACACCACGCTCTCCCAGTCGGAAACCTTGAACCAGCTATTGGAACGGCTGGGTATACAGCCCAGCCCCCTGGAAATGGCGGCAGTTTCTTTCCCCGACGGCGGCATTGATGTGCAGGTGGGAGGACAGTTCGTTTTCTATGAACATATTTCCACCGTTACAGAGCATGAAACCATCTATCAGTACAACAGCGACAAGCCTGACTGGCAGGAAACGGTCCTTCAGGAGGGGTGGGACGGCGAATATACCGAGGTCTATGAGATCATTTATGAGGACGGCCGTCAGACGGTGCGCCAGCTCATTGACGTAATCGACGTGGAGCCCCAGAGTACCATCATTGAGAAGGGCACGATGGACAATTTTGCCAATAACAGTGATCCGGTATCCAATATCATCACCAATGATGACGGCTCCGGCATCATCACGCTGGAGAATGGCCAGACAGTTACTTTCAGTTCTATGCGTACCATGCGGGGGACCGCCTACACTACCGGCGGCAGCGTGGGTACCCGTACCGCTTCCGGCACCGCCGTTCATGTGGGAGTGGTTGCGGTGGACAGAAACGTAGTCCCGCTGGGCACCAAGGTATATGTGGTATCCAACGACGGATACTGCAATTACGGGTTTGCCATTGCGGAAGATACCGGTGTGCGGGGCAATACTATTGATCTTTATATGGACACCAACCGCGAGTGCATTCAGTTCGGCGTGCGGGAGTGTACTGTGTATATTCTGGACTGAGAATCCAATTGTTGAACTGCGGCACAATACGAG
>CAJTUD010000067.1:0-8291 GCA_910579725.1 uncultured Oscillospiraceae bacterium | reverse complement strand
GGAATCCGGCGGCCGCCTCGTGCTTCACATGCTCTGCACACTCTCTTGCTTGTGCAATATTGATCTATAACCCGTCCTCTTCCACCGATAGTTCTTGTCAAATTGACAGAAATATGGAATTGGCGTCATTTTTCTCTTGCGCAGGCGCAGGTCTTCTGGTATCATATGGGACAATGCGGAGAAGGGAGTGGAATGAGATGACGAAGAGTGGGCTTTTTATGATGCGGAAACACCCGGCCTCTGGCCTCTCTTTTTCGTTCCCTCATTTCTGTTGACGGTCAAGTGATTGATCGTCTCTTTTTTTGCGCAAAAACAGGGCGGTTTCCCTGCCGGAGCCGCCGGAAGAGAAGGGAGAAAATCTATGAAAGAAAACACCGAAGCCATCCGCGACGCGCGGCAGCTGGGCGTGCCCAAGATGCTGCTGCTGGGCGTCCAGCACATGTTCGCCATGTTTGGCGCCACCATTCTGGTTCCCATTATCGTCAGCAGCTCCTACGGACTTCCCCTGAACATCCAGACCACTCTGTTCTTTGCCGGGGTGGGTACGCTGTTCTTCCACGTGTGTTCCAAGCTGAAGGTTCCTGCCTTCCTGGGTTCCTCTTTTGCTTTCCTTGGCGGCTTTGAAACCATGAGCAAGATGGACCAGGGTATCTACGCCGGTATGGAAGCGGCGGACAAGCTGGCTTACGCCTGCGGCGGCATTGTGGCGGCCGGTCTGCTGTATCTGATTCTGGCCCTGCTGGTAAAGGCGGTGGGCGTCAGAAAAGTCATGCGTTTCCTGCCTCCTGTGGTGACGGGGCCAATTATCATCTGCATTGGTCTGAATCTGGCTCCCTCCGCGGTGAGCAACGCCGCCCAGTGCTGGCCGCTGGCTCTTATTGCGCTGGCAGTGATTATTGTCTTCAATATCTGGGGCAAGGGCATGTTCAAAATTATCCCCATCCTGTTGGGCGTGGTTATCTCCTATGTTGCCGCCGTCATCATGAACGCCTGCGGCATGACCAACGCCGATGGCTCCGCCATTCTCAACTATGCTGCCATCGCCGATGCCGGGTGGCTGGGCCTGCCGCCGTTCCAGATTGCTAGGTTTGACCTCTCTGCCATTCTGGTCATGGCCCCCATTGCCATCGCCGCCATGATGGAACACATTGGCGACATGTCCGCCATCTCTGCCACCGTGGGGGAGAACTTTATCGAAGATCCCGGCCTTCACCGCACGCTGATTGGCGATGGTCTGGCTACCTCCCTGTCTGGTATGTTCGGCGGCCCCGCCAACACCACTTATGGCGAGAATACCGGCGTGCTGGTGCTCTCCCGGGTTTTTGATCCCAAGGTGATCCGGTTGGCGGCCATATACGCGGTGATTCTGGGCTTTATTCCCAAAATGAGCGGCGTCATTGGCTCTATGCCCACCGCTATTGTGGGCGGCATCAGTTTCATGCTCTACGGCATGATCTCCGCCATCGGCGTGCGCAACATTGTGGAAAATCAGGTGGACTTCACCAACTCGCGGAATCTTATTATTGCGGCTGTGATTCTGGTTTGTGGCTTGGGTTTCTCCGGAGGATTGACGTTTACCGTCGGCGGAACCTCTGTGACATTGACAGCCTTGGCAATTGCCGCCATTGCGGGCATTGTGCTCAACGCGGCACTTCCCGGCAACGACTACGAATTTGGATCCAATCCCGCCGGAGATCAGAATCGGGGGATTCACCAGTAATTCTTGTATGAAAAAGCCATCTGCATTCTTTGCCGCCTATAGGCGGCAAAGAATGCAGAACGTTTCCCTGCGGCATGTGCGGCGATGGTTCCCGGATCACATCGAGTGGCCGGGAACCATATTATGCGCAGCTGCGCACAATGTGGGGGAACGTGTTTTCAGGAAGTAAGCTCCCTAAAGCGTCAAAGAGGGGTATAGTGCCAACTCCTTTCGTGTGAGGTCCCGGTATAGCTGATTTCCAGAAGATTTGCAATCGGGAAGTGTTGATTCAAAGAGAGAAATATACTATAATATGCAATCATACAGGCCGAGGGGCCGGGTTGACAAAAGGAGAGATCAGATATGAAAAACTGGAGGAACAGAGGCGGCGCACTGGCTGCGGCGCTGGCGGTGCTGCTGAGTCTGACTGGCTGCGGTGCGGATATTGGAAGTATCGGGGGCGCGGATGGGCCTACGGCTGTTTTTATAGGAGATGAGGAGACGGAGAGTGCTTCCGGTTGGGAGGTCCTGCCGGAGGACGAAGAAGCGGACCCCGAAACTGCCTCCGCAGAGGAGGATCTGCTCTATGAAGACGCTGGAGCGGACATCTCGGAGGACGGAACCTACAACAGCGCGGAGGATGTGTCGCTGTACCTCTATACTTACGGACATCTCCCGGAGAATTACATCACCAAGAATGAAGCCAGAGAACTGGGGTGGTCCGGCGGGTCGGTGGAAAAATACGCCCCGGGCTGCGCCATTGGCGGGGACCGGTTCGGAAACCGGGAGGGTGTGCTGCCCGACGGGAGCTACCACGAATGTGACATTGATACCATCGGGGAGAACAGCCGGGGCGCGAAGCGGCTGGTGTACTCTGACGACGGGCGGATTTACTATACCGAGGACCACTATGAGACCTTTGCGCTGCTCTATGGGGAGGAATAGACATGGCGGATAGGGAGATTGTGGTTCTGGACGGGGAGAAAATGATCAGCCGCCGGGAGGCTCACAACCATCTGGCGGAGCAGCTGGCCCTGCCGGAGTATTATGGCAGGAATCTGGATGCCCTCTACGATCTGCTCACCGAGCGGGCAGGCCCCACCCGGATTGTCATCCGCAGGGGGGACACTCTGGTATCCTGGCTGGGGGACTACGGCAAGTCGCTGATCCAGACGATGCTGGATGCGGACCGGGCCAATCCGGGGCTGGAAGTGCTATTTGACAAGGACGAATAGGAGGCCCGGGGAGCGTTGCCGCTCTCCGGGCTTCCACATTCTAAAAATAGAAGAGCTCCTCGAATTTCTTGTCCAGAGCGATGCACAGCACCAGCGCCAGCTTGGCGGTGGGGTTGAACTGACCGGTCTCAATGGAGCTGATGGTGTTGCGGGATACACCCACCATCTCCGCCAGCTCTGCCTGGGAGAGCTTCTTTTCCGTTCGCGCGTCCTTCAGACGATTTTTCAAGATCAGCTTGTCGCCCATTATGCCGCTCCTGCAAAAAACCGGTAGAGATAGAACAGCGCCAGCAAAGTGCAGAGGGATGCCCAGAAAACATCGGACTTTCTCCTGCGTTTCACGCATCGGAAGAGGAATCCGGCAGCACTCATGCCCGTAACCAGGACCAGAAGATCGGCGGCAGGCTGGTCCCGAAGAATCTTGACGATAAACAAAATAATAGCCAGCAGCAGGCCGCAGCCCAGAGCAAAGGAGTCCTCCTGCAGGCGCAGGCCCCGCTCTCGCTCGTCCATATATCCGGCGGCGTTTTCTGTTCGGCTCTTCTGCAAAATTTCTTCCTTGTCCATAACCATCCCTCATTCAGATGTATGAAATCATTTCCAGGTTAAACAGTCCCAGGAACAGCAACCCCATCTGGGCCGCCAGCTTCCCCGACTTCTCCAGCACCTGCTTTCCGAACCCGTCGCTGCCTTGGTTCTCCGCCCGGCTTTTTGCCAAGAGAACATTTGTCAAGGGGGATTTCACCCAAAAGATGAAATCCCCCTATTAAGCCGAAATTTACGAATTGGAAATTAAATCACAAAACGATTTTATTTCATCAACTCTATCGGCGACTGCTTCTTTGTATTCTATAGAACAAAGCCCAATACTGCCGCTTGCTGCTATTTCCAAATGTCCGTAGAAATGCTCTATACTCCCGATGATTTTTTCACATTCCGGCATACTGGCGCCAGTTCTTAAAGCAATCGTGTATCCTCTCTTTCCGCTGGAAATGGCCGCGTGTGGCTCATGTGTGTTGCACCAAGGCGTACATCTATCTATAAATACCTTAAATTGTCCGGGAATATCTGCCCAATATGATGGGGAAACAGAAACTATTCTATCCGCCCATTCATATTGCTCCATAATTTTTTTCACATCATCTTTTTGAAAACATTCCGCTGTTTTGTGGCATCTTCGGCACCCTTTGCAATATTTAACCTCGTAATCATCTATACACAAAGTTTTAACATCGTTTCCATCATTTACAAATTCGCTTACCAGTTTTACAATTTCAGCAGTAGCACCACTTTTTACAGGGCTGCAATTAATGACCAAAATATTCATGTATTTCTTATTCCTCCAATCCCGATTTGCCGAATTGATACGAACAAAGTATACCACCAAGCTGAACAACATTTAATCCATTTTAGAAACTCAGTATAGTAGTAGCAGCAAGCAATGCACAGGTATATACCCTGTGCCGCTTGTTGGTGGCCGAGGCCCCCAAGCCCCCAGTGCATCGGCGCGGCTGCATCCGATGACCAAGCCGCCGTTGGCGTCTACTGGTATATACCAGCAGGGGAGGACACCCCGACGGAACCGCCCCCGGAGGGCGCACGGCTGCCGTCAGGCAGTACCACCATCGGGGCCCCTAGCCGGTGATGAGTAAGTGCGCTCTTCGAGATGGCCGACAAAGAGAACGGAGCGCCCAGGTCATCCCTAGAGGCTCCCGCTTCGGTTCCCTTCTGCTGGTCGATCACCGCCTTTCCGACCTGCGTCATCTTGCCACAAATGAACCATCAGTCAATGTGTATTTGGATGGTGAAACCACCCTTTACACAATATATCCCAAAAGGCCATGCTCGAAAGCTATGCCGCCCAGCGGGGATTTACCAACATCGCCCACTATACGGATGACGGATGGAGCGGGGCAAACTTCGAGCGGCCCAGTTGGAAACAGCTTGTCGCGGACATTGAGGCTGGGAAGGTCGGTTGCGTGATCGCCAAGGATATGAGCCGTGTCGGGAGAGACTATCTGCAAACAGGGTTTTATACGGAAATCCTCTTTAGGCAGCATGGGGTCCGGTTTATTGCCATCTCCAACGGAGTGGACAGCGAGGACCAGAGTACGGGAGAGTTTGCCCCGTTCATCAACATCATGTCGGAATGGTACGTCCGTGATTGCAGCCGAAAACAGAAAGCGCAATATCAGATACGAGGCAAGTCCGGCAAGCCCGTCACGAACACAATTCCCTATGGATTCAAAAAGGACCCGGTGGAAAAGCACCACTGGCTGGTGGATGAAGAAGCGGCAGACGTTGTGCGCCGCATTTTCCATTTGAGCGCGGAGGGAAAAGGCCCTCTTTCGATTGCCAGAACGCTGATGGAGGATAAGGTGGAACGTCCCTCCTACTATCTCGCCCAACGGGGCCGGGGAACGTGCCAGAGTAAAACGGATATGTCTCGTCCCTATGACTGGACGGATGCCACAATTCGGGATATTCTCGCCAAGCCGGAGTATATGGGCCACACGGTCAACTTCCGCTCTTACAAGCCCTCCTATAAGGATAAAAGGATGATAAAGCGTCCCCCGGAGGAATGGCTGATTTTTGAGAACACCCACGAGGCCATTGTGGATGCGGAGACGTGGAAACTTGCCCAGCGGTCACGGCAGACGGTTCGCCGGACAGACACCACGGGCGAGGCCAATCCTTTGACGGGGCTGTTGTTCTGCGCTGAGTGCGGGGCCAGGATGTATAACCACAAACGGGGCGGCAGGGCATTGAGAGAGGGCTGGACGCCAGACCCGGAAAGCGGTCTTTACGCTGGCGATAATTATAATTGCGCCACTTATATGCTGACCGCCAAACAGTCAGAGCAGAAGTGTTGCAGCCACTATATATCCACGAAAGCGGTTCGGGCGTTGATATTGGATACCATCCGAACAGTCAGCGCCTATGCGATCTCCGATGAAAAGGGCTTTGTCGAGAAGATTCGCGCCGCCTCCCAGCTTCGGCAGGACAACGCCGCGAAGGAGTTGAAGCGCAAGCTGAACCGGGACCGCAAACGGTCCGCAGAACTGGACGGACTGATAAAGAAACTCTATGAATCCTTTGCCACAGGCAGTCTGACGGAGAAGCGATTCAAGCTGCTGGCGGACGGGTATGAGCGTGAGCAGGAGGAATTGGATGCGGCAATCGTGCGGGAACAGGCGGAGTTGGATACGTTCAACGCCGACACGGACCGGGCCGATCAATTCCTGGAGCTGGTCAAGCGGTACACCGATTTTTCGGTGCTGACCACGCCGATGATTTTTGAGTTTGTGGACAAGATCGTTGTCCATGCGCCGGACAGGTCCAGCGGTGAGCGGATGCAGGAGGTCGACATTTATCTGAAGTTCATCGGCAAATTTGACGTGCCTATCCCGGAGCCTACGCCGGAGGAACTGGCGGAACAGGAGCGGTTGCGGAAGAAACGGGAAAAGCAGCGGGAATACTCCCGGCGCTCCCGTGAAAAGAAGAAACGGGCGGCGGCTCAAAATTGACTATGCTGTGCCGGAGGGCGGTTTGCGTCAAGCAGACCGCCCTTTTTGTGTCCTAAATTTCAATCCATGTGAAATCAGCGAACAAAGCAGCGTCAGAATTGCGATTTTTCATGGAAACACGCAACGCTGGACAGCGAACATGGTACGTTGTCCTCTGCTGGTTTTCACAGTTCCGCATGACTTCACGCTGAACGCTGAAACTCGATATGCGTTCCTGTGACCTGGGCATTGCGAACAGCTTGCCCAGGCCGCTGGGGGCGCTTTCAAATTCTACGCCGGATGGCGAATACGATTATCGAAGGAGATACGATTATGAATATCAGGAACGAAATCAAAGCCTACATTGTCCGGGAGGGCTTCACCATGAGCGAGCTGGTGGAAAAGCTGGCGGAGCAGTACAGGTGGAGTCCCAGCGTCCCCAACCTCTCCGACAAGCTGCGCCGGGAATCCCTGCGCTACAAGGAGGCCGTGGAGCTGGCTGACGCTCTCGGCTATGACCTCGTTTGGCAGAAGCGGCGATAAGGAGGACTATGGCGAAAGAGAAATCCAGCGGTATTTATTTCAAGGTAACGGACGAGGAACGGGAGTTAATCGAACAGAGAATGGCACTGATGGGCGTTCGGAACATGAGTGCATACATTCGGAAGATGTGTATTGACGGCTACATTGTCCAACTGCAAATTAAGGAGCTGGACGAGTGCGCCAAGCTCCTGCGCCATACCTCCAACAATGTGAATCAGATCGCCCGCCGGGTCAATTCCGGCGGCGGGGTCTACCCCGACGAGGTGGACGAGATCACCGCAAAGCTGACGGAGGCCAGCGGGCTTTTCGGAAACATTTTGGAGCAGCTATCGAAAATCAAATAACAATCTCGTGGTGGGCCGCATTTTACGGCCCACCACTTTTTCATTTGAGGGGAGGATGTAAAGATGGCAACAACACGCTTGATGCCCCTGCATAGCGGCAAGGGCCGGACCGTGGCGGAGGCCCTGGGCCGGGTGACAGACTATGTGGAGAATCCAGAGAAAACCAACGGCGGCGATTTGGTCACGGCTTACCAGTGCAATCCGTCTATCGCTGACCAGGAGTTTCTATTCTCCAAGCGGCAGTACGCCGCCATTACTGGCAGGGAGCGAAAAGAGAATGATGTGATCGCCTACCACTTGCGTCAGTCTTTTAAGCCGGGAGAGATTACGCCGGAACTGGCGAACAAGATCGGCTATGACCTCGCTATGTCGCTGACAAAGGGCAAACACGCCTTTATCGTCTGCACCCATATTGACAAACATCACATTCACTCGCATATTGTGTTTAACTCGACTGCCATAGACTGCACCCGGAAATTCCGAAACTTCTGGCGGTCCTCATTCGCAATTCGTAAAATCTCCGATATGCTGTGCCTGGAAAATGGGCTGTCGGTGATTGCGGAGCCGAAGCCCAGCCGGGGCAGCTATGGCACATGGTTGGGGGAGGATAAGCCGCCTACCGTCCGGGGCCAGTTGGAGGGCTTGATCGATACCGCCCTCGGTCAAGGCTGCAAGGATTTTGACAGCTTCCTCGCCGCCATGAAAACGGCGGGAGCGGAGGTTAAGCGGGGCAAACATCTGGCGTTCAAAATCCCAAACGGTAAACGGTTCATCCGCTGCGATTCTCTTGGTGACGATTACACCGAAGCGGCGATTATGGAGCGCATTTCCGGCAAGCGAATTGTCGCTCCCAAAGCAAGAGCGGCAGCATCCTCCAAGCCGAATATGCTCATTGATATTCAAGCCAGGATGCAGAAAATCAACTCTCCTGGGTTTGAGCATTGGGCAAAGATTTTCAATCTCA
>CAJTUD010000066.1:9091-16149 GCA_910579725.1 uncultured Oscillospiraceae bacterium | reverse complement strand
TTATCATCTTTACATGAAAAAGTCTGCCGAGGGGCAGACTTTTTCGACAAGCTGAAAGCTGGAAGGAATATACCTTCCAGCTTTTTCGCACCGAAAAATCTATCCCCTCAAAAAAATTTGCCGATAATACATAAAAAAGTCTTGCTCATGACGCAGCGTAATGAAGTATACTACCCGAAGGAGGTGTTTTAAACGTGGAAAAATACCGAGCGATTCCGCAGGGATATATGACCGCAGGTGCAATTGCAAAGAAAATGGGAGTAACGGTCAGAGCCTTACAGCATTACGACAAGGAAGGACTACTTTCACCGTCGGCTATGAGTGCGGGTGGCCGCAGGCTATATACCGATAAAGACATTATCAAGCTCCACCAGATATTATCCCTGAAGCATCTGGGCTTCTCCCTGGATGACATCAGAGATAGATTGATTCCGCTGGGTACTCCGGCGGATGTGGCGCAGGTCCTGTCTGAGCAGGCGGCTGTTGTCCAGGAAAAAATTGCAAGCCTGACAGAATCACTCTCGAGAATCGAGGCGCTGAAAGCCGAGGTGCTGGAAATGCAGTCGGTAGACTTCAAAAAATATGCGGACATTATTGTCAACCTGGAAATGAAAAATGATTTCTATTGGCTTATCAAGCATTTTGACAGCGAAACACTGGATCATATCCGCAGCCGGTTTGACAAGGAAAGCGGTATCGTATTCCTGCAAAAATTCCTGCATCTCCAGGACGAGGCAATTCGGCTCCAGGATGCAGGTGTACCAGCAGGAAGCTCGGAAGGGCTGCAATTTGCAAAAGCCTATTGGGATATGATTTTAGAGTTCACAAACGGGGATGCTGCCATGCTCCCTAAACTCATGCAGATAGGGGAAAGTGATGAATTTAATCAGGAATTGAAGCAGATGCAAACCAAAGCAAATGTTTTTATTGAACCAGCATTGGGCGCTTACTTTTCAAATTTGGGGATAAACCCATTCCAGGAGGAAACAACATGACAGACGCATTGCAAGTGAACGGATTGCGTAAAAGCTACGGGAAAAAAGAGGTACTGAAGGGCATTGATCTGTGCGTACACAAAGGAGATATTTTTGCATTGCTCGGTGTAAATGGCGCGGGAAAAACAACTACGCTTGAATGTATTGAAGGTTTACGTAAGTACGACAGCGGCAGCATCTCCATAAGCGGAAGTATGGGGATTCAATTACAGTCGGCTTCTCTGCCTGCTCATATCAAAGGGACGGAGGCTGTTCACCTTTTTGCGAAATGGAACAGGGCCGCCGTTGATACCTCTATGCTGGCGGCGTTAGGTGTAAACAGTCTGGTGAACAAACAGTATCAGGAGATGTCAGCCGGACAGAAACGGCGGCTGCATTTGGCACTGGCTTTAATCAGCAATCCCGATATTGTGTTCCTGGACGAGCCGACTGCCGGACTGGACATTGAGGGACGGATATCTCTCCACGAGTATATCCGCACACTGAAGGCTCAAGGAAAAACGATCCTGCTGGCCAGCCATGACATGGCCGAAGTAGAAAGCCTATGTGATAATATCGCAATTCTGAAAGATGGCCGGATCGCGTTTGCGGGAACAGTGGACGAACTGACGGAGGCGGTCGGAAAACATTACAATATCTGTATCAAAACAAGCCAGGGGACCGAAACCTTTGATGCTGACAATATTGGGGAAAGTTTGATTTCCATATTGAAAGATTATCAGGAAAAGAAGATGGACATTCAAGACATCCAAGTAGACCGTGGTTCTCTGGAACAACATTTTGTAAGAATAGCAAGGGGGAGTAAAGAATGAATGGATTTTTATATGGAGCCGCATTACAATGGAAGCTGGATTTGCGAAGTCGGACAATGTTGATTACCTGCTATGCTGTCCCTCTCCTGTTTTTCGCAGTTATGGGAGGAATTTTCATAGCTGTTATGCCGGAAAGCGGCGAGACTTTGATTCAGTCCATGTCGGTATTTACCGTCACTATGGGCGCATTGATAGGATTGCCGCCCTCGCTTACGGAAATATACAGGAGCGATGTGAAGAACGTATACCAGGCGAATGGCGTGCCTTTGTCATTAGGATTATTTTTGACCAATATTTCGGCGTTTGTTCATCTGCTCATCATGAGTTTCATCCTTTATGTCATTGCACCGGTTGCCTTTGATGCAAAAATTCCGGCGCATCCGGCAGCATATTTTGTTGGGCTGATTACCCTGATTGCCGTATCGCTCAGTATTGCCAGTGTGATCGGATTGGCCGTAAAAGATACGGCGAATACATCTATGTTTTCTATCCTGCTATTTCTTCCATCCACGATGCTCTCGGGGATCATGTTTCCAAGTGATATGCTTCCCAAGGCATTTGTGATGGTTGGAAAATTATTCCCCGCAACATGGGGATATGCATTCATGACGGAAAGTAATTTTGCATGGCACAACCTTTGGCCTTTGCTCGTTATCTTCATTGCAGCTGCGCTGATATGCGCTATATTACTGAAAAAAATCGAGACCCGATAATGTAGGTAGAGCCATCTGCCCAGCGGCGGAAAAGAAAAAAATGCTGCTGGGCAGACCGATATTCTATGTTCGGATTTCTGTGTTGTTGTTTACTTGTTTGCGCCGCCCCGTTTTCCGCTGCCCTTAAAAACATTGATTTTATTGGGTTTTCTCATGTTTTCTTATGGCAACCACCTTGAACGCGGGCGGTGTCATAAGAAAACATTTCGTCCAGTGTAGTTCCTATTTGCTTCCAGAGCTGATATAAGCAGGACAGCTGCGCACTGTACGCGCCCTTGCGTCGTCTATGAATTTTCCCCTCGGTTACAACGACTGAAGAGACGGTTATCCATGATGGATAACCGTCTCTTCAGCGGAAGTTCTGCGGAGATTTCCAACAGCCAAGCGGCGGCCTCTGGAAGAGGCCGCCGTACTTGTTATCGCGGGATGCCTTCTCTGCGGGTTACAGGCCCTCGTCCAGGCCGTACACCTCGACTTCGTAAATTCTGGCCGCAGTATCGGAGCCCTGCGTGGGCTTATCCACGGACAGCTTCACGTACCGGGCGTTGACCACCTGGAAGGTGTCCACTGTCTCGCCCAGCGTGTTCTTCGTGACCTTCACCACCTCGGTGAATTCCTCACCGTCGGTGCTGACGAGGATGGTGTACGCCTTGGTGTTCATGGAGCTGCCCTCTCCGCCGGCCTCGGCGTGGGCAATATGGACCTCGCTGACGGCCTTCACATCGCCCAGGTCAATGGTGATGGCGTGGGGCGGGTTGCCGGTGGCGCACCACTTTTTGGTTACATCGCCGTCCACCGCGAAGGGAGGCGCCTCGTTCTCGTTGACGTAAGCGGTCGCCTCGGTGTCTTTGCCCTGACTGAGCAGGACCAGCTCGCCGGCAACCTTGGAGGAGATGGTGATCAGACCTTCCTTCTCCGCCACAGCCTCGCCGGAGGCGTTCTTGGCGGTGACTTTCACGGTGTAGGTGCCCTCGGCAGCGTAGCTCACCTTGGGAGAAGCGTCAGAGCTGGTCTCGGTGGAAGCGCCGGGGAACTCCCAGGACAGGGTTTCGGTATTGGCGGAGCAAAGGCTCTCAAAGACGATCTCCTGACCGGGAGCCGCCAGAGTGGCGGAAGCCTTGAAATCCGCCTTGGGCAGGCTGTTGTCGGGCCAGTCCATGGTGGCGGTCTCGGAGGCTGTGCCCCGCTCGCCGGTGATACTTACGGGAACCACCTGGAAGTTGGTCTTGTTGGTGTCATCGTTCCGCTCCAGGCCGTTAATGTAGTAGTTGGTACCAGGGGTGGCGGCCAGGAAGGAGCAGCTGCCGTCCTGATTCACGCGGTAAATCTCATAGTGATCCGCTGTGCCGGTCCAGGTCAGGCGGACGCCGGTGTACATGCAGTCGTCGTCGTCAAAGCTGGTGCTGTCCACCTTCAGGCCGGAAGCCGACAGAGAGGCGGTTTCGCCCTGCTTTGTGACAGCGATCTGGCCCAGGAGGAATTTCAGCGCCATAACATCCTCAGAGGCGGTGAGCTTGAAGCCGATGGCGGTGACAGTCTTACCGTCCAGACCGGAGACGTCATAGGACACGCTGGTCCACTCATTCCCAACCTTCTTGTCGCCGCTGATGGTCTCAGTGCTGCCGTCGGACAGAGTGACCACCAGATCCAGGGAGGTTTCCACGGCAGCCTTGGCCTTGACGGTAAAGGACAGATCCCCGGTCATGGGCAGCTGGGCGCTGTAGAGCGTGATGGTGGAGGACTGATCCTTAAACGCCTTGCCGTTAAGCCCCACGCTGGTGCCTCCATAGTAGGCGTCGGAGTAGTCGACGGTAGCCTTCAGCACATTGCCGCCTTCCTGCTCCACGTGCCAGCGGTAAGTGGGCATCACGTCCTGCATACTGCGGTTGTTCCAGTCCTTCTGAGAAACCTTCACGCCGTCAATGAAGAAGTTGTAGCCATGGCCCATGCTGAAATTGGTGACAAAGGGGACCTGATTGACGACAGTCTGCTCAATGGCATAGGTGGAAATCCCTCTCCAGGCGCCTTCCTTGGGCTCAACGGCTGCGAAGGGATCGCCCTTCTCGTTGACCCACAGATCACGCTCCTTCTTCTGATAATCGTCGAAGAAGTCGTTGGCCGCGAAGTAGGTCCAGCTGGGACAGTACAGTCCCAGAGAGGTGTAGGGCTGATTTCCGGGGGCAAACAGATCCCACTCAACGGGAGTGTCGTAGCCCCTCGCCTGAACGTCGATACCGGCGTACAGGGAGTAGGGATCAATGCCCAGCTCCTCCGCCAGCTCTCTGGAGCTCTTCAGAAGGGGATCGTCATGCAGCGCGGCAAGGGTCTTCTCGTAGTATTCCCGCTGCTCGGGATTCATCATGGCCATACGCTCTTCGGACATTTTTTCCAATGTCCACCAGAAGTTCAGGAACATGCTGTCAGCGACGGCGTTCTTATCCCCATCGATGAGGAATGCCTGGTTCTGGCTGGTCAGGGCGTTCTGCCAGTCCATCTCGCCGGCCTCGGTCATGGAGTCGTACCACATAATCTCCAGGCTGTCGCCGGCCTTGGCCTTGAACGCCTTGATGAACTCCTGCATGAGAGCGGCATGGTCCGCCGTCAGCGGGCCGTTGGGATCGCTCTCGCCGCCCTCGGTCTCCTGGTTGATAAACCAGCCGTCAAAACCGAAGTACTCCGCAACCTCCATGAGCTTGTCGATCATGGGAAAATTGCCGCCGGCGTCCTTTTGCAGGAAGTCGTTGAGCCACTCGATCTTACCGCCGTGGGCCGCCTGGGGGAAGAACACGGTGCCCAGGACCGGCACGCCGTTGCGGTGGGCCGCATCGATGACGTCTGCGCTGGGGGCCACAATCAGGCCCTCGCCAGAGGAACCGCCCCAGTACACCAGCTTGTCAATGTACTGCCAGTAGGAAAACACATTGGCGTTGGCCGTATTCAGGCCGTGGGGCGCGTTTCCGCTGGTGCTGGCGTTCATAATGGAGATAGCCACCACGTTCATGTCCTTGTTCTGGGTGGCGTTGGCGGGAGTGAGCTGATCCTTGGCTACACGCTGGGCCAGGGGGACGGCGCTGACGTTATAGGCGGCGTCGGCATCCTTGGCAGGATCCCAGCTCAGCAGGTCGCTGGGAAACCAGTAGGGAACTTCGGGGAGATTGGGCAGAGGCTTGCTGTATGTATTCTCCTCCGTTACAGACATTGCGGGCTGCTCCGGCGCAGGCTCTGCGGGAGCGGCTGTATCGGTACTGGGGGCTGCATTGGTGCTGATGTCGGTGTCAGGACTGGTATCGGAAGGTGTGTTGGGACTGCCGGAATTGCATCCGCTCAGACCTGCCATCATTGCCGCTGCCAGGAGCAGCGTCAATGTCTTCATGATTATTTTTTTCATCTCAGGGGCTCCTTTCCAGATTTCATCATAAATTCATACACAGATATGGATCAACGCCGGTTTCTCATTAACCTCCTTTTGTCGAATCAGTCCGCAGGCAGACGGATATCTCTCTGCCCCGGTCCCAGCTGATACTATCATAGATTTCAGATGGAAACAAGTTGTAAATATGCAGGCAATAGTATCAAACCGGCACCAGTCAGGTCCGTGAACCGGCCGAAAAGTACGGATATCCGTTGATCCGGCAGTGACCCGAGACGGACCCGCGCCAGACAGGGCTCGGCCCGGGCAAGGGCGGCCGCTCCATGACGGCCCTGACGCAAAAAGCGGCGCTGCCGTTTTATTTGATACGCTCAAGGAGGTCCGAAAACCCCTTCGGATTTTCGGACCTCCCCTACCTTTACTCTTCCGTTTACCGCCCTGCGGCACCCACGCGGGCCTCCGCGGCCTCTTTCCTCTGCCGGGCGTTGGCCAGCATCAGCTTCAGCCGGTTCTCCTGATTGACTTTGGTGGCCCCGGCGTCGTAGTCAATGGCCACAATATTGATCTCCGGATTTTTTTCCTTGATGGGCTTCATCATGCCCTTGCCGCAGATGTGATTGGGCAGGCACCCGAAGGGCTGGGTGCACACAATGTTCCCCACCCCCTTGTCCGCCAGCTCCAGCATCTCCGCCGTCAGAAGCCACCCCTCTCCCATTTTGACTCCCATGCTGATGGTTCCCTGCACCAGCGCGATGGTGTGGGTGAAGAGCGTGGGCGGCTCAAACCGGCCATGCCTGCGAATCGCCTCGATCATATCCCGCTCTTTGTCCACCAGATACCGGTAAGCGATCCTATAGGCCAGCTGGACATTTTTCTGCATTCCATAGAGCTTCCGGTCCAGCAGGTTGTTGTACACACAGTACAGGCAGAAGTCCAGCAGTCCGGGGACCACCGCCTCGGCCCCCTCATCCACCAGGAACTGCTCTAAGTTGTTGTTGCCAAGGGGGGAGTACTTCACGAAGATCTCCCCTACGATGCCCACCTTCACCTTGTCGGTCTTTTTCATGGGAATTCCGGCAAAGCTGTCCAGAATACGGGAGTAGTTGGCCTTCACATACCGGTATCCGGCCTTACCGCCGGAGGTCATTTCCTCCGCCAGCCGGTCTGT
>CAJTUD010000066.1:0-9070 GCA_910579725.1 uncultured Oscillospiraceae bacterium | reverse complement strand
GGTCCGCCAGGGCCTGGGCGCTTCCTTTTTCCAGTTCATAGGGCTTGCACTGGTTCACCAGGGTCATGAGCAAATCGCCGTAAAGCACCCCGTACATCATTTTCATGACAAGCGGCAGGGTCAGCTGGAACCCCGGATGCTTTTCCAGCCCCGCCAGGGACAGGGAGATGACGGGCACATGTCCCATCCCTGCCTTTTCCAGGGCCTTCCGCAGCAGATGAATATAGTTGGACGCCCTGCACCCGCCGCCGGTCTGGAACAGAATGAGCGCCACCTTGTCCGTGTCGTACTTCCCGCTTTGCAGCGCGTCAATAAACTGTCCGATCACCAGAATGGCCGGGTAGCAGGTGTCGTTATGTACATATTTCAGTCCCGTCTCCGCAATCCGGGGCCCGCTGGTCTCCAGCAGCTCCAGATGATATCCGGACCGCCCCATAACCTTGCTGATCATTTTGAAGTGCATAGGCAGCATGTTGGGCACCAGAATGGTGTGGGTCTTTTTCATTTCTTCGGTAAAGACTACATAGCCTTTTTCTTGGTCGATCATAGCGTGGGTTCCTTTCTTTCGCCGCACCTGCGGGGCGGCGGGGCATTGTTCCTGTATCGGCCCGGGTGCTCGTTCTTCGGACGGGCGCGGGCTGTATCACGGAAGGGAGACTTCCGGAACGCACCAGGCAGAATGCTGTTGGCCGCGGTGATTTCCAAATTCCTTTATAAGGCGAATATCTTCCAGATCCTTTTCCCTGCCGAGCTTCTCCTTCATCAGTATCATGCCGTCAATTGAGACTACCGGCAGTCCTTCCAACAAAACGGTTCGATCCTCGATCCAGTTCTCAAATATCTCAATTGTTGTGGAAAAAACAATTTTTCTGCTTCCATCACGAAGAACTTCTGCACAATATCCTTCGCTCTCAAGTTTATCTGCCATCCGGGAGGTGCAGCCCAAATCAATATCCCGCGTCGTGTCCCGGATGCCATGCAATACCATGGCCGCACCTGACGTTACCCAATATTCATTCCTGTCAAAGGCCGCTTCTTTCAATAAACCTATGATGTCTTCCCTGTTCAGCAAAATTTTCATCTCACTTTCGGCGTTGTATCCGGAGCAGCCGCAAACTACATGGGATGCAGGTTCTGATTGAGCCGGTCCGCCATCCAGGCTATCCGTTTTTCCCGTCCGGCATCCGTCTTTGCATCAAAATATGCCCGCGTATAGGTTTTCTTCACCGATAAAGGCATCGCCTGAAAATTGGTGAAGGCAGGCTCGCACCCTTCCAGCAGCGCGGATACGGCGGCAATCTGCTCCTCTGTGACCGCCATGGGATTCGGCGCATACCACTGCCCGTTTTGCTTGGCCGCTTCTATTTTTTCCCTGCCGGAATCAGTCATCAGTCCCCGCTCCTCCAGGCTCTGAGCCAAAGACTTGTTTTTCTCAGACCATTTGCTTTTTTCCCGGCGCATTGAGAAATACTTTTTATAGGTTTTCTCATCGATGCTTTGCATCTGACCGTCGATCCAGCCAAAGCAGAGGGCTTCTTCCAGCGCTTCTCCCGCCCGTATTGTGTTTGGTCCTCCGGCCTTGCCGAACAGCAGCCAGATACCGGGGCTTGACCGGCAGTTCTCAGAAAGCCAGCTCCGGAATTCCGTCCTGTTGGCAAATTGCACGATATCGCTCATGACGCGCCCACCTTTTCAAACCCCTTTTTCCTCCAGCGCCCCGATCAGGCTCCTGAGCCGGATCTTCACCGCCCCCAGATTGGTGATCTCATCGATCTTGATCTGGGTATACAATTTTCCGCTCTCTTCCAGAATCCGCCGCACCTCGTCGGTGGTAATCGCATCCACTCCGCAGCCAAAGCTCACCAGCTGTACCAGCTGCACATCCGGGTTCTCGCAGGCAAACCGGGCCGCCCGATAGAGCCTCGCGTGATACGTCCACTGGTTGAGCACGTGCACCGGAACCGGGTCCGCCAGATGGCAGACGCTGTCCTCGCTGACCACCACAAATCCCAGCGACGCCGCCAGCTTGTCGATGCCGTGGCCAATCTCCGGGTCGATGTGGTAGGGGCGGCCCGCCAGAATCATGATCCGCTTGCCGTGGGCCCGGGCCCAGGCTATGGCCTCCCCGCCCCGCTTCCGGACTGCCAGCATATGGGCCTCGTAGGCGGCAAAGGCGGCGTCCACCGCCTTGCGGACCTCCTTCTTCGTCACATCATGGAACACCGGAGACAGGCAGGCGGTCAGTTCCCTGGCCAGCTCCTTCCGGTTGTTGATATTCAGAAACGGATAGAGAAAATGCGTCCGGGCCAGATCATCCATATTCCCGTGGAGCAGCTCGGAGTAGTAGGCCACCACCGGGCAGTTGTAGTGGTTGTCGCTCTCCCGCTCGTCCACGTTATAGGTCAGACAGGGGTAGAAAACCGCGTCCACATGCCTGTCGAGAAGGAGCTCCATATGTCCATGCATGATTTTGGCGGGATAGCAGGCCGTATCAGAGGGGATGGAGAACTGCCCCTTCTCATAGATTCGCCGGGAACTGAGCCCGGAGACCTCCACCCGGAATCCCAGTTTCGAGAAAAACGCATGCCACAGCGGCAGCAGCTCGTACATGCCCAGCGCCAGGGGCAGGCCGACGGTTCCCCGCAGCTCCGCTCCGGGCTCCAGCCCCATCAGCGTATCCCGCTTCCAGGCGTACAGATTGGGCAGCTCCTCCTCGTTTTGCAGCCCCAGCCCCTTCTGGCACTGGTTGCCGGATATGTACTTCTTTCCGCCGCCGAAGCTGTTGACGGTCAGGCGGCAATGGTTGGTGCAGCCCTGGCAGGCGGCGGCCTTGGCGGTATGGATAAAGTTCCCCAGCTTTTCCCGGGAAATCAGCGTGCTCTCCCGCAGGTCCATGGCATACAGCGCCGCACCATAGGCTCCCATGAGCCCTGCTATGGCGGGCCGGATCACGTCCCTGCCCAGCTCCATCTCGAAGGCCCGCAGTACCGCGTCATTGTAAAAGGTACCGCCCTGAACCACCACGCGCTCTCCCAGCTCGCCGGCGCTACCCGCCCGGATAACCTTATAGATGGCGTTTTTCACCACGCTGACGGAAAGCCCCGCGGAAATGTCCTCCACCGTGGCCCCGTCCTTCTGGGACTGCTTCACCGAGGAATTCATGAACACGGTGCACCGGCTTCCCAGGTTCACCGGAGCCTCCGCGTGGAGCCCCTTCCCGGCGAAAGCGGCCACGTCATACCCCATGGACCGGGCGAAGGTCTCGATGAAGGATCCGCAGCCGGAGGAACATGCTTCGTTGAGCATAATGGAATCAATGGCTCCGTTTTTGATTTTGAAGCATTTGATATCCTGACCCCCGATATCCAGAATAAAGTCCACCTGAGGGCAGAAGTGCTTGGCGGCGGTGTAGTGGGCGATGGTCTCCACCACGCCCTTGTCCACGCCGAAGGCGGCCCGGATAAGCTCCTCGCCGTAGCCAGTCACCGCGCTGCCGCGGATGGCGGCGCGGTCTCCGCACAGCTCGTAAATCTTTTCCAGCTGCTCCCGCACGATCTCCACCGGATTGCCCCGGTTGGAGCTATAGTAGGTATAGAGCAGTTCCCTGTTTTTCCCCAGCAGGGCGACCTTGGTTGTGGTGCTGCCGCAGTCGATGCCCAGCCAGACGTCTCCAGTATAGGAGCTCAGATCCCCCTCCGCCACCGCGGCGGCGGCATGGCGGGCCCGGAAAGCCTCGTAGTCCTTCTCCGAGGCAAACAGGGGCGGCAGCAGATTGGCCGTGTCCCGGGCGACGGAGCTGCCGGCGATCTTCTCCCGCAGCTGGTTCATGACATAGACCCCGCCGGACGCCTCGGCGTACAGCGCGGCCCCCATGGCCACGGCGAACCGCCCGTACTCCGGGAACACCGCATGCTCATCATCCAGCTTCAGCGTCTCCTGGAACCGCCGCCGCAGCCCCTTGCAGTAGTACAGCGGTCCGCCCAGAAACAGCACTTTGCCGCCGATCCGTTTTCCCTGGGCCAGCCCCGCGATGGTCTGGTTCACCACCGCCTGATAGATGCTGGCGGCCACATCGGCGTGCTTGGCTCCCTGATTGAGCAGGGGCTGGATGTCCGTCTTGGCAAACACGCCGCACCGGGAGGCGATGGGATAGAGCCGGGTGCTTTGCAGGCTTAGCTCGTCCAGCTCGTCGGCGGTGATGCCCAGCAGGGTGGCCATCTGGTCGATAAAGGCCCCGGTGCCTCCGGCGCAGGAGCCGTTCATCCGCTCGTCGATGCCGCCGTCAAAGAAGATGATCTTGGCGTCCTCCCCTCCCAGCTCCACCACAGCAGCTGCGTCCGGCTCCAGACGGCGCACCACCTCGCCGGTGGCGAACACCTCCTGAACGAAGGGGACCCCGGCGCTCTCCGCCAGTCCCAGTCCGGCAGAGCCGGAGATGGCGGCGGTAAAATGCCGCTCCCCCACAAAGGGCGCGGCTTCCGCCAGCAGCTCCAGGGTTTTCTGCCGCACCTGGGAGAAGTGGCGCTGATAAGCTTCATATAGTACCGTTCCGCCCTCCGCCACCACGATTTTCGCGGTGGTGGAACCGATGTCAATGCCCAGTGTCAGATTGCAGTTATTTCCCATATACGCTCTCCATAAAAGGCCGTTTTGCGGTCATTATAGCACAAAGCTCCCGATTTGTTTATGGACAAACTGTTAAATATATGTGAAGGATTTCCTTTCCGCTTTTGCCAAAATCCATGATTGCCGGTTGCCGGAGGGGGAAAGCTGTGATATACTGAAAAAAAGAAAACGAGGAGGCGCCCCATGTCAGATACATCCCTGCATCCCGCCGTCACCCTGCGGCTGTACACGGACCGGAAATGCTTCGGCCCCGGAGTCGCCATGCTGCTGCGCCGGGTGGAGTCCCTTCATTCTCTCCGGGCGGCGGCCATGGACATGAACATGGCCTATTCCAAGGCATGGACCATCCTGCGGGAGGCGGAGCGGGGGCTGGGCGTGAAGCTGCTCCACTCCACCACCGGCGGCCGCGGAGGCGGAGGCGCGGTGCTGACGGCGGAGGGAGCGGAGCTGCTGGCGGCCTACGACGCCTGCGACCGGGAGCTGAAGGAGGAGGCCCGGCGGCTGTTCTGCCGGTATTTTTCGGATTTTACCGGTTTGAAATCCGGAAATCCGCCGGGAAAATTGTAAACTTTTCTTAAGAGTCTGATTTGCGGTTTACATTCTCCTCCGGCTATGGTATCCTCTTTTTGGACGTATTCCGGCCCGGAGCGCCGGGAGCGTCAGTCAATTAAAGATGGAGGAAACAACCCTATGGAAAAACCTGTTCTGGTCGTTTTGGCCGCTGGAATGGGCAGCCGGTACGGCGGCCTAAAGCAGATGGACAGCGTGGGCAGCTGTGGGCAGTGCCTCATCGACTATTCCATCTACGACGCCCGGCGGGCCGGGTTTGAGACCGTCGTTTTTGTCATCAAGAAGGAGCTGGAGGCGGACTTCCGCGCCGCGGTGGGAGACCGGATCAGCCGGGGCATGGAGGTGCGCTACGCCTTCCAGCGTCTGGAGGATCTGACGGAGAGCATGGAAGATCTCCCCGCTGTCCGGACCAAGCCCTGGGGCACCACCCACGCCGTGTTGGCGGCCCGGGATCAGATCCGAGGTCCCTTCGCGGTCATCAACGCAGATGACTATTACGGCCCGGAGGCCTTCCGGGTACTCTATGACTACCTGGCCAATCACACTGACCGGCCCGACTGCTTCCAGTATGCCATGGTAGGCTACCACCTGGGGAAAACCCTGACGGAGAACGGCGGCGTGACCCGCGGGGTATGCCGCACCAACCGGGACGGACTGCTGGAAAACATTGTGGAACAGCAGTCCATCGAGCGGGACGGCGAAGGCGGCCGCTTTTCCAACGACGGCGGACAGAGCTGGAATCACCTGTCCGGCGACACTCTGGTATCCATGAATTTCTGGGGCTTCCAGCGCAGCTTCCTGGAGGAAGCGGAAGCCCGTTTCCCTCTGCTGCTGCATCGCGCTCTGGCCCACCACCCTGAACAAGGGGAGGTGCAGCTGCCGGTGATGATCGCGGATCTGCTGGACCGGGGACGGGCCCAGGTGCGGGTTCTCTCCAGCGGAGACCAATGGTTCGGCGTTACATACCGGGAGGACAAGCCTTCGGTAGTGGCCGCGCTGCGGGAGAAGACGGAGCGCGGGCTGTACCCGGAGAATCTTTGGGACTGACCCCATTTTTCCGGGGAATTTTCCGGGAAACCGGTGTATTCTGGGCATGACCGGCCAGCCGGTCAGAAGGAGTTATTGGCATGATATTTTATTTTTCCGCCACCGGCAACAGCAGGTACACAGCCGAGCGCATCGCCTCCGCTACGGACGACAGGCTGATCTTTCTGCGGGACGCGGTGCGCAGCCGCAGCTACCGCTATGACGTTGGCCGGGAGGAGCGTGTGGGCTTTGTTGCGCCGGTATATTTCCAGGGACTGCCCAGCATTCTCCGCTTTTTTCTGGAGAAGCTGGAGCTGACAGGGTATACGGGCCAGTATATCTACGTGGTCCTGACCTGCGGCCAGTGGACGGGAGACGCGGCGGGCCAGCTTTCCGCGCTGCTGGAGAAGAAGGGGCTGTCCGTTTCCGCCCAGTTCGGCATTCCTATGGTGGACAACTACGTTCCCGCCTTTTCTATCCCCGGCGAGGAGGAGGCCCTTCGGATTCTGGACGGGGCGGAGGAGACAATCGGCGAGGCGTGCCGGGCGATCCGGGCCAAGGGAGCAGGGGACTACAATCGCTGCCGGGGACCGGTTCCGGCTCTGCAAACGGCGCTGATGTATCCGGTCTACGCCCACGGCCGCTCCACCGCTCCTTTCGTGGTGACGGATCACTGCATCGGCTGCGGGCTGTGCCAGGAAATCTGTCCCTGCGGAGCCATACTCATCTCCGGCGGCAAGCCGGCGTGGGTGAAGCCCAAGTGCGTGCGGTGTCTGGGCTGTCTCCACCGCTGCCCCGCTCAGGCCATTCATTGGAAGAAGCCCGGGGAGGAACAGGGACGGTACTATAATCCACGGGCGGAGGCCTAGGGCTCCGCGGTCCGGCGGCATATTTTTCCGCGATTTTTCGCCGGAAAAATGGGATACTATCAGGGAAGGACCGCAAGCTTTTCCCTGGGATCGGGAAGCGGAAAGGAGATCGGAAAATGGCGCATGTCACACTGACAAAAGACAACTTTGTAGAGGAGGTTCTGCGCTCGGAGCAGCCGGTGCTGGTGGACTTCTGGGCATCCTGGTGCGGCCCCTGCATGGCGCTGGCGCCCACCATTGACGAAATTGCCGGAGAGCAGAGCTCTGTAAAGGTGGGAAAGGTGAACGTGGACGATGAGCCGGAGCTGGCCCGTCAGTACCGGATCATGAGCATCCCCACACTGATTGTTTTCAAGGATGGCGACCCCGTCCGGCGGGAGGTGGGGGGCAAGTCCAAGCAGGAGATTCTGGAGATGATCGGCCTGGACCACGTCCACGCCTGACAGGCGGAACAGCCCTCCGCACGCAGCAAGAGACTTTGGTTTGAAAAGAGCGTCGTGCCAAATGGCACGACGCTCTTCTGCGTGTCAAAAAAGCAGCTGCGCCACTTTTTGAGGAGAGGGACCGGACCGGGTTCGGCCCGCAAAGTGCTCTTTCCGTGGGCCCTCCTGCGGAGAGCTCCTTTCACACATAGCTTTTCTCCACTTCCACCACTGCCGACCAGTTTCCGTCCAGGGCCTGAACGGCGGCCTGAATGCGGCGGCGAATCTCCTGGTCGGACAGGGGGCACTGGAAGGGCACCTCTGCGTCAAAAATCAGCTTGGTGTGGATGGGGCCGGGGATCATGCGGAAGTCGTGGATGCTGATGCCCGGATCAATAATCTGCACCATGGCGGCCACCCGCTCCCGGGTTTCGGTGGTCAGGCCGCCGTCGTTGACAATCGGGTCCATGTGGATGGTAGCCAGACATCCCAGCTCCTCATTCAGCTGTCGCTCCAGGCTGTCCACCACATCGTGGAGCTCCAGAATATCGCCGCTGGCGGGCACCTCCGCGTGAAGGGAGAGGATTCTGCGGCCCGGCCCGTAGTCGTGAACAATCAGATCGTGGATGCCGATGATCTCCGGATGGGACCGGACCAGCCCGCGGACCCGGTCCACAAACTCCGGGGACGGAGGCTGGCCCAGCAGGGGATCGATCGTGTCCTTGGCCGCGCCGAAGCCGGACCAGAGGATGAAGGCCGCCACCGCCGCCCCGCACCAGCCGTCGATCTGGAGATCCCAGAAGTATCCCGCCAGAGCGCCCAGCAGCACTGCGGAGGTTGCCAGACAGTCGCTGAGACTGTCGGCAGCGGTGGCGGCCATGGCGGAGGAGGAGATTTTTTTCCCTACCGAGCGGTTGTAGAGCGCCATATAGAGTTTCACCAGAATGGAGACGGCGAGGATTGCCGCCGCCAGAGGTCTGAAGGCGACCGGCTCCGGATGGAGGATTTTGTCCACGGACGTCTTCCCCAACTCCACGCCCATCAGGATGATCACCAAAGAGACCACCAGTCCGGAGACATACTCCAGCCGCCCGTGGCCAAAGGGATGGTCCTGATCCGGCGCCTGAGCGGCCAGCTTGAAGCCCAGCAGCGTGACGACGGAGGAACCGGCGTCGGAGAGATTGTTCACCGCGTCGGCGGTGATGGCGATGGAACGGCTGAGAATTCCGGCCAGCAGCTTTCCGGCGAAGAGCAGCAGGTTCAGCGCCACGCCCACACAGCCGCAGAGCACGCCGTAAGCACGCCGCACCGGCGGGGATGTAATATCCTGATAATTTTTAATCAGATGTTTGGCAAGAAATTGGATCATGGTACACCTCGTATGGCTTTCTCGCGCACGTACCGGCGCGAAGGGGACGGCTCCGGTTCCACGCTCATCCTATGCCGTCTCCGCTGGAAAATCACCTGTTTTTTCCCGGGATGGTCAATGTATACTGGCAGCACAGCCGGTCCAGGTCCTCGCCGGTGGCGGCGGGCAGCCGCAGCCGGCCGCCGCAG
>CAJTUD010000065.1 GCA_910579725.1 uncultured Oscillospiraceae bacterium | reverse complement strand
GCACACTTGTGCGCCCCGCCTTTCCGGGCAATGCAGCAAAAGAGAAGGGAACGCCGCCTGAAATCAAAGATTGGCAAACACATCCATCTGCCGCTGTAACTCTCCCACGATCTCCTGATTGGTATCCATCCGCGCGGTGATACCGGCCATGTCTTCCACCAGCACGCGGGTACTTCCGGCCGCGCCGGTGATACCGGAGGCTGCACCGTCGATAGCCCCGGAAATGCTGGCGATGGCTCCGGCAATTTCGTCCATGGCGGTTCTCAGCCGGTCTGCCCGCTGATTGAAGGCTTCCATAGCGTGTCCTATGTAGACGGAATCCTCCCGATACTGTTCTCCGGCCTGTACGGATTGCTCCACCTGAGACAAGGTGGCCTGCCCCAGGTAACTGGCCAGCTCCTGTGCGCTGCTGGAGAGGTAGTCCACAGCTCCTGTAACCACCCCGCTGACTTCCTGAATATGGTTGGCGGTTTCCGCGCAGGAATCTGCCAGCTTGCGGATTTCCTGGGCCACTACAGCGAATCCCTTCCCGGCCGTACCAGCCCGGGCCGCTTCAATAGAAGCGTTAATTGCGATGAGATCCGTAGAGGAGGAGATGGAGAGAATGTCTTTTGTCAGGGAATCGATCTGGCTGACGCTGTGGCTTTTTTCGATAGCCTGATGCAGCACAGCCATGATCTCCTCCGTTTTGGCGCGGATTTTCTCCAGTTCCGCCTGTGCGGACCGCTCCATGTCCTCCGCCCGGCTTCTCATACCGGCGGAATAGGCGGTGATGGCGGCGCACTCTTCCACCATGTCCTTGGCGTCGCTCTGAGTACCGGAGGCGTTGGCGCTGATGGCGGTGGTGCTGCCGGCGATTTCCTCCAAGGCAGCGGAAAGCTGTTCTGTCAGGCCGGAGAGCTTGCGGACGCTGCCGCTGGAGGTCTGGGTCCTCCGGCGAACCTCGCCCACCACGCCGCTGATGCGTTCCGAACTGTCCTGGAGCATGCCCATAGCGTCCCGGATCGGTGCGATTACATATTTCCGGATGATACGGAAAGCCGCCGCCACCAGCACAATCCCCAGCACGAGGGTAATGGCGCTGGTAATCAGGGACGCAATATATACCAGCGTCAGGCGTCCCTTGGCCGCTTCCGCCTGGGCGCTGACGGAGGCGTAAAGGGCGTCCATGTCCTTCTCCGCAGCGTCGATCCAGGTAGCCACGTCGCCATTGGCCGTAGCGTAAGCGTCCTGCGTTTTGCTGTCCGCACTGGCGCAGACCAAATGGACCAGCGCATGCTTGAACGCGTCATAGTCTTCTGCCAAAGAGCGGTATACAGCCACGTCCTCCCCGGCAACAAACTCCGCGTAGGCTGCCAGCTTTTCATCCAGCGCCTCCTCCTCCGCCTTGATTTCCTGAACCAGACGGATCATTGTGGCATGGTCTGCGGCCACGATATGGGACAGCGACAGCCGGTGAATGTCCATCATGGAGCGGCGGATATCCTCTAACCGGGCTTCGCTGACCATAAATTCATCCACAATGGTGCCCGCGTTAGCGTGGACGTTGTTGATGCTGAATACCGCCAGGATATTGGACAGCAAGGCCACCAGTCCCAGCAGAACGATGGGCAGGACCAGGCGTTGCTGTAATGTCAGCTTTCCTTTCATGCCATTTCCTCCGAAAGAATGTAGTTGGTTCTCAAAAACCTGTCACCGCGCCGTCACGCTCTCCACTAACCGGTCCAGCTGGGCCTGGAGGGACGCGCCAGAGGGATTTCCCTGAGCCATGTTTCCCGCAAATTCCGACACCGGATCCCAGAATTTGCCGCCTACCCGCTGGAGCTGAGAGAATTCCGACTGAGCCAGCAGCGCCGCGATAGCCGGGGAGGACTGAACCTCCGGGGAGTTGGCGGCATTGGTGTTGGCGGGGCCCTGACCTCGCAGCTGGAAGCGCAGGCGTTGGTTTTCCTCGCTGGTGATCCACTCCGCCAGCCGGGCTGCCCATTCTGGATGCCGGGAGTAGGCGTTCACACCGATGAGCTTGCAGCCGGAGAAAGAGGCCATCTGGACCTGCTGCCCTCTACAGGTGAAGGAAGGCAGTTTGGCAGCCCCGGTGTTCCGTCCCCAGGCATCTTCCACCGCCACCGCGTTCCACACGCCGCTGATTCCGGCAATGATGGAACCGTCCCGCACGCCGCTGAGGAATTCCGCATCCGTCCGGCTGGCAAAGGCCGGGCTGGCCGCGATGTTCAGCATGGACTGTGCCACATCCACCCCTCGGATAGGACCGTCGGTGCTGTTCCAGGTGCAGTAATTGGTCAGACCGTCCTCATTGAGACCAGTCTGCAAGCCGGTGTTGCCAAAGAAGGCGTAAACGTACCATGCGGAGGACCAGTCCATGACCACCAGCCGCTCCGCCTGCTCCGCTTTCTCCAGCATCCGCTCCAGGCTCTGGATGTCTTCATCAGAGAAGTAGGCTTTGTTGTAATACAGAAAATAGCCGTTATCCGCCGTCAGCGGATAGGCGTAGAGAGTGTTCCCCACGCTGGCCGCTTCCACGGCGGCGGAAAGAGAGGCGTTCTGAATATCCGCCGCATTTTCAATCGGGTCCAGGCCGCCGGCGGCGGCCAGAGCGGCCACTTGATCGTCAGCGAAAGCAAATACGTCTGCGCCCCCCTCCAGATCTCCCAGCAGAACGTCCTTACAGTTGGATTCGCTCTGCGGCTGGTATGTAATCTGGAAGCTGGCCTGCCCGGCATAGTGGGCCTGGAAGGAGGCAAAGATCTCCTGGAGCAGCGCCTCATCCTCCTCCGCGCCCCAGACGGTCAGTGCTACGGGTCCATCGTTGGCCATGCTGTCCTGATTTGGCTGCTGTTCCCGCTGGCCGCAGGCGGCCGTCAGAAGCAGAATCAGGAGGGACAGGGTCAGGAGAAAAACGTTCTTCTTCATAGCATCAAACCTTTCCAATAAATTCCGACGGTATTATAACATCCCCGATTCCACTTGACAACCGGGAAAAAGAAAAAGCCGGCAGTTCAATCGTGCCAGCCGCAGGGAACAAGTAAAACCGCCTGTAATCAATACAGGCGGTTTTACAATGGGGAATCATCCCCGGACGCTCATAATATTCAGTACCAGCGTCAGAACGATGAACACAGCGCCGATCCACTTGGTTGCCTTTGCCAGCTTTGCGTCGAGGGTCTTGGCCTTTCCCTTGGACATAAAAGTGTCGGCCACGCCGCCGATTGCGCCGCTGAGGCCGGCGCTCTTGCCGGACTGGAACAATACGGCCAGAATGACGGCCAGACCGCACAGCAGCTGAAGAATCGTAACAAACAGGGTCATGAGAACATACCTCCAAGAATTTGATGGAAGCGCAAACGCGCAAAAATCCATTTCACGGGATTTTCATCATATCACATCTTGTCCTTGAATGCAAGGGGGAGGGAGGGCAATCCGGAAAAATTTTTACCTGTCCTCCGCTGCGAAATCCAATTGAACGGATAATCTGATACCGGTATCCCGCAAAATACACAAAAAACTCTGTTAAACTTTTATCAATATGCCTATTGCGCCGGAACTGCGGATATGGTATGATAACAATGTCAAAAGGGAGTAGTTCTCCGAGACAATTCGGAGCGCGCACCGTCAGGACGGTACTTCTGTACCCGGGACGCGCGGAAGTCTCCAGCTGGGACTTTAACGAGACTTTTGCCGCAAGGCAGAGGTCTCGTTTTTTCGTACCCGGGTGCGGGAAAACGGCTCTCCTCTGACAAAGAGACGGAAGAAGCCAAGTGGGATATTTTAAAGGAGGAAAACATGCCTTATCTTATGAAATTCATGATGCCCGCCGTGATCGTATTGATTGTGCTGATCCTGTTTTTCATGGGCTATCTGAAAGCGCCGCCGGATACGGCGTACATCATCTCTGGTCTGGGCCGCAAGCGGATTCTTATCGGCAAAGCCGGCTGGCGGGTGCCATTCTTTGAGCGGGTGGATAAGCTCTCATTGCGGATCATGCAGGTGGATGTGAAAACCAGCGAGGCGGTGCCCACTAACGAGTTTATCAACGTCACCGTGGACGGCGTGGCCAACGTGAAGATCAGCTCCGACCCGGAGCTTCTCAAGCTGGCCGCCGAGGCCCTGTTGGGCAAGCGTCCCGAGGAGCTGGTCAGTCTGGTGACCCAGGTCCTGGAGGGCAACATGCGGGAGATTGTGGGATCTGTGGGCCTCAAGGAGATGGTTCAGGACCGCCAGGGCGTGGCCCGGAAGATCACAGAAAATGTGGTCCCCGACATGCGCAAACTGGGGTTGGAGGTGGTGAACTTCAACATCCAGAACTTCAAGGACGGGGCCGGCACCATTGAGAACATGGGTATCGACAATGTGGAGCAGATCCGCAAGAACGCTCAGATCGCCAAAGCCAACGCTCAGCGGGACATTGCCATCGCCACCTCGCAGGCCCAGCAGGAGGCCAACGCCGTGAAGGTTCAGGCGGAGAAAATGATTGCCGAGCAGGACGCCGCCCTTGCCATTCAGCAGGCGGAGATGAAGGTGAAGGCCGATACCAAGAAAGCCGAGGCCGACGCGGCCTACTCCATCCAGCAGGAGACCCAGCGCAAGACCATCGAGGTCACCCGGGTCAGCGCCGACATTGCCAAACGGGAAAAGGAGGCGGAGCTGGCCGAGCGGGAGATTGCCATCAAGGAGCGCCAGCTGGACGCCGAGGTCCGCAAGCAGGCGGACGCCATGAAGTACAAGGCCGAGAAGGAGGCGGAGGCCGAGCTGGTCCGCCGCCAGCGGGACGCAGATGCCAAGGCCTACGAGGCCACCAAGGAGGCGGAGGCGCGGAAAGCGGAGGCAGAAGCCCTGCGCTTCTCCATGGAACAGGAGGCCGAGGGCATCCGGGCCAAGGGTCTGGCGGAAGCCGAGGCCATTGAGAAAAAGGCGGAGGCCCAGAAAAAGATGGGCGAGGCTTCCGTACTGGAGATGTACCTGGAGGCTCTGCCCGAGGTGGTCAAGAACGCCGCCGCGCCGCTGGCCCAGACGGACCGGATTGTTATGTACGGCGACGGCAACTCCACCAGACTGGTCAAGGATGTCATGAGCTCTGCCAGCCAGGTGATGGACGGAGTGCGGGAGTCTACCGGACTGGATCTCACCGCTCTGCTTGCCGGCGTGGTGGGCGGCCGGATGGCCGCCAGAGAACCCGTGACCGTGGAGGTGAAGACCGGCGGGAATTCCGAGGCCAGAGCCGCCTCCGGTCAGGAGCCGGAACCCGGCGCGGAGGTATAATCTCATCAGCGTACTGCATGAAGAAAGGGGAGGGCCCGGCCCTCCCCTTTCTTGTTTCCAAATTGTTTCCGAATCGTCTTCAAAAAGATGCAACAATGATACATGGCTCTGTAAAATTATGCTTGTGGGGCGGAACCATCCGCCCTATGGCTGCGTCTATACCATAGAAGATTGGTAAGATAAACGGTTACATCATACAATGAGGAGGATCATCATGGATCGATTTGGGAAAAGGGGACTGACGCTGCTGCTGGCCCTGAGCCTGCTGCTGGGACTGCTGGCGGGCTGCGGGAAGAAAGACAATGCCCAGCAGCTTTCCGCAAATGTCTATGTGCCCAAGTATCTGGACATAGGCCTGGACGTGGACTACATCCAGCGGGGCTGCACTGACGGGGAAAGCATCTATCTTATCGGTCAGAAGGATACGACGCGGGAGCGGCAGGATTCCGCGAGCGGAGAGAAATATGTCTACACTGAAAGCCGTTATGACATCTACCGCGTGTCCCTGGACAGCGAGACTGCGGAGCGTCTGCCCAACTATATCGGCCCCTCTGTTCCGGAAGGGAAGGAAGGCAACGCCTACATAGAGGACATCCAGACCGGTGCGGATGGAACCATCTGGGTTCGGGAAATCACCTATGTCTGGGGAGATATTATTGATCCGGGGCAGGGCCCCGCTGTGGACGATATCATGCCCCGCGCGGAGACGGAGGAAGCGGTTGTCACAGAGGAGGTATCCGGTAATACGTCCGCGGCGGATCCCGGCTTTTCGGAGAGCAAAGAGATTATTGTCCGCCGCCAGCTGGACGCGCAGGGCGGCGAGCTGGCCTGCATTGACCTGTCTCACCTGGAGGAGAACCTGGGAGAGGTGCTGGGGGAGGAGGAGTATCTCATCTCCACCTCTTTTGACGGTGAGGGAAACATTTATGCAGTGACCAGCGGAAAGATTTACGTGCTGGATCCGCAGATGACCCCGCTTTTCACCCTGGAAGGGGAGGATATGTGGTATAATATGATCCAGCTGAGCGACGGTACTATGGGCATCCAGAAGTGGGACTATGATGAGGTCACCGATGCCCGCAGCAACAGGCTGCTGACCATCGATCCGGAGAAGCAGGACTGGGGAACGGAGTATGCCCTGCCCAGCAATGTGTACGACATTCTGCCCGGCGGCGGGGAGTACCTTTTTTACTACCAGCTCAATGACGCCATTATGGGCTTCAAGGCCGGCGCGCCCAGCGGAGATGGTACGGGGACCGGCGAAGCCCAGCGGCTGTTCTCGTGGCTGGAGGCAGACATCAGCGCCGACAACGTGAGCAGCTTCTTTTTCCTGCCTGACGGCCGGGTGGCGGCCATTCTTCATGAGTGGTCGGAGGATGGCGAGGGCCGCGCAATTTTCCAGCTGGTTCTGATGACCGCGACGCCCAGAGACCAACTGCCGGAGAAGACCACCCTGATCTATGCCACCCTGTATCTGAACTACGAGGCCAGGGAGAAGATTCTCAGGTTCAACAAGACCAACGAGAAGTACCGTATTGAGGTCCGGGACTACTCTCAGTATGTCACCGGTGATGACGACGGCAGCGCGGCGCTGCAAAAGCTGAACACGGAGATCCTGGCCGGTACAGTGCCGGACATTCTGGACACCAGCAGCCTGCCCCTGCGCCAGTACGGAGCCAAAGGAATTCTGGAGGATCTGTGGCCCTACATCGAATCCGACCCCGACCTGGGACGGGATGCACTGATGCTCCGCCCGTTGGAGGCCAACCAGCAGGACGGCAAGCTCTATGAGATTTTCAATACCTTCTATATCCGTACGGCGGCGGGCCCTGCCAAGGTGGTGGGAAACCGAACCAGCTGGACGCTGGCGGAGCTCCAGGCGGCGCTGGAGGAGATGCCTGAGGGCTGCTCCATCTTCGGCGCCAGCGACACCCGGGATGAGATGCTCAGTACGGTGCTGGCCCTGAATATGGACCAGTTTGTAGACTGGGACACCGGAGAATGCTCCTTTGACAGCGATGCGTTCAAGGCCCTGCTGTCCTTCTGCGGCAGCTTCCCCGCCGAATTCAGCTGGGAGAATGTGGACTGGGAGACCTGGGAAGAGGAAGAGGTCCGGATTCTCACTGACAAGCAGCTGCTCTGCCAGCTGTACCTCAGAAGCTTTGACAGCTGGACCATCCAGCGGACAGGAGCTCTCTTCAGAGACGATTTCTCCTACATCGGTTATCCCAAGGAGGACGGCAGCTGCGGCAGCAGCTTTGTTGCCTCCCGGGGAACGGCCATGACCAGCGCCTGCAAGGACAAAGAGGGGGCGTGGTCCTTCCTGCGGGAGACCCTTCTGCCCCGCAACGAGGAGGATAGATGGTACTACGGCGACTTCCCCATCAACAAAAAGGACTTTGATAAAATGGTGAGCCAGGTACTGGAGCCCCGGTATCAGCAGGATGAGAACGGTGAGCCCCTTCTGGACGAGAACGGCCAACCGGTTCCCGTTGATCCGGGCAGCATGTGGATCACCGATGACATGGAGGTTCCCCTACGGAACGTCAATCAGGAAGACGTGGACAAGGTGATGGACCTGTACAACGCCATAGACTCCTTCTACCGCTACGACGAGAAGATCTACAACGCGGTCCAGGAAGTGGCCGGCCAGTATTTCGCCGGCGACAAGCCGCTGGACGACGCCGCCAAACTGATTCAGAGCAAGGTGTCCCTCTATGTCAACGAGAGCCGGTAACGGCTTTAGTTTCCCGGGAAAAAGGGTGGCTTTTGGAAAATAAAACAAAAGTGATAAAAGTAAGATGCAAAAATGATGCAATGGGATGGTAAATTGAATAGTAGCTTTAAAGGAGTAAAGGAGGATCCATCCTATGGATAAAATCAAAAAGCGCGCGGTTGCGCTGGTGCTGTTTCTTGCGATGCTGCTGAGCCTGGCGGCCTGCGGTAAGGACAAGGACGATACGCAGCAGCTTTCCAGCACAGTGTACGTGCCGGAGTTTATTGACCTGGATCTGAGCTCGCTGGGGAAGAATTACGACCTGCAGGATGGCTGCACCGACGGGACCAATGTTTACCTGCTGGTCCGTATCAACCCGGACTGGGAGGCTGGGGAGGAGGGGGACGGACGGAACGCCATTGTCCGCGTGCCCCTGGACGGCGGCGAGATGGTGGAGCTGGAGAATTTCAAGGTCAGCGACCCTCCGGAGGGATATGATCAGGCCAGTGCCTACGTCAACGGCATCCGCGCCGGAGCGGACGGCTCCCTGTGGGTGGAAGAGAGCGTCTACGCCACCTCCTATGACCTGCCGGAGGACTTTGACCCGGAGACGGACTACATGTGGAACTACGAGCAGACGGAGAGTGTCAATCTGGAATATCAGATCCAGCTCGATTCCACCGGCAGTGAGATCACCCGGATAGAAACCAGCAAGCTGGCGGAGAAAGTCGGCGTGGATGGCCTCTACTCCGGCGGTACCTCCATTGACAAGGACGGCGATCTGGTGGTCAGTACCGATCAGAAGCTGGTGATTCTGGACTCGTCCCTGAATATCCGCTTCACGCTGGAGGATGAGAACATATGGGGCAACAAGGTGGTCCACCTCTCGGACGGCTCCGTGGGCATAGTGTCCACGGTCAGCGATCCCGCCAACAACTCCTATACCCGCCAGCTGCGGTGTGTGGATAAGGCGGGCCAGAAGTGGGGGGAGGCTTATGAGCTGCCCCAGAACGCCTACGAGGCCTACGACGGCGGCGGGGAGTATCTGTTTTACTACAAGAACGGGGAGGCTCTCTACGGCTTCAAGGCGGCCGGATCGGGGGAGGAAGCCGCGAGCAGCGAGCGTCTTCTCAGCTGGCTGGACGCGGACATTGACTCCGACAGCATTGAGTTTTTCTCCTTCCTGGCCGACGGCAGGGTGGTGGTGATGACACGCTCCTGGTATGGAAACAGCGGCCCGGAAAATAATCTGGCCATTTTGACCGCCACACCCCGGGAGCAGCTGCCGGAGAAAACCACTTTGACCTATGCCACCATGAGTCTGGGGCAGGATGAGCGCAACCGGATCATCCGCTTCAACAAGAGCAGTACCACTCACCGCATTGAAGTGACAGATTATTCCGAGTACAGAACCGCCGAGGACTACATGGCCGGCGTCACCAAGCTCAACACAGAGATTCTTGCCGGCAAGGTTCCCGATATCATCAGCGTCCAGAACCTTCCCTTGCGGCAATACGGGGCCAAGGGCATTCTGGAGGATCTGTGGACCTATATCGACAACGATCCGGATATCAGCCGGGAGAAGCTGATGGAGCGGGTGTTTGACGCTGCTGAGCAGGATGGAAAGCTCTATCAGGTCTTCAACAGCTTTTACATCAGCACCATTATCGGCGCCACCGATGTGGTGGGGGAGGACATGGGCTGGACCATGGCCCAGTTCCAGGACGCGCTGGCTTCCATGCCCGAGGGCTGCTCGGTGTTCGGCGAGAGCAGCACCAAAGATGGGATGCTCAGCACTCTGCTCAACCAGAATCTGGACAGCTTCGTGAATTGGGAGACCGGGGAGTGCAGCTTTGATGGGGAATCCTTCAAGACGGCTCTGGCTTTCTGCAACTCCTTCCCCCTGGAGTTTGATTATGAGAATTACGAGTACAGCGATGACAACAGCGAGCCCGCCCGCATTGCCGATGGCCGGCAGATGCTGATTCAGGAGTCTATCAACGATTTCCGCAGTATCCAGATGTACGAGGCCATGTTCGGCGGCGATGAAGCGCTGGACCACTTCTACCTGGACTACAAATACGGTCCGGATGGCGCCAGCATCACCGTTTCCGATGTCCCCGTAACGGACGAGTACGGCTATTCCAACGAGTCCAACCGCCTGCGGCCCGGACGTTATATCACCTTCAAGGGCTATCCCACGGAGGACGGCGGCTGCGGCAGCAGCTTCAACATCAGCGACGGTCTGGCCATATCCAGCACCTGCAAGGACAAAGAGGCGGCCTGGTCCTTTGTACGGGAGCTGCTGCTGCCCGAAGACGAGGAGGACGGCTCCTTCGGCTACTACCGCTGGGGCTTCCCTGTCAACAAGGCGGACTTTGACAAGATGGCTGAAGAGTCCATGGAAGTGGAGTACATGACAGACGGTGAAGGCAATCAGGTGTTGGATTTAAACGGCAACCCCATTCAGGAGAGCAAGGGCGGCTGGGGCTGGGCAACCCTGCAAATTGACACCCAGGCCGTCACACAGGAGGAGTACAATCAGATCATGGAGCTGTATAATGCCATCAATACCGTCTACAGCTACGATACCAAGATTTCCGAGATTGTCACGGACGTGGCGGGCAGCTACTTTGCCGGAGACAAGACTCTGGATGACGCTGCCGGCCTCATCCAGAACCGTGTGAACACCTATGTCAATGAAAACCGTTAAGGAAAAGAAAGCAAAAGCCCCGGCAGAGCCCCGGAAAAAGGGCGCCGGGAGGGTCCGGAGGGAGCGGAGCGGCGACAGAATCCAGGATACCATGCGCTCCGTGGCCTTCCTGACCCCCAGCGTGCTGGGGGTGGCGGTGTTCTTCATCCTGCCCTTTCTGGTGGTGGTGTACTACTCTGTCATCCGCTCGCCCATGAATCCGGAGTTTGTGTTTCTGGACAATTTCATTGCCGTTCTGAAGAATTCCTCCTTCCGCACAGCCGCCAGAAATACCGCTATGTTTTCCGTCGTTGCAGTGCCCCTGGCCGTGGTGCTCAGTCTGAGCCTGGCTTTGATGCTGGAGTGCCGGATTCCCTGCAAGAGCCTGCTGCGCACTTTTTTTCTCAGTCCTATGATGGTGCCGGTGGCCTCGGTGGTGCTCATCTGGCAGGTGGTGTTCCACTACCGCGGAACGCTGAACGTAATCCTGAGCAATCTACAGGTGGACCCCATTGACTGGCTCAACAGTCCCCGCTGCCTGCTGGTGATTGTAGTGCTGTTCCTGTGGAAAAACCTGGGGTACAATATGATTCTTTTCATGGCGGCGCTGAACAACATTCCCAAGGAGCTGCTGGAGGTGGCGGATGTGGAAGGGGCCTCGGCGGCCCACAAGTTTTTCAACATCAAGCTTCGCTACCTGTCCCCCACGGTGCTGTTTGTGGCAATTTTGTCCATTATCAACTCCTTCAAGGTTTTCCGGGAAATCTATCTGCTGACGGGAGATTATCCCTATGACGGGCTGTATATGATGCAGCACTTCATGAACAACACCTTCAACAATCTGGATTATCAGAAGATGTCTTCGGCGGCGGTGCTCATGGCGCTGGTGATGGTGGCGCTCATCGCCCTGCTGTTCAAGGTGGAGGACATTTTTGGAAAGGATGTTGAGGGATGAAGAAGAAACGCTATTTCGGGCGCTTTGCGCTGACGCTTCTGTCGGTATTTTTTGCGTTGTGGTTTCTGCTGCCCACAGTACTGACCATCTCCAACTCTTTCATGACCCAGTCGGAGATCAGCTCCAACTATGGCAAGGTGTTTGCCAATGTATCCGGCAGCGACGGCAAAGCCTACATCGCGGACAACGTCAATTTGAAGTTCATACCGGACAAGGTAACGTTCAATCAATACATCTCTGTACTCATCCGCAGCCCGGACTATCTGCTGAAATTCTGGAACTCCGTCATTCTGGTGGTGCCCATTGTGCTGCTTCAGCTGGTGGTGGCATCCGTCACAGCCTACGGCTTCACCCGGTGGCGGGGGAAGGTGCGCTCTTTCCTGTTTTTCTTCTATGTCATACTGATGCTGATGCCCACCCAGGTCACGCTGGTACCCAACTATCTGGTTAGCGACTGGGTAGGACTGCTCAACACCCGCTGGGCCATTATTCTGCCGGGGGCCTTCGCGCCGTTCTCCGTATTTCTGCTGACCAAATCCATGCGGCGCATCCCCGCGTCGCTGATTGAGGCGGCTAAGCTGGACGGCTCCAGCGAGTGGCAGATTTTCAAAGACATTTGCCTTCCCCAGTGCCGCAGTGCGCTTTACTCCATTGCCATTCTGGTTTTTATTGACTACTGGAACATGGTAGAGCAGCCCATCATTCTGCTGCCAAACGCAGACTTGCAGCCTTTGAGCGTCTATCTGTCCACCATCAACTCCAGCGAGGTAGGACTGGCCTTTGCGATTGCCACCATTTACATGGTGCCTTCGCTGCTGCTGTTCCTCCACGGAGAGGATTACCTGGTGGAGGGAATTGCGCACCAGGGTTCCGTTAAGGGATGATATTCCCCGCGCCGCCTGAGCGGATGCAAGAACAATCTTTCCCCCCAACCCCAGTTGAAAGGACGATTCATCTATGGAAGTGAAGGAGAAATCCAAAAAGAGGGAACTGATAAAGACCATCGCCATTATCTTTCTGACGGTGCTGCTGGTGCTGACCTTCTTTTCCGGCACGATTATGAATTACTCGCTGCCTGAGGTTGCCACCCAGCTGGTTTCCTCCGGCACCATTAATGCGAAGATCCGCGGCAGCGGCGCCATTGCCGCCAACGAGAGCTACGAGGTCATTCTCAAGCAGACCCGGGAAATCCGCTCCGTCTGTGTAAAAGTAGGCGATAAGGTCGAGGAGGGCGATCTCCTGTTTGTTCTGGGAGATCTGGACAGCGAGGAGCTGCGCAATGCGGAGGAAGCTCTGGAGAAGGCCAGAATCGACTACCAGAAACAGGTTCTGGAGCTCTCCAAAGGCTATGCCACCGACGACCAGAGTGTCAAAGCCATTCGGGAGGATCTGCAAAAGGCCTATGCGCAGCGGGACGCCAACCGCGTGACGGACGAAGAGATTTCGTATGCCAAGGGCGATCTGGCTGCCGCCAAGAGCGAGCTCAGTCAGATTGAGTTCACCATCAAGGAGCTCAACGCTCTTGCCGGCGAAAGCGAGGAGTATACTGAGGCCAAAGCCAAGGTGACAGAGCTGGAGACCAAGATCAAAAGTCTGGAAACCGAGATCGAAGGCTACGAGAAGGACCTGGATAAGCTGGACACCGGAATGGATATCAGCACAGAACGAAAAATCCAGGATGCCATGGCCGCGCTGGACAGCGCTCAGACAAAGTGGAAGAGCGATTGGAAGGCATATGAGGAGACCATCAGAAAGATGATGGAAGCCGTTCCCGGCTACTCGTTTGAATTTCTGCAGAACAACGGAGATGGAACATACCGATTTGATACAAATGTGCAAATCGCCATTGACGGGTATTTGCGCGGAAAAGAATTGGGAAGTGTTACGACGCCGCCATCAGACGATAAGGAAGGCGTTAAAGCAGCCGGTGGCGGGACGTCTGATTCCGGATACAATGCGGAATGGAGGACAGCCTACAATACCCTCCTTGCCGACCAAACCGATGTAGACGCAAAAACTCAGGCCCTCCAGCGCCTTCAGCAGGACAACAGCATCTCCTCCGGAACGGCCTATGAGCAGCGCCGCGCGCTCCAGAACAAGATTGATACAGTCGGAGCGGAGCTGTCCGTGGTCCAGCGGGAGCTTGTCTCGGCTAAGCAGTACGCCGAGAGCCTCTCCAGTGCCAATGCCCAGCTGCGGGACCAGATCCGCCAGCAGGAGGCGCTCCAGCGCGGGAAGGAGGCCAGCATCACCAATCTGGAATCCACGCTGGCGGCAATGCAGGAGAAGCAGACCGCCTACAAAACCGCTCTGGAAACTGTTTCCGCCAAGGAGCGGGAGCTGGCCACCGCCCTGTCCGGCAAGGATATTGACAAGCAGCTGGACAACCTGAATCTCCAGTCCATGAGAATAGAGATCGAGAAGCAGGAGGAGCTGGTGGAGAAGTACCGGAAAGATGCCGTGGGCGCGGAAATCACATCCTCCGTCTCCGGCGTGGTCAGCGCCATCAACGTCAGCGCCGGCAAGGAGAACACCCCTGATCAGGCCATGGCCGTTATTGACGTGGTGGACCGGGGCTATATCATTAAGATTCCCGTTACCAACGAGCAGGCCAAGCAGGTCAAGGTGGGCGACACCGCCGAAGTGACCAACTATTACTGGGGCAACGATATCTCCGCCGTTCTGGAATCCATCGCCCCCGACCCCTCCAGCGGCGGGCAGAAAAAGCTGCTGGTATTCCGGATCAGCGGTGAGATCGACGCGGGCACCAATATCAGCCTTGCCATCGGCCAGCGCAGCGCCAATTTTGATACCATTGTGCCCAAGAGCGCCATCCGGGAAGATTCCAACGGTAAATTTGTTCTGATTGTCACCAGCAAGAACACCCCTCTGGGCAACCGGTACACAGCCACCCGCGCCGATGTGCAGGTGCTGGCGGAGGACGATACCAGCGCTGCTGTCTCCGGTTTGGCCAGCAATGATTATGTCATCACCACCGCCAGCAAGCCCCTCAGCCCCGGCAGTCAGGTGCGCATGGTGGAGAACCCATGAGCAGGCCCAATCTGTTCCGGCGGATTGCCGCCGCAGTGAAGAAGTTTGGCTTCAAGCAGTGGTTCCTGCTGATTCTGAACGCGGCTTTGATCCTGGGTTCACTTGCCTGTGCTTTGGGGCTGCGCTCCGTCAGCGGCACGCTGTCCACGCTCACTGCCGCAAAGCGGTTCCAGGGCGAAGGGGAGACGCGCTTTGCCCAGCTGGCCTGCTATCTGCCGGTGGGCGATGGGAAGACCGAGGAGGACGTCCGCTCCTTTCGCCAAAGTCTGGAGTCTAAGCTGGTGGAACAGTCCCTGGAAGCGCCTGAAGGCGGACGGTTGTATCTGGATGCCTATTATGGCATGGAATCTGTGACCATCAGCTCCGATAATGGGAGCAACTCCACGGTGAAGGCCGTGGGGGCGGGAGGGGACTTTTTCTACTTTCATCCGCTGCATCTCCGCTCCGGGTCCTATATCAAGGGAGACGACCTGATGGACGATCTGGTGCTGCTGGATGAGGAGCTGGCCTGGAAGCTGTTCGGCGGTACGGAGCTGGCCGGTCTGACAGTGTACATCAACAGCGTTCCCTTTGTGGTTTCCGGCGTTGTCGCCCGAGAGGCGGATTTTGCTACAGAGAAGGCCTACACTGGCGACGGCGGTCTTTACATGTCCTTTTCCGCCATGAGCCGTCTCATTGAGGAAGCTTCCATTACCGGCTATGAGATCGTCATGCCCAACCCCATCAGCGGATACGCCAAGAGCCTGCTGTCAGAGGTGTTCCCCATCGGGACGGGAGACATTGTGGAGAACTCCGGACGTTATGGCCTGCTCCGCCTCTGGGATGTGATCCAGACCTTCGGGCAGCGCTCGATGCGGACCAACGGTGTGATTTACCCCTACTGGGAGAACGCCGGCCGTCTGACAGAGGATTATGCGGCGCTGCTGCTGCTGCTGGCGGTGCTGCTGGCGCTGTATCCGCTGCTGGCCGCCTTGGTGCTGGTTATCCGGGATATTCGCCGGGCTTACCGTTTCGCCAAGATCCGGATTCCGGAGAAGGTGGATGCGGCGGTGGAGAAGCGCCGGGAAGAGCGCCTGGAAAAGGCGTTTGAGAAAAAAGAGGAGGAGGGGAAGCCTGATGGCGGATCTGAGCCTTCGTAAGGTAAAGAAAGTATATGACAACACGGTGGTGGCGGTGCAGGCCTTTGACCTGGAGATCGCCGACAAGGAGTTCATCGTGCTGGTAGGGCCTTCCGGCTGCGGAAAGTCCACCACCCTTCGGATGGTGGCGGGGCTGGAGGATATCACCGAGGGGGAGATCTACATCGGCGGCCGGAAGGTCAATACCGTCCCTCCCAAGGACCGGGACATCGCCATGGTGTTTCAGAACTACGCCCTGTATCCCCATATGACCGTCTATGAAAATATTGCCTACGGTCTGAAGCTGCGGAAATTTCCCAAGCGGGTCATCGACCAGAAGGTCCGGGAGGCGGCGGAGATTCTGGACATCACCGAGCTGCTCAAGCGCAAGCCAAAAGCTCTCTCCGGCGGCCAGCGCCAGCGGGTGGCCATTGGCCGGGCCATCGTCC
>CAJTUD010000064.1:15255-16572 GCA_910579725.1 uncultured Oscillospiraceae bacterium | reverse complement strand
GCTGCCCCTGCCGGTCTGCCGGGGCGGGCGGCTGAATCTGCCGCTGACGGACACGGAGCTGGAAGCCGGACGGCTGTGGCCCCGGCTGCGGTATGACCAGCTGCTGCTGGGCGGCATGACGGGGGAGCTGTCTCCCCGGCTGATGGCGGACTATGGGCTCACTCTGCTGGATTACTACGACCGGGAGGAAACCCAGGCGGCCAACGCCGTACCCACGGCGGAGGGCGCCATCCAGCTGGCCATGGAGTCCACGGACCGCACCATCCACGGCAGCCGGTGTCTGGTCATCGGCTACGGCCGGATCGGCCGCCTGCTGGCGGACCGTCTGCTGGCCCTGGGGGCCGAGGTGACGGTTTCCGCCCGAAAATACGGGGATCTGGCCTGGATTCAGGCCTGGGGCTGCCGGAGCGTTCAGACCGGAGCGCTGACCGGCCGGCTGGAGCGGTTCGATCTGATTTTCAACACAGCGCCCGCCCTCATTCTGGATGGGGCGCGCCTTCAGGAGGTGCGGGAGGACTGCGTCGTCATTGACCTGGCCTCCGCCCCCGGCGGGGTGGACCTGGAGGAAGCCAAACGGCTCTCCCGCCGGGCGATCCACGCCCCCGGCCTGCCGGGGAAAGCGGCTCCCCGCACAGCCGCCGCCGCCATCCGGGACAGCGTGTATCACATATTGGAAGAACGAGGTGAACCCATTTGAAATCACAACGAGTGGGATTTGCGTTTTGCGGCTCCTTCTGCACCCACAAGGAGGTCCTCAAGGAGCTGGAGGCTGTGTGCCGGGAGTATGAGACGGTTCTCCCCATTGTCTCCCAGGCATGTCAGACCACGGACACACGTTTCGGCAAAGCGGAAGATTTCCTGGCCGAGGTGGAGCGTCTGAGCGGACATACGGTGATCGGCACCATTCAGGCGGCGGAGCCCATCGGGCCGAAAAAGCTGCTGGATGTGCTGGTGATCGCGCCGTGTACCGGCAACACCCTGGCAAAGCTGGCCGCCGGCGTGACCGACACTCCGGTGACAATGGCTGCCAAGGCCCACCTGCGCAACGACCGGCCCGTAGTGGTCGCCGTGGCCACCAACGACGGGCTCAGCGCGGCGGCCAGGAACATCGGGGAACTGCTGGCAAGGAAGAACTACTACTTTGTACCTTTCGGTCAGGATGACCCCCAGCGGAAGCCCTGCTCCCTGATGGCGGACTTCTCCCGCATCAGGGAAACCGTGGAGGCCGCCCTGCTGGGGCGGCAGATACAGCCGGTTTTGCTGCGGTAACGTCCATACGGCGGCCGCGCAAGTCTGATCCACCGCAGGCAGGCGGGG
>CAJTUD010000064.1:4905-15237 GCA_910579725.1 uncultured Oscillospiraceae bacterium | reverse complement strand
CCGGTCCCGCCTGCATCGCTCTTCCCTGCCGCCGCATTCATGTTTCCGCCCACACTGGATGTGGAATTTAAGGCGGCATTCTCCAGCGTTGCTGTATATTGGGCGGAAAACACCCTCCTCAGCAGGTTGATTTGTTGGCCGCGTTATGATATACTCTCTTTCGTTATATTGCGGCCACGGAACTGATCAAACATACTGCGCCGCCGCACGCAGCTGAAAATGGAGGAACAATCAAATGAAAAAATGGATCGCGCTTGTGTTGACCCTTGCCGCACTGCTGGTCCTGACGGCCTGCTCGCTGAGCTTCTTGAACCGCAACAACTACAACAACCAGCCGGACGAGAAGGACGATCCGCCGGCCCAGTCGCAGGAGCCGGAAATTCCGGACTCCCCCGCCGGACCGGACGAGCCCGTCCCCCCCAATCTGGACGAGGAGCCTCTGCTGCCGGACCCGGACAAGAACGAAGACGGCGAGGATGTCCCTGATCCCGGCGAGGACGGGGAAGAGGACGGCGAAACCGCCGCTAAAATTACCGCCAGCCACACGGACGTCACCCTGAAATCAGCGGGAGAGACCTTTACCCTGTCCGCCAAGGGCGTTGACGGAACCTATGCCGTCTCCTTCTCCTCCGCCAATCCCGCCGTGGCGGAGGTGGACGAGCTGACGGGCGCAGTCACCGCCGTGGCTCCGGGAAACACCCGGATCACCATGCACGTGGAGTGCGAGGCGGGACAATTCGATTTCGACTGCATCATCCGGTGCAGCTGGAAGGAAGAGGAGGCCGATCTGCCGGCATCCGGAACCGTCACCGGCCTGCCGTCCCTGAACAGCTTCTTTACCACGCTTCAAGGCAAATATGAGGGCCTGGGTTCCATGATGGTGCTGGACAATGAGCTGCTGAACAACTACTACCCCGGTCTTGACCAGATTGCCGCCGTGGAGGAGGTCCTGATTCAGGAGACGATGATGACCACCGCCAACGTGGCCGTGGGGCTGGTGAAGCTGTCCGGCGACGCCACTCTTGACGACATCATCGCGGTGCAGAACATTTTCCAGGCCCGGATCAGCACGCAGGCCAGCGGCGGCGCCTGGTACCCGGCTTCCTGCGAGACCTGGGAGAATGGCGTCATCACGTCCGTATCCAACTGCGTGGGCATGTTCGTCTACCCCGATGAAGCGCAGGCGATGGCGGATTTGTTCACCGAGTCTTTTTCCAATTGATACGCTTGCAGAAACGGAGCGCGGACATTATCCGCGCTCCGTTTTTTTATACGAGAAGTTATAAAAACTCTCCAAAATCCGAGATGTAGCGGTCGCAGAGCTCCCGCATATCCGCTTCGGTTCCGGAAAAGTATGCGTCCCGAATCCCAACCACCGTCATGCCGGCGGCCTTCGCCCCCTTGCAGGCGGTGAGGGAATCGTCAAAAAAGACGCACTCCCGGGGCTTTACGCCAAGCAGTCCGGCGGCCTGCCGGAATATGGCCGGGGACCGCTTGTCCGCGCCCAGCTCCTGCGCATAAATCACCTGCTCGAAATAGGCGTCCAGACCATGATTCCGGAGGGCCGTCCGGCAGTGGTCCGGCACGCAGGCGGTGAAAACCGCCATCCGGTGTCCCGCCTCCCTGCACCGGTCCAGATACTCCCGGACGTGGGGCTTGAGCGGAACATGGTCATAGGCATCCTTGGCCAGCTCCATCCACTCTGCGATGATCTCCTCGCAGGATTCCTCCATCTGAAAATGGTTTTTGGTGAAAATGGCGCAGTTTTGCAGAATGGAATGGGCCACGCCGTCGTGGTATTCCTGACTGTAGGTCAGGCCGTGGCGGGCGAGAAAAATCCTGTCCACCTCCAGCCAAACGCCGTTGGAATCGATAAGCGTGCCGTCCAGATCAAACAGCAGCATGCTCTCTCCCCCCTTCCTCTGTCCAGAACCGCCAGGGGAAATCCACCGCCTCCCGGGCGTAGTCGATGCCGATCCGCTTGCCGGTGTGGAAGGATATCTCGTCGGGGCGGCGCTCCAGACCGTATTCCGGCAGATCGTGGGCCAGATAGAGCACGTCGTTTTCCAGCGGCAGGGCGTTGAGGCTCCGGTCAATGGACAGGCCCTTGCACAGCTTGCCGGGGCCGTTCATGAAATTTTTCCTCTGATAGGCGCTCAGCGCCTCCGTCCCGAACCGCCGCCGGGCCGCCGCCAGGCTGCCGTACACCGGCGCGCAGCCCCGGATGAGAACGGCAGAGGCCTCCCCCTCCGGCCCGGTGACAAAATTCAGGCAGCTGTACATTCCGTAAATCAGATAGACATACGCGGTGCCGGGGGCCGCGTAGAGAGTCTCTGTGCGCCTGGTGCGCCGGCCGCCGAAGGCGTGGCAGGCTCTGTCAATGGCTCCGACGTAGGCTTCCGTCTCCGTGATCCGGCAGACCATGGTCTCTCCCCCGTCCACCCGGACCAGATAGCGGCCCAGCAGCTCCCGGGCCGCAGTTACGGTATCCTGTAGAAAAAAATCGCGGCTGAGTCTTGCCATTTCTTCACCTCTTTGGTACTATATCAATTCATGGCGCTATTGTACCATACCCAGGCATACCATTGCAAGAACGAGGTAAGATAATCATGAGCGAAAAAATAATGAGAAAACTGGCCAAGCCCATGCTGTTTGCCGCAGCCTTTATCTGGGGCAGCTCCTTCTTTGTCATGAAGGACGCGCTGGACGCGCTGCCGGTACAGTATCTGCTGGCAATCCGGTTCACCACGGGGGCGCTGCTTCTGGGGCTGCTGTGCGGGAAGAAATGGCGGAGCTTTACGCCGGACTACCTGTGGCGGGGCGCCGTCATCGGGGGAATGCTGTATACCGCCTACTCCGTTCAGACCTACGGCCTGGCGCTGACCACGCCGTCGAAAAACGCATTTCTCACCGCCGTGTACTGCGTGCTGGTGCCCTTCCTGTACTGGGCTTTCGCCAGAATCAAGCCGGACCGGTACCATCTTCTGGCGGCGGCGCTGTGCGTGACGGGCGTGGGACTGGTGAGCCTGAGCGGAGATCTGACGGTAAACCCGGGGGATGGGCTAACCCTGCTGTGCGCGGTGTTTTACGCCATGCACATCGTGTGCGTGGCCAAGACCTCCCCGGGGAAGGACATCTATCTGCTGACCGTGTTTCAGTTCGCCTTCGCGGGAGCGTTCGCCTGGGTGGGCGGCGCACTGACGGAGCGCTTCCCGGCCCAGGCGCTGGCAAAGCCGGAAATCCTGCTGCCCCTGGCCTATCTGGCGGTGATGGCGACCACGGTCGCCCTGCTGTTCCAGAACGTGGGACAGGTGTGGTCCGATCCGGCCTCGGCATCGGTGATTCTGTCGCTGGAGTCAGTGTTCGGCGTATTGTGCTCGGTGCTGTTTGCCGGGGACCGGGTGAGCGGCCGGATGCTGGCGGGCTTCGCGCTGATTTTTGCCGCGGTGGTGTGCAGTGAGACGAAGTTCTCCTTCCTCCGGAAAAAAGAAGCGGAAATTTCGTAAAATATGAAAGACAACAGAAGGATTTGCTGCTGCAATTCCGTTGCCGCTTCTCCGAAGGCGGGAAACTCCGCCGTCTGGCGAAGCCGGATTTACCGCGTGCGGTCATGGGCGCTTTCCTTGTTTTGGAAATTTTAAAACCCGGCTCTCTGCCGGGTCTGCGCTCCCCGGTGGACAAACAGGAAAAAATATGCTATACTGGAGCGGTATTGGGAATCTTGGCAAAGGTAAGGAGAAAAACCGGTGCGAATTGATGTATTGGGCGTGGGCTTTGACAACATGACCATGGAGCAGGCGGTGGCCGAGGGCGTGCGCCTGATGAGTACGGCGGGAGCCCACTACGCCGTCACCCCCAACCCGGAAATCGTGGAGATCTGCCGGGAGGACGAAGAGGCCCGCAGCGCCGTCAACGGCGGGGATCTGGTGCTGGCCGACGGCATCGGGATCATTTACGGCGCAAAAATACTGGGCACGCCCCTGAAGGGCCGCGTCACCGGCATTGGCTTCGCCCAGGGACTGATGGAGCGGATGGCGGAAAACGGGAAGACCCTGTTCCTTCTGGGCGCAAAGCCCGGCGTGGCGGAACGGGCGGCGGAAAATTTGCAGCGCCAGTATCCCGGCCTCCGCGTCGCCGGAACCCATGACGGCTACTTTCAGGAGGACGGGCCGGTAATTGAGGAAATCCGCGCCGCGGGAGCGGACGTGGTGTTCGTCTGCCTGGGCGCTCCCAAGCAGGAGAAGTGGATGAAGCGGAACGGCGGGGCCACCGGGGCAAAGCTGCTGGTGGGCCTGGGCGGCTGTCTGGACGTGTTCTCCGGCGAGGTGCAGCGTGCGCCGGAAATTTTTCAGAAGCTGGGGCTGGAGTGGCTCCACCGGCTGGTGAAAAATCCCAGCCGGGCGGGCCGGATGATGAAGCTGCCCCTGTTTCTGGTCCACGCGGCGGGAGAGAGGAAGAAATGAGCGGAAAATTGATTGTTCTGGAGGGCACCGACGGCGCGGGCAAGACCACCCAGATCCGTTTGATGGCCCGGCGGCTGGAGCAGGAGGGCGTGCCCTTCCGGCAGGTGAAGTTTCCCCGGTACGGCAGTCCCTTTGCCGCGCCGGTGGAGCGGTATTTGCAGGGCGATCTGGGGAAAAGGCCCGGGGACGTGAACGCCTATGCCGCCTCCACCCTGTACGCTGTGGACCGCTACGCCTCTTACCGGCAGGAGTGGAGGGAGGACTATGAGGGCGGGAAGCTGATCCTGTCCGACCGCTACACCACCTCCAACGCCGTCCATCAGGCCCCCAAGCTGCCGGAGGAGGAGCGGTGGGTCTATCTGGACTGGCTGTTCGATCTGGAATATAACCGTCTGGCTCTGCCGGAGCCGGATCTGATGATCTATCTGGACCTGCCTGCGGAGCTCTCCGTCCAGATGCTCCTCCGCCGGCAGGCCGCCACCCATACCCAGGCCGACATCCATGAGCAGGACCAGGAGTACCTCCGCGCCTGCCGGGAGAGCACCCGGGAGGTGGCCGCGCGTCTGGGCTGGCGTGTGGTGGACTGCGCCCAGGAGGGAGCCGTCCGTTCGCCGGAGGACATCCACGAGGAGCTGTGGACCCTTGTCCAACCCCTGACGCGGGAAAAATGAGAGCGCTTCCGCGCCCCCATTTTCGTGGATATGTAGCCTCAGCAGCACCCGCAGCCGCAGCTGTTGTTGCCGCCGCAGTTGCAGCAGCATCCGCAGCTGTTTCCGCTGCCGCTGCCGCACCCGTTCCCGCAGCAGCAGCACAGCAGAATGATAATCAGAATGATCCACAGGCAGCCGCCTTCATTGCCGATGTTCCACATAGTTTGCTTCACCTCACTTATCAATCTGGAACATACTATGCCGGCATCAGGCAAAAGGAAGCTTGACCGGAGAAAATTTTCGGAAAGATGGGAAAAAAATCCGCCGGACGGACCAGCGGACCTCCCTTTTCCGGACCGGCGCCGCTCTGCAGGCCGCCATCAAAAATTATCCGCAAGGAGGATATCGCTCCATGAACCAGGACGACCGCTATAAAACCACCAGCTGGGACGGCGGCGAGGTAGCCCGGCAGGCAGGCGGCCAGACCGGCGCCGGAGAGGACCAGCCGTCCCGCTCCGCCGGGGAGGAACGCTCCCGTCCCGCCGGAAATGGCAGGAAACGCAAAAAGAAGAAAAAGAAACGCACCAATCCCCTGCTGGCCCTCCTGCTTTGGCTGGTCATCGTGGGGGCCTCCTCCGCCATCTTCGCGGCGGTGGGCTGGATGCTGGCCAACGACTTCGCCGCGCTGAACAAGCCCCTCAAGGAGGTCAGCTTCCAGGTGACGGAGGACTTTGTCTCCGAGGTGGTTCAGGAAAAGCAGCAGGACGGCTCCACCAAGGAGGTCATCCATTACGACATGGAAAAGCTGGCCGCTGCGCTGAAGGAGGCGGGACTGATCGAGTATGAATGGTTCTTCCGCCTGTTCGCCTGGTTCAGCCACGCGGACACCAAACCGGCGCAGGGCACCTTTGTGCTCAACACGGAGATGGACTACATGGCCCTGGTCCGGAATATGCGCACCACCGGAGGCAAGGCGGAAACCGTGGAGGTCACGATCCCCGAGGGCTACACGGTGAAGCAGATCATCGACCTTCTGGCGGAAAAGAAGGTGGGCTCCGTGGAGGACCTGACGGATACCGCCGCCAACTACGAGTTTGAGAGCTACGCCTTCATCGACAACGACAGCCTGGGCGACCCCAACCGCCTGGAGGGCTACCTGTTCCCGGACACGTATGAATTTTATGTGGGCGCGCGGACGGAGCTGGCCTTCGGCGCCATGCTGAAAAACTTCCAGAACAAGATTTACGCCAACGAGGAGCTGGACGATCTGATCACGGAATCCTCCTACAGCTTCCAGGAGATCATCACCATCGCCTCCCTGATCGAAAGGGAGACCGACGGCTCCGACCGGGGCAACATCTCCTCGGTCATCCACAACCGTCTGGAGAACGGAGGGGAAACCGGACGCCTGCTTCAGATCGACGCCTCGCTGGTCTACGCCGCCGGACGGGCCATCACCCAGGAGGATTACACCACCCTGGACAGCCCCTACAACCTCTACCTCCACGAGGGACTGCCCCCCACGCCCATTGCCAACCCGGGCCTGGCGGCGGTCAAGGCGGCCCTGTCCCCGGCGGACACCGACTACTACTTCTACGTGCTCAATCCGGAGACCAAAAAGCACGTGTTCAGCGAGACGCTGGCCCAGCACAACAAGGCCGTGGCCGCGGCGGCGGAAGCCGCCGCAGCGGCCGCCCAGTCCGGAGAATAACCGGCCATGGCAGAGAGAAAGAAGCCGGAGCTCCTGGCCCCCGCCGGGGACATGGAGCGGCTGAGAATGGCGGTGCTGTACGGCGCGGACGCGGTGTATCTGGCGGGAGAGAGCTTCGGAATGCGCTCCTTCGCGGGAAATTTCTCCGAGAAGGAGCTGCCGGAGGCGGTGCGCTTCGCCCACGGGCGCGGCGTGAAGGTCCATGTGACCATCAACACCATGCCGAGAAATGAGGAAATCGAGGCGCTGCCGGCGTGGCTGGAGCTGCTGGACGCCGCGGGGGTGGACGCCTTGATCGCCGCGGATCTGGGCGCCTTCACCCTGGCGGGGAAATACGCCCCCCGGTGCCGCCGGCATGTGTCCACTCAGGTCAGCGTGTCCAACCACGCCGCCGCCCGGGCCTGGTATGAGCTGGGGGCGAAGCGGGTGATTCTGGCCAGAGAGCTGAGTCTGGAGGAAATCCGGGAGATTCGGGCGAAAACGCCGGCGGAGCTGGAGCTGGAAGCATTTGTCCACGGGGCCATGTGCGTCAGCTACAGCGGGCGGTGCCTGCTCTCCAACTATATGACCGGCCGGGACAGCAACCGGGGCGCCTGCGCCCAGCCCTGCCGGTACCAGTACCATCTGGTGGAGGAAAAGCGGCCCGGGGAATATTTCCCCGTCTTCGAGGACGAAAAGGGCACCTATCTCATGAATTCCCGGGACATGTGCATGGTCGACCACGTGGACGATCTCATGGACGCCGGGCTCAGCAGCCTGAAAATTGAGGGACGGGCCAAGAGCGCTTATTACGCCGCCGTGGTGACGGGCGCTTACCGCCATGTCATTGACAGCGTCTTTGCCGGGGAGCCTGCGGACCCGGTCTGGCGGGACGAGGTGGAGAAGGTCAGCCACCGGCACTACGCCACCGGCTTCTACTACGGTCCCCCGGGGCAGTATTATGAAAACGCCCGGTACATCCGGGAATGGCAGGTGGTCGCGCTGGTGACGGAATGCAGCGAAACGGGCCTGGCCGCATTGACGCTGCGGAACAAGTTCGCCGTGGGGGACACGCTGGAGGCCGTGGGGCCGGATATGAAGCCCTTTTCCTTCCGGGTCTCCGGCATTGAGGACGGGGACGGAGTCCCCGTTGCGGAACCCAAAACGCCGCAGATGGTCCTGCGGATGCAGCTGCCCAGGCCGGTTCCGGCCTGGAGCATCCTCCGCATCGCCCGGGACCTGTCGGCAAAATCGTAGAGGGAGGAGGACGGCCATGAGGCGAAAGGACCGGGAACGGGACGCCGGTTTTGCCTGGGAGGTATTTGACCGCGCCCCCTTCGCCGTGTTGTGCCTGCGGGACGGCCAGGGCGGCTACGGCGTGCCCGTCAGTCCAGCCCGGATGGGGGAGGCCGTATACTTTCACTGCGCCCCCGCCGGAAAAAAGCTGGACTGCCTGACCCGCTGGCCGGAGGTCTCGCTGACTGCCGCAGACCCCGCGTCCCCGGCCTGTTTCGGCGTGAACTACCGTTCCGCCGTTCTGCGGGGCCGGGCCTCCCTGGTAGAGGACGAGGAAGAAAAGCGGGAGGCCCTGAGGGCCATCTCCCGGCGCTGGTGCCCGGAGGACATGGCGGACTTTGAGGAGTACCTCGCCCCCCGCCTGAAAGAAGTATCGGTATGCCGGATCGACGTGACGGAAATCACGGGAAAGGAGCGGACGCCGTAATGAAAAAAAAGAGAGGACTGCCGCTGAAAATATTCCTGGGGGCGCTGGCGCTGCTGCTGGCCGTGGTGGCGGGATATGTCATCTATGTTTTCTCCGCCTATTACCGGGTGGAGGACAACCAGACGCTGGAGGTGAAGGCGGCAGGCTCCGCCGGCATAGGGCTGGAGGTGAACGAAACCTATCGCGCCGCCTCCTATAATATCGGCTTCGGCGCCTACAGCAATGACTACAGCTTCTTCATGGACGGCGGCAAGGAGAGCCGCGCCCGGTCGCCGGAGGCGGTGCGCGAAAACGTCACCGGCGCCATGGAGACGGTGAAGGCCATCGCGCCCCAGCTCCTTCTGCTTCAGGAGGTGGATGTGGACGGCACCCGCAGCTATCACATCAACGAGCTGGAGGAGCTGGTGGACGTCTCCCTGGACGGGCTGTATTGCAGCCGGACCTTTGCCCAGAACTATGACAGCCCCTACCTCTTCTGGCCGCTGACCGAGCCCCACGGGGCCAACCGGGCGGGGCAGGCCACCTATTCCGCCTTTCCCATCGCTTCCGGCCTCCGGCGGCAGCTGCCCATTGAAGGCGGCTTCATGAAGCTGGTGGACTGCGACCGGTGCTACTCCGTTCAGCGCATTCCCCTGGCGGACCGGAGCGCAGAGCTGGTGGTGTACAATCTCCATCTTTCCGCCTACACCTCCGACGGAACCATCGCTGAGGAGCAGCTGACCATGCTGTTCGAGGACATGCAGGGGGAGTATGAAGCGGGCAACTACGCCATTGCCGGCGGGGACTTCAACAAGGACCTTCTGGGAAATTCCGCGGAGATTTTCGGTGTTTCCGGCCCCGCCTATACCTGGGCCCAGCCCATTCCCGCCAGACTGGTGCCCGAGGAGCTGACCATCGTGGCTCCCTTTGACCGGGAAAAGCCGGTGGCTTCCTGCCGCAACGCGGACCGGGTCTACGGTCCTGACAACTACAGAGTGACCGTGGACGGCTTCATTGTCTCCGCCAACGTGGAGGTCAAATCCGCCAAGGTCTGGGAAACCGGTTTCCGATGGAGCGACCACAACCCGGTATATATGGACTTCGTTCTGAGATAACACGAGCCGCCGCCTGTTTCCAGGCGGCGGCCTTTTTTCCTACAGCGGAGACGGAGAATGACAAAATCCCCCCCGGACCTGGGATTATACTAAGAGCCTGTACTCACAACCGCCGCACGCCGCGCGGCCGGTCTTTTTCCCGCCATACTGCGTCGATTTCCCTTGCCATACGTCATGGCTGCCGTAGGTCCGCTGCGGCTGGCTCAGCGCTAAAAGCGCCGCTTTGCGCCGCTTCACGGGAAAACCTCCTTGTCTGGCGGGAAAAATCCTCGTCCATCCGGCATCCCCCGGTTGTGAATACAGGTTCTAAGTCTGTCCAAAGGGGGTTACAGCCATGGTGGTCTATCTGGATATCGCGTTTTTGCTCAACTGTATCACAGACGCTTCGGCGCTGTATGTCACCGGCCGTCTGGCGGGACTGCCGCTGGAAAAGAAACGGCTGGCGGCGGCGGCGCTGCTGGGCGGTACATATGGGGCGCTGTGCGCCCTGCCGGGACTGGGGTGGGCGGCGGCCTTTGTGCCGCAGCTTCTCGCAGCGGCAGGACTGGTGCGCCTGGCCTTCGGGCGGCGGGAGGCGTTTCTCAGGCGGCTGCTGCTGTTTTTGATTCTCTCCTGCGCCATGGCCGGTGCGCTGATGGCAGGCGGGCGGCTGCTGGAAAACGGCGGCGGACCGGCGGCTCTGGCGAAGCTCAACTGGAAGATTTTCTTCCTG
>CAJTUD010000064.1:0-4893 GCA_910579725.1 uncultured Oscillospiraceae bacterium | reverse complement strand
CTCTGTTTTCTGATTTTGTCGGTGGTTTTCCGGGGCGGGGCGCGGCATGGCGCGGCGGGACAGCTCCGCCGCTGCACCGTGGAACGCCAGGGCCGGACCGCCTGCGTGACCGCTCTGCTGGATACCGGCAACACCCTCACCGACGGCCTGTCCGGCAGTCCGGTGCTCACCGTCCACTGGGCCGCGCTGGACCCGCTCTGGACAAGGGAGGAGAAGGCGGCGCTCTCCCATCTGGAAGCGGAGGGCGCCGCCCGGTGCCTGGAGCGGCTTGGGGGAGGCTTCCGGCTTCTGCCCTATCAGGCGGTGGGCGTGCGCAGCGGACTGCTTCTGTGCTTCCGCGCGGACCGGACGGCCATGGGAGAGCGGCAGCTGGGCCCCGTCACCGTGGCGCTGTCGCCCACGCCTGTCTCCGACGGAGGCGGCTACGCCGCCCTCTGGGGCGGAGAGAGCGGAAGGGAGGGTGAGCGCAATGCCGCGTAAGCTGCGGGCGGTCCTGCGCCGCCTTCTGGAGCGCCTGGGCCTCCTCCGGCCCGGAAAAATCCAGTACATCGGCGGCAGCGACACCCTTCCGCCGCCTCTGACCAGAGAGGAGGAGGCCGGCGTCCTGGCCCGGCTGGACGCCGGGGAGGAGGCGTCCCGGCAAATCCTGATTGAGCGCAACCTCCGTCTGGTGGTTTACATCGCCCGCCGGTTTGAAAATACGGGGATCAACATCGAGGATCTGATTTCCATCGGCACCATCGGCCTGATCAAATCCGTGAATACCTACCGCACCGACAAAAATATCAAGCTGGCCACCTACGCCAGCCGCTGCATTGAAAACGAGATTCTGATGTATCTTCGCAAAAACGCCTCCCAGCGGGGCGAGGTCAGCCTGGATGAGCCTCTCAACACCGACTGGGACGGCAATGAGCTTCTCCTCAGCGACGTTCTGGGTACCGAAGCGGATACCGTCATGCGTCCTATCGAGGACGACGTGGACCGCCAGCTCCTGACCGCCGCCATCGCCAAGCTCTCCGACCGGGAACGGGAGATCATCACCCTCCGCTTTGGTCTCAACGGCGGCCGGGAGCAGACCCAGAAGGAAGTTGCCGACCGTCTGGGTATCTCCCAGTCATACATCTCCCGGCTGGAAAAGCGGATCATCAGCCGGCTGAAACGGGAAATCCTGAAGATGAGCTGAACGGGAACGGCCGCCAGCTCCCCTCCCCTGCGCGAAGCCTTGGGCTTCGCGCGTTTTTTATGGCCGGCACATCGGAGAACCGGCAAATCCGGCTATCCCACCGCCTCCGGCCCAAGAGCAGCCAGATACCGCCGCTCCGCCCGGGCCCAGTCGATAAGAGAAAACCAAGTGTCCACATAGGACGGCTTATTGAAATGGTCCAGCGTCAGATAAGCGTGCTCCCACATGTCCAGAACCAGAATAGGCGTTACCGAGTGCAGAGGGACTACCTCGTTATTGATGGTGGTGGAGATATGTATCCCTTTGTTCCCCTCCGCGACCAGCCATACCCAGCCGGAACCGATGATGCTCTCCGCCGCCTCCGTCATCAGCTGCTGGAAGCGGGCCATGGAGCCATACGTGGTGGTGATGGCCTCCGTCAGGCGGTTGAAGGGCGGCGGTCCGGCCTTGCAGCCGATACCGTCAAAATAGAGCTGATGGTTGTACACCGATCCGGCGGCACTTTTCAGGCGGTTGAGCTGGACGGCGGGCAGATTGTAATCCTCCGTGACCAGCTGGGAAAGGCTCTGATCTGTCAGACGGTGGCGCACCGCCAGCCGGTTGAGCTCATAGACGGCCTCCGCATAGTATTTGTCGTGGTGGTAATATAACGTATTGGCATCACAATGGGGCATCAGCGCCACGTAGCTGTATGGAAGAGGAGATGACTGAAAAGGAAATTGCTGCTCCATACCAAACCTCCTTTGCGCATGGTACTCCAGTATATGTGGAAAAAGCCGGAGCTGTGCGGAGAAAATCCCTCTCCGCGGCCGGGGGCTGGCGGAGACTTCCGGAGACGGCGAAAAAAGGGCCGCTGTCTCAGACAGCGGCCCAGGCGGGTGGGATATTGGAAAGCTTCCATAGAGTATGATACACCAGACAAGCCCTATTGTCCATAGGAGGTTTTGTCTGTTTTGGAGAACCTTTGTCGCTTCCTGCCAGGCCTGTCCCCCATCAGGGGAAAACCGGGGGGTTACTCCTCTACGCCGTCCGTCTCCAGCAGGCCGTAGCCTCCGTTCTTGCGGCGGTAAACGACGCTGATGGCGCCGTCGGTATTGCGGTATACGAAGAAATCGTGGTCCAGCAGGTTCATTTGCAGGATGGCCTCGTCCTCGCTCATCGGCTTGACCACCACATGCTTGGTGCGCACCACCTGGAACTCGGTTTCCTCGCTGACATCGAACTCCGCGGGAACGCTGGGGGCAAGCGCCTCCTGACGCAGACGCTTGGAGAGCCGGGTCTTGTTCTTGCGGATCTGGCGGTCAATGGTGGAGCAGGCGGCGTCGATAGCGCCGCGCATATCGCCGTCTCTGGAATCCTCCTGGGCCCGGAAAAGGGTGCTTCCGCTGCGAATGGTGATTTCCACCACACAGCGGTGTCCCTTCTCCACCGCGAAGGTCACAAGTGCGTTGGCATCCTCCCGGAAATAACGGTCCAGCTTGGAGATCTTCTTTTCCGCGTACTCCTTGATCGAATCGTTCAGGGACACCTTTTTGCAGGTAAATGTGAACTTCATACCATCGCTCCTTTCATGCTTCTCCTTTGAGGGTAGAACCAGTATACCATTTTTTGGATGATTTGTACAGTCCTATTTTTTCAGAACTGGATTTTTTCGGCGTTCCTTCCCAACGCCCGCCGGTCTCCCCTGTCACAGGTGAAGCAGCCTTGCCAGCTTCTCTCCGTGGGGCACCATTTTCAGATCCTCTCTGGTAATCATCCGCAGGGCGATCACCAGAATCAGATACACGAGAACCGCAATTCCCACCGCTGTCAGCGTACACAGGCTCTCCTTCACGTATCCGCCGCTCAGGAACCGGCCAAGCAGGCCGTGGGCGGCCCAGGCCGCGCCGCCCATGGCTGCGGAGGCCAGCAGCGGCTTGGCGAAAATGGCGGCATAATTCGGTTTTTTCTCCAGCAGATGACTGACAATCATCAGATTGAGCACAGCGATCAGACCATAGCAGATCAGGGTTCCAACCGGTGCGCCCTTGACGTTGATGGCCGGATTTCCCACCAGAATGTAGTTGACCGCCACCTTTACGCCGCCGCCGATGAGCATGGTATAAATGGGCCAGTAAACCTTTCCATGGGCCTGCATGATGGAGTTGGTCAGCAGCATGACGCACACCAGCACAGAGGCCGCTCCCAGCAGCTGCAAATGATAGGTCGCGGCAATGGCCGTCTCCCGCCGCGCGGGGTAGAGCAGCAGCAGAATAGGCCCCGCCATAACGGAAAGCCCCGTTCCCGCGGGAATCGCCAGCATGGCGATCAGCCGGAAGCTGGTAGTCACCACCCGGTTGACCTCCCGGTGGTCCTGCCGGGTCACGGCCACCGTCACGGCGGGAATCAGACTCACCGCCACGGCGGGCAGGAAGGCCGCAGGAAGATTGAACAGGGTGCTGCTGAAGGTATACTGCCCGTAAAGGCTGGCGGCTTCCCGCTCTCCCAGCCCCAGGACGTTTTGCAGCTGCCCGAGGATAATGGTCTGGTCGAGCAGGTTGAAAAGGCTCATTCCCGCCTGCCCGATGGTAATGGGAATCCCCAGGCCCAGCAGGCGGCGGGCGATGGCTCCATAGCTCTGCGGAACGTCCGTCCCCCAGAGGATGGGCCGCCGGTTTTTGTAGTAGTTCCGCCACATGTACAGCATGGCCAGAATAATTCCGGCGCTGACGCCCACAATCGCCCCGGCGGCGCCAATCTCCAGGGGCATGCCGGAGCGGATCAGATACCACGCCAGAGGAAGGCCCACCACCAGCTTGGAGAACGCCTCAATAAACTGGGACACTGCCGTGGGCACCATGTTCTGCCGCCCCTGGGCGAAGCCCCGGTAGGCGCACATGACGGACACGAAGATCACGGACACCCCCAGACACTTGATGGGCCAGTAGGCCAGGGTGTTGTTCATCATGGCGGCCAGCTGCCTGGTAAAGAGCAGCATGATGGCGGAACCGGCGGCTCCCAGGGCAATAAAGATGACCATGGCCGCATGGAAGCAGCGGCGCATCTGCGTGCGGCGGTTGGTGGCGTTGGCCTCGCTGATGAGCTTGCTGAGGGCCAGAGGCAATCCCGCGGTGGACAGCGTCAGAAGGAGGGCGTAGATGTTATAGGCGCTCATAAAGTGGGTGACGCCCTCGTCGCCCAGAATATTATTCAGGGGTATTTTGTACAGGGCGCCGCAGATCTTCACAAACACGGTGGAGATGGCCATTACGGTGACGCCGCCCATAAAGGACTGTTTCTTTTCTCTGGACATTGGTTTTCCTCTTTTTCCCAAAAGTGCGGAGGGCCCGCCCTGGTAAAAGTATACGGGGGAGGGATGAAATACATGCTTCCTTTGCCGCCCTCCGGGCGGCGGGAAAGAGCCCTGGCGTGAAGGGCGGACCCTCTATCCCCTGCTCAGCGGCTTTCCGCAGTCCTGACAGTACAGGCAGTCCGAGCGGTTGGCGCCGCCGCAGGCGGAACAGATGAGAAGCCCCCGCAGCGTCTCTTTCTCCCGGCGATGGGCATCCAGCTCCTCCCGAAGGCCGTCCACATACTCCAGAATCTCCTGGACCTGACCGCTGTCGGAGGGACTGCCCCGGTGGGCGGCGTAGATCTTCTCCCCTACTGCCTGCATTTGCAGGCGGATTTCCTCCTGCAAATCCCGGATTTCCCGCTCCAGACGGAGACGG
>CAJTUD010000063.1:11852-16674 GCA_910579725.1 uncultured Oscillospiraceae bacterium | reverse complement strand
AGAATCTTCTTGAGATTTCTCATGTGGATTTTTCCTCCTTTTTATTTTCTGGAGTTGAAAGAGTTGATAAGTTTCAAAATTCAAAAAAGTTCAGAACTTTTTTGACAAGATGTCAATTATCAAGCCCCTTACTCCAATTTGCAAACCGCGGAATTTTCCACCCTCCTATTCGCACCGGAGCACATACCGTGGCTAGCCGGTCCCGTATCTGTTCCGGGGAGAACAGTCAGGCAGGGCGTTTCGTGGTTTACAATGGGGAGTTTAACATGGGGGTGTGGTTTTGTCAATGGGATTGGAGCGCTTGTAACAGAAGCGTAACATTGGACGGGGGCAGGGGGGAGCAGCTTCATGAAAATTGATTTTCCTATTAAATAATGTGTGGGGTTTTCGCCGCCCGGCAGGGCTGCGCTGTTCCAGGTTTGAAAAAGGAGGAGAAAACCCCTGGTTCAGCGCTTTTGCCCTGTGCGGGCGGCTTGGACGCTTCTTCTTTTATATCGGCACATTGCCCGCGATCATTAGTGCGCATTTCGCTTCTGTCCACATCAGACGGCCAATTCAAACTGATGCCACGTATATTCCCTCTGCTGCACGATTGCCCAGGTATACTGGAACGCCTCGCATTCCGCCCAGGTCAGGTAGCGGAAGTAGAACTCCACCTCCAGGTGGCAGGGGATGATGTCCAGAATGATTTCCCGAATCTGCTCAAATCCCTCCGGAATACCGGCCACCTCCGGGAAAACGACCCGGACGTAGCCAAAACGGTCCTTCTCCTGGGCCAGGGCCTTGATGCCGCAGCCGGAGATGGTGTTGTTGATGTCGGAGAGGGTAAAGCAGTCTCCGCCGATCCGCAGCAGCGCGGCGATGGCCTGACGGCGCAGCTCCGTACTGTAGTGGACGGGTGTGCGGGCAAACAGGGCCTCCCGGCGCTTCAGCCCTTCCTCCACGGCGGTAGCCAGGGCGCTCTCCCGTTCCACGTAGTCCATCCGGCCGCTGATGCCGTCCAGTCCCGCGCCCAGCGCGTCCAACTCGCTGCCGCTGAGGCTTCCCGGCGTGAGATCATAGACGCCCAGGGGGCGGAGAAAATTTCTCAGATATGCGCCGTACCCCATATCAGGCCTCCCATTCCACAATTTCCACCTTGCCCAGACATGGCAGCACCGTGGGACTGGCCGCCAGATCAGCCCCGGGCTCGGCGAAGCTGTAGTTCTCCACGCTTTCCAGACCGTACAGCAGGTTCCCCAGAAACGCCAGCGTCACGCTTTTTCCCAGCAGAGCGCCGGTGAAGACAGCCCGCAGCGCCGCGTCCGCCTCAGACCGGGCTTCTTCAAAGGTAAACCCCGCCGCAGGCCGGACTGACGCGGAAATGTTGACGGCGCGGACCTCGGGAGCCAGAACCCGCAGATCCACGGAAATCTCCCGCTTTTCCTGCAAGTATTCATTCACCTCCGCCAGCAGCGTCTCATCCGGCAGTCCCCGGTCGGTGGCGATGTACAGATCCACGGACCCCACGCCTCTGGGCCGTCCCACCGCTGCGGCGGCGGCCACGCCGGTCCGGGAGAGAGCGGTCTGCTCATAGTAAGCGGCATTGGCCCCGTTGGGCAGACGGCGGTAGCTGTCCAGCAGGCGCTTTCGCAGCTCCTCGTCGCTTTCCGCGTCGTCCCCGCCGCTGAACGCCTCCGGGTTCGTGCACGCCTTGACGCCCACCGGCATGGCCGCCATGATGGTGACGGTGTTGGCGGCGGCGTTTCCCGCCTTCCCGGGCTCCAGCGCCACCGCGGGTGCATCCGCGTACAGCTCCCCTGCCTTCAGCGCCACGTCGTCCGTGGTAGCGAAGCGTATGCCGGAATCCGTCATGCACACCGTTCCGGATTTTACCGTCAGATCGCCGCTGACCGCGAGGGACACCCCGAAGCGCAGCGTCCCCGTGGCGCAGGTGGCCACGCCTCTGCTCAATCCCCTCAGATAGGCGTGGCGTTCCAGATGCTCCCCTGTGGCAGTCTGCGGAAAGCTCTGATCCAGCAGCCACCGGGCCTGCAAATACAGCCCCTGAATCTGGGCCGCTGCCGCGTACAGCCTGGCCGCCAGATCACAGGAGGCGCTGGGCAGGTATCCGCTGGCCTCCCCGAAGACCGCCAGCATCTCCGAATAAATTTCGTCGATTGTTTTCTCCATAGCATCCTCTCCTCTTCATACCGCCGCGGAGACGGACAACTCCGTTCCCTGATAGTCCAGCAGCACCCTGACGCTCACGCGTCCCTGCTCCTCCGGAGAGAGCGTCACATCCGTGACCGTAACCGGCTCCTCCGCCAAAGCCTCCGCCACATATTGCCGCGCAGCGGACAGCCGCCGGGCAGCGGGCTCCCTGGACAGCAGATACAGGCGGCTTCCCAGCCGGGGCAGGGGAGGAAGACCTCCCCTGCGGGCCGTCAGCCGGAACAGCACCCGCTCCAGCAGGGCCTCCGTTCCCTGGCAGCGCACCACGCCGCCCAGCCCATCCGGGATATAATCGCCATTATGTATTTTTACTTCCATAATCCTCCCTACATCGCCTGCAACCCCTGGTGAAACACGTATCGTCCAAAAACGTGTCATCCGCACAGGCATGGGCGGTAGGGCTGCCCGTTGACAATCAGGCTGCCGTTGATCCGCAGCGTTCCGTTGATTGTCACAGGTCCGTTCAGCTCCACCTCGCCCGCCAGCGTCAGATTTCCCTCAGATTCCCAGTCTCCCTCCGCAAATCCTCCGCCCGTGACGGCGATACTTCCGTCTTCGCGCAGATAAAGGGAGGCTCCGCCGCAGGAATACAGAAACAGCTCGCCCGGGGCCAGCCCTTCCGGCGCGGCTCCGGCGGTGCTGGCCGCCACCACGCACTGCTCCTGACAGCCTGTGCCGCCTTTGACCACCAATACCGTGTCCCCGGCCTGGGGCTGCCATACCAGCCCGCCGGGAGCGAAAACCTCCAGCTCCCGCTGCTCGCCCTTTGTCATGACCGAGGCGCTGCCGCCGCCGATGGTGGTAACGCCCATGTCCGCCGCAGTGCTCTCCCGCTCCGCTCTCTGGCGCAGGGCGATTGTTTTGGATAACCACATTTCCCTCACCTCCTGCCGGCCGTCAGCTCCGTCCGCTCTCCGTCTCCGTCCATCCGGCTGCGGGAGCGAACCACTTCATATTGACCGGAGAGATGCAGCCCGCCCAGCGCCAGCGCCACCCGGTCCCCCGGCATGGCTGCGAAGGAACCAGGCAGCTCCAGCTCAATTTCCAGCTGCTCCAGGGCGGACTGGCTGATCTGATACTCTCCGGTGTACCGCCTGTCCTCGGCTGTGCTCCGGGGCATGTACAGCACATGCCGTCTCTGCCCTCCGGCCTTGACGAATGGCTGATTCACCACCGGATGGCTGACGCCCTGTACTTTGTCCTGGATCAGCACCTCGGAGATCACGCCGTAGCGCTGCTCCCGCTTGCACAGAGAGAGCAGAGGCGTACTCTCTTCGATTTCCAACGTCTTCCCGCTGCCCCAAAGAGGACCGGCCGTCAGGGTCCCCTCCGGGGTAAAGTAGGGATCAAACCCGCCGAACCGGCGAGTGAACCCCTGCAGCGCCTTCCACTGGCTGGAGCCGGAAGCCACAGCGTACCGCCCTCCCGATACGTCGTTTTGCCGGTCCACCTCAATCCCGTAGGGCATGACATGATTTTTCAGCACCTCGGAGAGCAGGGCCCGCTCATAGGTCAGGGCCTCCGACTCGTTGTCCAGCAGCAGCGCCGCCATTCCCCGGCCCTCAATGGTTGCCAGCAGGCCCTGCCGGGACAGAGAGACCTCATAAGCGTCCACAACGCCTCTGAGCATGATCTGGCCGTCCTGACAGGCGGCAAACCGGGTTGCCTTTGGCAGAACCTCCGCCATTCCCGCGTCATATGGACAGACTGCCCTCATACTGTCGCAGGGCACGCCCCCCGTATATTCCAGCTCCCATCTGATCAGCACCGGCAGGGCGTATCCCTCTCCGTCACAGGTTTCCAGATGGATGCTCAGCATGGAATCACCACCTTGTCTCCTACCCGGATCAGATTGGGATTTTTGATGCCGGGGTTCACCCGCAGCAGCTCCTCCAGCGCCACGTCATAGCGCTTGGCGATGCCCCACAGGGTGTCGCCTCCGGCCACCGCACAGACGCGCTCCTGCCCGCCGCGTCCGGGGACGGCCTGCTCCGCCGGACCTCCGGCGGCGGCCAGCTCCTCGCTGTAGCCGTCGTACCGCTCACGGAATTCAAAGCTGTAGCGGACGTAGTCCGGGAGCGGCTCCTGCTCCAGCTTCAGCCCGGTAAAATACGCATTGGAAATCTGCCAGAGCGGGTGGATCAGCAGTCCGGGCCCGTCGCTGTAGAAAACCGAGGCCAGACGCTTGAACTCGTCGTAAGCATCCCCGCCGGCAAATTCCCCTTGTCCCCTCATAATCCGGCAGCCCATTCCCAGATCCTGAGCATAGTAGCGGCCAAAGGGAACCTTGTGCACAGCCACCTGCCGCTCATAGGTAATGGAATAGGTAGCAGGATTGTGCGGCCAGATGTAGTCCTTGTAACGCATAGGCTCCAGCAGCATATCCGCTCACCTCCGTCAATACAGCGGAAATCCGTTGTCATACCGCCGCCCGTCCCGCTGAAAAGCCAGGGATACCGCCTCCGCCGTCAGCGGAGCCGGTCCCGCTCCGGCCAGCTCTTCCGCCACGCCGGTCCACCGGCCCGCAGGCGGATCCGGCCGGGCTGTCATGGCCGCGTCCGCTCCCAGCGGCATTTCCGTCATACCGGAAATCTCCATGCGGACGGCA
>CAJTUD010000063.1:0-11842 GCA_910579725.1 uncultured Oscillospiraceae bacterium | reverse complement strand
GAGGGTGACATCCCCCTCTCCCATGTGCGCGGAGCCGGCTTCCGCCTCCGGAACTTGGATGTCCAGCTCCGCACTTGCTGCCGGAGCGTCCAGCGCCTGCCAGGCGGGGGACGGCCGCGCCGTCGGAATCTCCTCTGCCACGGCAGCAAGTCCGCCGCTGTCTCCGCTCCCTTTGCCGCTTTCCGGATCACTGCCCGGACTGCGGTCCACCAAAGCCTGCTCTTCCCGCTCCGGTGTACTTTTCATCTCCGGGAGCGCCTGCCACGCCTGCTCCGGCTGTGGAATAGACTCGGTAATTTCGCCTCGCGCCGCCGGAACCTCCTCCGGAAGATCAGGCCGGGCCGCCGCCTTTGACGTTTGCCGCAAAGCCAGAAACCGCTCCGGATCAAAGAAGCCGCTTTCCACAGCTTCCTCCGGCGCACCGACCGCCTGCGTCCAGCCATGAGCCGCCGCCGTCAGCTTTCGCAGCTGCTCTGCCAGCCGGGACAGACTGTCCAGAGCGCTGGCGGGAAGCTGCAAGTTCACGGAAATCATCTCCCGCTCCTCCATCAGGCACTCACCTCGATACGGCCGGCAGCCACCACCGTCACTTTCTCGGCCACCATGGAGCCGACCTTGCCCTCCTCCTGAATGGCGCTCCACTGGCAGCCGCTGTAGATGACCTTCCGATCCGGCTTGCAGATCACCAGAGAGAAGTCCGCCAGAGCGAAGAAATCTATGCCGTCGCTGATTGCATCGTCGGTGGCATAGAGTCTGGTCAGCTCCAGCACATATTTGTTCTGCCCGTTAATGGTGGCTACAGGCTCTCTCTCACCAAAGGCCTCCACAACCTGACTGGTCTTGGTGGCCCTGGCGGTGTAGCTCTGCACTACCGCCACCTTTCTGCCGTCCAGCTCCAGATAGATATCGCAGCTGGTAGGAAATCCCGTCACTTCCATAGTTTCCTCCTTAAATTGTGATATGGGCGGTGAGGTAAATCTGATTGAGCCCATGGGCTACAGAAAAGCTGAACTCTACCAGACACACCGTGGGATCGTCCTCGTATGCGGATACCGCCACATCGCTGTAGCTGTCGATAATTTCCGTCCTGAGCTTGTTTTCCAGCTCCACAATGGTCTGGGAGCGGATTGCACCCCGGGTCTGAGCAGTATTTTTGGTCTGGCTGAACCGGCTGCGCAGACTCTGGCGGATGGTGGGAATCACGTCGTCCACAATCAGAATGGTGGTCAGCTCCCGCCAGGCGGTGTCAGCTGCACCGCCGGTAACGGTGCGCGTGGTGATTCCCCGGACGGGAGAGACTGTGCCGCCTACGGCCTCCAGAGGCGTTACGCCGCCCCTCACCAGCAAATCAATTTCGTTGTCGCCGTAAGTCTCGCTGACGCCTCCCAGTCCAGGCAGGGAAGAACCGTTAAGCGGGATGGCGGGGTCTCTGGTAATCGCGATTGCCGCCGCCACGGCCGCCGCGGCGAAAATTCCGGGCAGCTTCCTGCCGTCCCGGTCCAGTCCGTCCGGGCCCACCAGCGCCATGCGCTCACTGTTGAGAGCCTTGGCCCGCTCTACCAGCTCTGCGGTGGAAGCGCCGTTCATGCCTACCACGGCAATCCGCTCCCGTCTCGCGGCGGAGGCGCTTTCCAGGCTGGCTCTCAGCGCCTGTTGGACTGCCAGTTCGCCGCTGTCGCAGACGATAATCTGTGCGTCCTCCACCGCCTGCAAGGCGGCAAAGGCGGCGGAGTAGTCCTCTCCCTCCACCTTGACGGCCGCCGCCACCGACGCTCCGCCCAGAAACAGAAGCTTCAGAATTGTGGACATACCCGGCGTGTCCGGCGCATCCTCGCCGAATGCGTTCAGCCCCATTTCGTAACTGGTCAGACGCACCACTTCATTGGCCGTACCGCCGGTGCTTTTTGCCGCCACGCCGATGGTGCGGACAGCCCGCCCGCCCCAGACGGCGGCGGAAGCGTCATAAGAGGAGTAAACCCCCGGACGTTCATGGATGATACTTTTCATCTGGTCACAACACCTTTCAAAATAAAGTCAGACAACAGCGCGCCGTCCTCTGACGCCGCCGCGATAAAATATGCGCCGCAGGTCAGGCTGCCCCGTCTCAGAAACATGGAAGTATCCTCGTCCCAGACCGTTTCCTCCCACTTCAGCCCGCCGGGCTTCAGCCCGGAGGGAAGCCTCTCCAATACGATCTGGTGCAGTGCCTCCAGCACGCTGTCGCACCCCGCCGCCCCTTCCTCAGGCGGGCAATAGATGTCCAGGGACAGTGTCAGGTCCATACGCATTCCATAGATTTCCTGACAGACCTGGGTCCCGGGATCGGTGCGCCGGCCCAGATAGCTGCTCAGCGCACTGCCCCGGCTTTCGCCGGTTCTCAGCCCTACGGCCACCACCGGGCGCTGATATGCCTTGGCCCACCCGGGGGTATAGGCGGCCTGTACACGGATTCCGGCGCTTTCCAGCGCCCTGGCCACAGCGGTCTTCACCTGCTCCAGTCCGCTCACTGCCCACGCTCCTTTCTGCGGCGCAGCACCGCCCGGCTGTAGAGCGCGTCTCCCCGGAAGCGGATGGTCATGGCCTCCTGCACCGCGAAGCGGCCGTCCACAGAGCGGATCTGATCACCCGGTTTCAGCTCCGCCGCCGCCGGACCGATATACAGCCACCGCTGATCGCTGACCGCTCCCAGGGGCGTGACTGTCACAGGCAGCTCTTCCCTCTTTCTGCGGACAGGCTGCAAAAATGCCCGAACGGCGGTTTCCTCTTCATTTTCTCCCCGGATCAGCGTCAAATCCTGTCCGTGTTCCCTCATAATCGCCTCTACCTGCGCACTCACCCCCTCACCCCCTGAAAAGCAAACTCGCCGTCGCCCCAATAAGGGGCCATCATACCGGCGGCCTGCCGCCGCATAGCGGCCGCCGTCTGGCAGGCCCGGTTATCTCCCCCTGTCCGCACGCTCACGTCGCCTACGGTGAACTGCTCCACATCTCCGCCGCTCCGGCAGGGCAGCAGCCCCGCTGCCGCCAGCAGAGCTGCCGCACAAGGAAACGCGTCGCCGCAGTCCTCCGGCGATATATCTGCTGGCAGGCGGCGCTTCATCTCCGCCTCGGCGGAGGTGCACAGCGCTTCCAGCAGAGGCCGCTCCGCCTCCGACGGCCGCGCAATGGCGGCCGCCAGAGTCAGAATCTGTTCCAACATACCACAGTCTCCTTTCCCTCGCCGGTATCAGATAGTCAGAATCTTCCCCGCATCGGCGTACAGCTTGGCAAAGCCGGAGATGCTGGTAATGGCGGCCCGCTCCACCTGCCGGTCGATGAGCTTGTCGTACTCCACCATCACATCCCCCGCGCTGACCATTTCCAGCGCGTAATTGCGGTCCAGGCCGATGAGCTTGCCGCCGGGCATGGCACTGGTGCGCAGCAGCGTGGCTCCCAGCGGGGAGGAGAGGGTTCCGGTGCCCTGGAAGTTGAGCCCCGTCAGCGGATTCTGGAATTCGCTCATCTTCAGCATATCCAGCATCACTGCGTTGGGCACCAGAATGGTGTTCATGGTATATGGATCGAACTGCCCCCAGAAGTCCAGCAGCGCCTCATAGCTCAGCGTCCCCCTGGTTCCGCCGATGGGGCTGGTTCCCACCGCAAAGGACTCAGCGGGGTTCCCGTTGCCGTCGCCCTCGGTAATCACACGGATCGCATCGTCCAGATGCATTCTGGCGATATGAGTGCCGATCTGCCTCAGAGTGACAGAGAACAAATCCAGCCTCTGGAACCGGATCGCCTCGTAGGAGGCCACCAGCATCCGGCCTCTCTTGTGCAGCTTTACCAAAGTGCTCTGGGTTCTCACTGTGGTCTGAGGCAGCTGGGAACCCTCCTCCACCCGCCTCAGACTTTTTTCCTCCTCGCTGGGTACGGAGGAAATGGAACGGTAGTCCATCCCGTCAAACTGCGTTGTGACAGCTGTGATGGAGGGCAGCACGTTATCCTCCTCCATCCCCTGCCTCACCACCCGGGACACGAACTCCGGAAACAGCACCGCCGACTCCGTGGTGCGAAAGAATTTTTCCACCACATCGGACCGGCTGCCCTTCACATGGATATCAAACCGCTTCAGCTGCCGCTGAAAGGCGTCCAGTCCCTCCAGGGGCGTACCCCGGTAATTGTCGCTGGGGTCCGCCGCCTCCAGCACTTGGGTGAAGGACTTCCCCGCCTCGCCGTACATGCCCTTTTCCAGTCTCAGATTGTCATATGTCATATTTGGTTTCCTCCTTAAAGCATGATTGTCACAGTTTTTGCCGCGGCGTCCACTTCTGCCGCCAGGCAGCGCACCCCCCCGCCAGCGGCTGTTTTCACGCCGCCCAGACCATCGGCGGCCAGCGTTACCCAGCCCAGGTCCGGAGCAGTCCCGGAGTATCCCACCGATAAGAATCCGCCCACCTGCACTGTACAGGCATCGTCCTTGCAGCAGACCGCCGCGCCGCAGAAGGCGTCGTCCGCCTCACAGCTGCCCACAGTTCCGCTGCCGGTAAGTTTGACCACATGGCCCTCAGTCAATCCGCCGCCCAAAAAGGTAGCGCACACCTGTCCCACACCCGCAAAAGAAACGCTCATAAAAAATCCTCCTGTTCGCACATCAAAATCAGAAAATACCTCCCCCGGCAGTTCCGTCAAACGCGGAACGCCCGGTCCTCGTCCTCGCCGCCGGAGACGCGTCTGGCCTTCAGCTGGGGCGTGGGCGTGTAGATTTCATCCATCCGTCTCCGGTACACCCTGGTCAGCTCCAGCAGCTCCTCTTCCTCCATTTTCTCCGCAGCTCCAGAAAAAATCTTCAGATCCAGTGCCTCGTCTGTCAATCCCGCCAGTCTTACCAGCTCTTTTCTCAGTCCTTCCATATAGGAACGGCCCAACCGCGCCTCCTTCTCCAACTGCTCAAGCTGCTGCAAGCATCCCGGGTGGGCGGCCAAAAGCCGTTTCAGGTCTCCTCCCGGCTCAAAGCCCTTGATAATGCCTGCCCGTCTCTGCGCCGGCACTGCCACGAAGCTCCACTCATACGCGTCCGCAGGCTCCTTCAGTGTGAAGTAGCACAGCTTTCCGCCATACGTCTTCCCGCCGCAGTGTTCGCACCGCTCCTTCCCGCAGATGGAACAGCTTCTGCCTGCCACACTGCATCCGATGCTGACTTCCTTTTTGATGCCCGCCTCGATTTCCTCGATCAGCGCAGCGTTTTTCTCGCTGCGCAGCATATAGGCATAGCCCTTCAAAAATCTGCATGCATCTCCCGCGCCAGTAACGCCGCTCTCTCCGCAGACCTCCGTCCTGTAGAGCCGGGCAGTCTGTCCTCCGGCGGACCAATTGTGGTCGAAGATACCGCTTTTCCCTACAAAGAGATTGCTGAGGGCTTCCAGCGCATCCTCGTCGAACCGCTCCCAATCCCGGTCAATTTCGTTGTCGCATAGCCGGATGGCAAAGGTATACACCTGCTCCGGCGACAGCTCCGACCTGCTTAGCCGGTTAATCAGCGCCATATCCTCGCTGGACACGCTGTGCCGGATCACACCTCCAGGCTCTTTCCTGATTTCCAAGCTCATATCCTGCTCCTTTCCGTCACGGACGGCTGGGCGGACTGCGCCGGCCCCGCCGCTCCGGCCTCTCTGGCCATCGCCGCGTTTTCCAGCGCCAGCTTTCTGGTCTGTTCCCGGTACCAGTCCGCCTTGGCCTCCTCCACCAAATCCTGCAAATTGATGTCGTCCCAGACCACCTGGAAGCCGCAGCCGTATCCATGGGTCCGCAGCCACATCTGACAGATTCGTTCCACCGCCGGGGTCAGAGACCTCCGGATGGCAGTCATTTCTGTGGTCAGCAAGTCCGCCTGCTGAGTGCTCATCCGCTCGGTGCTGGACCAGCTCAGTCCCAGCATAAACGGAGGAATACCCGTCTTGCTCACCAGCTGCTCCAGAATCTGCCGGACCGGCACAGAGCTGTCCAGAATCTGGTTGTCCGCGCCAATGACCTTGATATCCACATCGCCCACCGCTACAAAGTCCCTGATGCTTCCGCCGCGGGTGGATTCCATAGCCCGGCTCCATTCGCTTGCCAGCTGCCGGCTGCGTTCCTGAGCCATGCCCCGTTCCCACTCGCCGTCTCCCGGCTTATAGACCACAGCAAACCTCACATTGCCCATTCTCTCCCAGTTTACGCCGATGGCGTAATAGATTTTTCCCAGCAGCTCCGTCAGAAACGGCATGGACCTCAGAAGGGACACCCCGTAGGGAGCGCAGGCTTCCGGGTTAAAGGGGGTGAACAGCAGCAGCTGCTGCCGGGGCAGAGGTCTGAACCATCCATGCTCATCGACCCCGCAAATCTGAAAATTCAGAGGTCCGCCGTCCTCCTGGATCTGGATGTCCTCCACCCGGCCGCACAGCACAGCGGCGATATCCCGGTTGTCCTCGGTGGGGACGATTTCTCCCACCGCCTGTCCGAACACCAGCATGGAGTCCAGGTACTGCTCCAGAAACGCGCCGATGCCCCGCTGGCCTCGTCCTACATTCACCCGCTCCAAAAACAGCTTCAGCTCCCTGTCCGCCCCGGGATCCTCACACTGTGCGGACACGCCCCCGCACAGGCGGATGATTTTGTAGATGCACGCGTCCACCAGCGGCACAGCCTCCCGAATGGCCCGGTAGAGCTGTTTATCGCCGGTCTGGAGGGGCGTATACCCCAGGAGGCGGAAGGGGGGATCGTCATTTCTCTTGATCTGCGGCGTGGCCGCTGCCCCGGCCTCAAGCTCCTTTTTCCTTCGCTGAAAGAATTTCATTTCTCAGCTCCTTCCATGACTGACTTGTTTCATCCTCGCCGCGCACTGCGCGGCAAACAAAAGTTTTTTTGTTTACACGGAACCCGCTCCATTCCGGGCCGGACAAACCGCAGGAACAGTGCAAAACAAATCGCCCCCTGCAATAAAAAAAGGCCTTCTCACCGTCTGGCCACCGAGCAGAACACCCCCGCGCTGTCCCCGCAGCTTGCCATGGTAACGGCAAAATACCGCATGTCATCCATAGCATGATCGTGGTCCTTGTGGGGGGCGTCCCGCCCGTTGGTTTCCTCGCTCCAACGGTACAGCGCAATCTCCCGCAGACAGTCCCCGCAGCTTTCGCAGATCACAATCCGCCCTCTTTTCAACAAATCGGCGGTGATGCGGATGCCGGAAAGAACGTCGTTGTTGGCCTTCACCACGCGGTACCCCGCCTGCTTCAAAGCGGTAATAAAGCTGGCGGCGGAGGGGTCCGCCACCACGCAGCGGATCTGATGATTGCCGGCCAGCCTTGCCAGCTCCGCCGCATACTCCTGATCTGTCAGCTGTACGCCGGTACTTCTGGAAGCATAGTAATACTCCTTCACCCGGTACCATACGCCCTCGCGAAGACCCCAGAGTCCAAAGGAACAGGGATTTGCGGTGCCGTAGTCAACAGAGATGATATACTCCTCCATTTCACCCTCAGGAACGGGCCGCGCGTCCCGTCCCGGATCAAAGAAATCGTAAATCAGTCCCTTGGCCGCGGTCCATTCCCCTAAAATGAACCGCCTGTAAAAAGCGCCGCTGTAACTGGACCGGTAGCGCTGCCGGATACGCGGGGAGAGGGAGGGGTTGTCCTCCATGGTGAAGTGGAGGTAGAGCGCGTTTCGCTGCTCCCGTTTCTGAATCCACTCCAGATAAAACCAATGCTGAGGCCCCTCCGGGTTGCAGTTGAACCACAGCCGGGAGCCCCGCACGCTGCATCTGGCGAGAGCCTGCTCCACAAAGGACCTGGGCATCAGCGCGACTTCGTCCAGAAGGACCCCGGCCAGCGTCACACCCTGGATGAACGCGGCGCTGCCCTCGTCCTTGCCGCCCATCAGGTAAAAGCGGTTTTCCCTTCCGCCTCTGCTGATGGTCAGCAGGTTCTCGCTGCGCTTCTCCCTGCACTGAAATCCCAGCTCCTCAAGCAGGGGGCAGAGCTCCTGGAGCAGGTTTCTCCGCAGGGATACCACGCTTTTGCCGCAGAACGCGAATTGCTGACACTGGAAGCAGGACATGGCCCAGCATGCGAAGCTCAAGCCCATACACAGCGTTTTGCCGCTTCGCACAGCCCCGTCGCAGATAATGGCGTCATAGTGCCGGTCCGCAGATTTGGGGGCCCACCAGCACATGATGCGTTTCTGCTTGGGAGAAAATCGTTTGATTTTCATTGCCGCAACCTCATTCCTCCTCTGCCGCCAGCGCGTCCAGCAGGGCGTTCATACCGTCCTCTCCCCCTCCGGCGCATTCCAGCAGCAGGCCGATTGCCTTCACGCGGTCCGTGAACTTGACCTCCGCCGTTCCGGTGCTGTTCACCTTGAATTCGCTCACGCCCCAGAGATCCAGCGACCCGACGCGGATATCCTTCGGTGCCAGCGCCAAGGAGATGGCGTCATTGGGCCTGCTGCATGCCACGCGCCTGAGTACGTCCAGGATTTCCTCCCGATCCGGTTCCATTTCATCACCGTCCTTTCACCAATAGGCTCCCAAAGCCAAAAAGTTGCACGCAGCTGTGCAACCAATCCAAAAATTTTTTTATTTTACCCTTGAGCACCTCCAGACTTAAAAAAACGCCCTGCGTCCTGGCATGAAAACCTCCGTGACGCGGGGCGCTGGGCCATATTCGGTTTTCCGCTGCCTCAAACTGTTACGCTCAGCCGTTTCTTGTTTCTCTGGCAAGGCTGGGCAAAATTTCAGAGTTTTCACGCCGCAAAGCCGCCTTAATCTCTGCCCGTCTTCGCCTCCGGCTTGACTTATTTGACAAATAGGCTATAATAATGCCTACTGCTGCAAGCTCGGAGGATTTTCCCGTGAAAACCACTCAAATCTGTCTGCGCCAGGGAATCCGGGACGGCATGCCCATTGCCCTGGGATACTTCGCCGTGGCGTTTACTCTGGGAATCGCCGCCAGGAACGCCGACTTTTCCGCCGTTCAGGCCATGGTGGAGAGTTTGACTAACAATGCTTCTGCCGGAGAGTACGCAGTCTTCTCCCTGGCAGCCGCCAGGGCGGGATACTGGGAGGTTGCCGTTATGACTCTGGTGGCCAACGCCCGGTACCTGTTGATGAGCTGCTCGCTGAGTCAGAAGCTGGCGCCGGAGACGCCTCTGTATCACCGGATGCTGGTGGCCTTTGATGTGACGGACGAAATTTTCGGCATTTCCATCGCCTATCCCGGACAACTGAGTCCCTGGTACACCTACGGCGCCATGGCGGTGGCAATTCCCGGCTGGGGTCTGGGGACCTTTTTCGGTGTGGCTGTGGGCAACGTGCTGCCGCCAAGACTGGTGAGCGCGTTGAGCGTTGGGCTGTACGGCATGTTTTTGGCGATTATCATTCCGCCTGCCAAAAAAGACCGGGTGGTGCTGGGATTGGTGGCATTGAGCTTTGCCGCCAGCCTGATAACCAGCCGGTGGACTCTTCTGACGCCGGTTCCTTCCGGTGTGAAGACGATTGCGCTGACCGTAGTCATCGCTCTGGGCGCAGCCGTTTTGTTCCCAGTGAAGGACGAGGCAGGTGTGCCGGCATGAAGAATATCTGGCTTTACATTCTGGTATCCGCCGGAGTGTCCTATCTGATTCGGGTCACGCCTCTGGTACTGATCCGCAGGGAGATTACCAATCGGACGCTGCGGTCGTTTCTCTACTATGTACCCTACGTAACGCTGGCGGTGATGACCTTTCCCGCCATCGTGGAGGCCACCCGGAGTCCCGCCGCCGGAGCGCTGGCGCTGATCGCGGGAGCGGTTCTGGCCTGGCGGGGCGGCAGCCTGTTTCTGGTGGCGGCGGCGTGCTGTCTGGTGGTACTGGCGTCCGAATGGATTTTATAGTCGAAGCGGCTTCCGCTGAAAACTTCATAGGCAGCGCAATGGCAGATGCAGCGTACCACCGGGCCTGCGGCCCATGGGTTAAAAAAGCACATTTGCGCTTTTTCAACTGCGTTGGCTATATTATAGACTAAGGAGTGGCTCATTATGAAGCAAGCACTGATTGTCATCGATATGCAGAACGGATTTTTAAACCCGGAGTCTCCCCTGTGCATCCGGGACGCGCGGGCCACGGTCCCTGCCTGCGCTCAGGTTATTGCCGCCTGCCGCCGGGCGGACATTCCGGTAGTGTTCGTCAACCGCGCCTATCGTGCCGACGGCAGCGACGTGGAGCACACCCGCCGCCAGCTCTGGGCCCAGGGGGGCAAACCCCTCACCCCCGGCAGCACCGGTCCTATCTCCATCGAAAATCCTCCGGAATTCGGCCGCCGGGAGAAGGATTACGAGATCATCAAGCCCCGCTACTCCGCCTTTTTTCAGACCGCTTTGGATCTCCTGCTGCGGCGGCTGAAGGTGGACACAGTGCTCCTCGCCGGCACCACCACGCCCAACTGTATCCGTACTACCTGCTATGACGCCATCTCGCTGGACTACCGTGTGCGGGTGCTGGAGGATTGCTGTTCCTCCAACACGGAAGAGATTCAGCGCTCCAACATGCGGGATATGGCCAACGTGGGTGCGGAAATCTGCTCCTCCGCTGGATTTCTTCAGGAGCTGGAGGGTGGAAAGCTGTCCGTCCGTCCGGCGATGGCGGAGGATCTGGACCGCTGCGCGGAAATTGAAGCGGCTTGTTTTCCCCCGGAACAGGCCGCCAGCCGGGAGACTATCCGGGCGCGCATCGCTTCATACGGAAATCACTTTCTGGTAGGCGAGTTAAGCGGAACCATCGTGGGCTTTGTCATGGGACCGGTCATCTGCCGGGAATTTATTGCCGACGAGATGTTCGGAGACGCAGGCTGTCACAGCGAAAGCCACCCCTGGCAATCAGTATTCAGCCTGGCCGTCCATCCGGACTGGCAGAGAATGGGCTGCGGGCGGGAAATGCTGGATGCTCTGATTGTCCAGGCCCGGCGGGAGAAACGCCGTGGCGTCACTCTCACCTGCCTGGAGCGGAAGCTGAAATATTACGAAAGTTTCGGCTTTGTAAACCGGGGCGTGTCCCAGTCCATTCACGGCGGCGCGGTGTGGTACGACATGACCCTGGCGCTGTAGCCTACTTTTTCTCTTTCCAGCGCCGGGCTGCTTCCAACTGTTCCCGGGCCTCCCGCTCGGAGAGTCCTTGAGCAATCATGGGGTACTTGTTCTCCATGCCGTTGGTCCGCTGCACTTCATAGGTGCCGTATTTATTGATGACATCGTCGTCGCCTTCCGGCCATCCGGGTTTCCGCCCGGATGGCTGGCTTTTATGATCCTGCATTACGCTTCACCTCCGGCGATAGTATGCCCGGAATACACACGCGTCCAATGGTGGAAATAACTGAAAAAATATCCATGCGGCAGACCAGGCAGTCACCTGATCTGCCGCATTTTTTGCCCCAAAACAGTGTTATGTAAACTTCTTTGTTAAATTTTTAATTTGCGTACGATTTTTTGCATTATTCTGAAAAAAGCAACCAAATTTTCATCAATTTTTGCATTTAAATGTAAAATTTTTATGAATACGCTACCAACTGGCTACCAAGCTATCTTCCGCCGGAAACGGTTGAAAATACGGCGGACATAACAAGTATCATTTACATAATCTGAGCGTGTGCTACCAAACTGCAAAAATCAGCTACCAAAGATTTTTTTCGCCCTGTAAATCCATTGCGGCGCAGCGATTCCTGGACTTTTTCTACCGGGTAAGGGGCTTGATAATGGCCGTCTGGTTGAAAAAAACGGCAACTTTTCGGCGGAAAACAAGACTTTTCACTCCAGAAAATAAAAAGGAGGAAAAATCCACATGAGAAATCTCAAGAAGATTCT